>NZ_LGRP01000006.1:0-356155 GCF_001636635.1 Paenibacillus sp. O199
TCAGCTGCACGCGGGCTCTCACCAGGTATTCCAGTTCCTGCCGGAATACCTGTACCCACCTTGCCAGCAGTTTCAACATGGCTGGCCCCTGCTTTAAGCCCAGCATTCTCTGCATTTCCTGCACCAGTCTGTCCATTGCCTTTAACCGCGCCACCAGCAGTATCCACAGATCCATCTGCCATTTGAGCATCACCAGCGACTGCACCAGGCACGAGTTGCGCGGACAATCCGGTTGCCCCTCCTACCTGACGGTTACTGCCTGACGCAGCTACCGTTTCTCCCGCCAGCTCTCCGTTTAACGGTACAGGCACTCCAGCCATAATGTTATTCTTAACCGTAGCTGCCTGTTCACCAGTCGGCAGCGTTTTACCCGCGGTTTGTGTCAGCATGGACTCCAGCTGTTCAGCCAAACCCTTCAACAACTGATGTAGTGGCGGGCCAAAAACAGCTTGATGTAGACCCTTTACCGTTTCCGCTGTAACCGGAAGACCACGCTGAAAAGCAATACCTGTTGCCTGCACCCATTCTTCAACAGGCACCTGTGCAGGTTTGGTTGTCATCATATTTTGAACCATGGCTACATTATCCTTGGTCAAAGGTAATCCGCTTCGCTGCATAGCTAACAGCAGTTCCCGATTCCCCTTGGTATCTGGCAAACCTACCTCCTGAAGCAAATTGTTCAAAGATGCCTGTGGCAGTTCTGCCAATGTACCCGTCAGCGGTTTCATTACCGTTACGCCATTTTCACCTGGAGGCTGGACCTGAAGCAGTGTTGTTTCACCTGGCCGAAGCGGAGTTTCTAATTTTGCACGCACCTGTACACCCTGAATCTGAAGAACCGCATCTGCTCCATCATCGGATACACTAACCACAGAACCCCTTACAACCTGACCTTCCTTTAACTCCAGTGGCTTGGCATTTCCCGGTTTACTATCTCCCAGCAGCCCACGAATCACGGAACTTATATTCATACCCTTACCCCTCCCTCCGTGAATGGTTTAATTAAAATAAAGTGTGCTGTTCTCCGAGCAGATTGCCGAGAAAACTGCGACGATGCATGGGTGTAGCACCACGAGCCATAATTTGTTCACGATGAAATTTCGTTGCATATCCCTTATGTATCGATAAACCATATTCCGGATATAACGTATCCCAATCCTCCTTGCAAAGCCTATCCCGGGTAACCTTCGCAATAATGGATGCTGCCGCAATGGATTGACTGTTTGCATCGCCTTTTATAATGGACAACTGCGGTATATTCACATCTACCTTTTCGGCATCTACCAACAGGTAGTCAGGCACGCCCTCAAGTGCTTCTACCGCACGTTTCATGGCAAGCCTTGCAGCCTGTTTAATATTCAATTGATCAATCGTTTCCGCATCTGCATAACCGATTCCCACTGACAACGCCTTTTCCATTATAATGTCATATAATGCATCGCGCTTTTTCTCCGTTAATTTCTTGGAATCATTAACCCCTTCCAAAATCAGATCACGAGGTAAAATAACGGCTGCCGCTACTACATCTCCAAATAAACAACCGCGTCCCACTTCATCAATTCCGGCAATACTTTCAAATCCACTTTCCCAATATTCACGCTCATAAATCAGCAGATCTTTGGACTCCACCATTTCTTTTTTCTTCTTTTTCGGTTCAACCAGGGCATCCAGTTGCGTCAATTCAATTAACTCATTCATTTCATTCATTACGGTGTCATCTCCTCTGCCCACTCTTGCTTCAACACATCACTTTTATATCATTTTATTATATAGACGTAGATTCCCGATTTTTGTTGTATCAGATCCTATTAAATAAGAAATAAGATTCTGTAAAGCATATATGATAATACGATGATGAGATATTATTTTATCGGTATCTGATCGCTTAAATTGAAGATATTCAGCATTGAGCAGGCTAAATCTTCATCACTCATCATAGCATGATTTAAGAGACCCAGATATACGTTCAATACAATCCCATAAAGTGCAATTTTCTAGAATCACCTTCCAGATCAATCAAAGTTCCTTTATTTTAAATTCCAGTATGGCAAAAAGCGACCGCTCCCGGTAATCCGGTAACGGCCGCTTCTTTCGGCAGTTGTCTCTTATTTAATAAGGAGCTTCCATAGAGAAACGTCCCATTTTGCCCGCACGCAATTCACGCAGAAATGCTCGCGATGCCTTTTCCAAATCGATACGCCCACCACTTACCACACAACCACGTATACGACCAACCTGTTCCATAATCGCAACAACGCTGTCCGAATCATCCGCATCCTTGGAGAACTCCTGAAGTCCATAGCGTTCTTCAAGAGAATCCCAGTAATAACGCATTAGATAACTGATGCCAAAAAAGGCGATGTCTTCTGCATTCAGAATCTCTTCCTTAATTGCACCTGTTACCGCAAGACGATAACCCACGTTTTGATCTTCAAATTTCGGCCAAAGAATACCCGGGGTATCCAGCAGTTCCATTTCTTTACCAACTTTGATCCACTGTTGTCCCTTCGTCACACCAGGACGATCTCCCGTTGCCGCAATGTTCCGTCCAGCTAGTCGGTTAATTAGCGTGGATTTACCCACGTTTGGAATACCAACAATCAGTCCACGAACCGCTCTCGGGTTAATCCCTTTAGCTATTTGACGATCAATTTTTTCTTTAAGGAGAAGCTTCGCTTGCGTTGGGATGTCTTTCACGTTGGTACCTGTTGAAGCATCTACAGGGAAAGCAGTGATTCCCTCTTTTTTGAAATATTCAATCCATTCTTGCGTCACTTTCGCATCCGCCAAGTCGGACTTATTCAACAAAATCATCCGGGGTTTGCCCTGTAAAATCTCGTCAATCATCGGGTTGCGGCTGGAGACAGGCAGACGGGCATCCAGCAGTTCGATGACCACGTCAATCAGCTTTAACTTATCCTGAATCTGGCGTCTGGCTCGGGTCATATGACCTGGAAACCATTGAATCGTCACCTTGTCTTCACCTCATTATTTGTTGATATACAAGCTTTTTCTACGACATGCACACCGCATCATTTCGCTGGCAAAACAATCTTAGATTTCTATTATCCCCAGATTAGTTCTGCCCTCTACGTTTTGGTGTACACTTTATATTTTGCTTATATATCCTGCATTCATATTAATGGTTAATCCATTTGATATCGCCGATCGGCCAGAAAATCACATCTGCACGACCTACAATATCCGTCAGTGACACATAACCGATCATACGGCTATCTGTACTGTTCGGACGGTTGTCCCCCATTACAAAAACATGACCTTCAGGTACTTTCCCATCCGGGAATTGCTCATTAGGGAAGTCCTTCACGTTATAGGTTCCACCGTTCGCTTCAGCAGCATCAATTGCTCCCTGAATGTAAGTCTCATCGACTTTTTTACCATTGACGAGAACTGTATCGTCCTGAACCTCAACGGTATCACCAGCGACAGCAATGACACGTTTAATGAAATCACGGCCTTCGGTTGGAACGTGGAATACGATTACTTCTCCGCGCTGTGGTTCTCTGATATCATATAAAATTTCATTGACGATCACACGTTCACCTGTATGAAAATTCGGCTGCATGGAAGGCCCGTCCACAACAAACGGTTTGAACAGTAACCACCGAATCAAAATGACAAGTACTAGTGCGATCACGATGGCTTTGAGCCATTCGAAAATTTCATTTTTGGCTTTTTTGGATCGACTGCCTTTCTCTTCGGCAGTATTGCCCTGGTCCTGTTGAACTTCCTGTTCCATTAATGATCTTCCTCTCTTCACAGTACATGTTATAGCAGTTTTTACACATCATCAGTTATGTAATCTTACACGCAAGCATTACCAGTACATTTAATCCACAATTCAAATGTCCCTCAATAACTGATTTCACAAGCCTCCCGGACTATTCGCGCGTGTGCCGCCATACCATTTTACTCGGAAGTGCACCTCCGGTTCAACTTTTCCCGGACAAAAACGAAAAGGGCTTGTCTCCAAGCCCTCCCCGGTATCCGTTATATTAACGAATTTCTTTAATTCTCGCTGCTTTACCGCGTAGTTCACGAAGATAATAAAGCTTCGCACGACGCACTTTACCACGGCGAGCCACTTCGATTCTATCGATTTTAGGGGAATGAAGCGGGAAAGCTCTTTCCACACCTACACCGTAAGAAATTTTACGAACTGTAAAAGTCTCACTGATTCCACCACCACGGCGTTTAATCACAACACCTTCGAACAATTGGATACGCTCACGAGTTCCCTCGATTACCTTAACGTGCACTTTCAAAGTGTCACCAGGACGAAAACTCGGAATATCCTTACGAAGTTGTTCTTGTGTAATCGCTTGAACGATATTCATCTATGACTCCCTCCTTCCGTACAGGCGTTCATACTTCTTCCAGAGAACACCTTGTCTCCTTCATTATCCATAGAGGACCGCCGTATTCCACATAACAGACTTATTGTATCACGCACCATAACAAAACACAAGGAAAAATAAACAAATTGCTGACAGAACTCTCTGGTTCTTCAATGCCCTTTAATCCTTATTAATTTCCTTTACTCCAATTAGACGTTATCCGTTATACGTTCATCTTAAATACGTCCTGAATTTTATTATAGTCTCATTACAATTCCATTAAAATACACCTGTCCATGCGCTTTTCTACACAATTCCTTTATGCACATCAAAGCTTCGCCCTATGGATTGTAATAATTAGTATTCTTGAATAAGTCAAGCATTAGACGGAAAAAATACTGTAACTTTCTGTCAAGAAAGATCGTCTATGATATAGCTTGTTGGATTACGTGCTGATGCATCTAAATGTAATTCCACGCAGAAATGAAATGGCAAAAGGAGAACCAAACGAATTATGAAATACTTCAAAAAAATTGCTCTTGCTGCACTCGCATTACTCACTTGTACCATTACAATGTATGCGTATGCGGTAACTCATCCTACCAATGCAATGTCTCACAAAGCATGCACGTCCTGGGATATGGTCAAACGTAAGGCATTTCTAATGTCTCACTCCGATTATTCCAGCAAACCTGCACTTGATCTGGCTACCTTTCACATCGCACAAGGTTCAGCTACTGAAGTACCTGTACTGATGTATCATTACATACAGCCCAAAATTAATAATCATGAAACAAACAACAAATCGATCATTAATCTGGAAGACTTCGAAGAAAACATGAAATATTTGCATGAAGAAGGCTACAACACAATTACACTGGAGCAGCTTGAACAATACGTGAACGGACAGATCTCCCTGCCCCAAAAATCTATTGTCATCACCTTTGATGATGGGTATCAGAACAATTATACTTTAGCCTACCCTGTGCTCAAAAAATATAATTTCCATGCTTCCCTGTTTGTAATCGGCAGCAAAATTCAGGATCAGCCTTCGGCTTTTGATCCAGCCAAAAAAACGTTTATCTCCAAACAGGAGATGCAGGCCGCTAAAGACGTCTTTGAGTTCAACAGCCATACCTATAATCTGCATCACAAGGGATATATGCGTTGCGGCGACAACGTGCCCGTCGGACTCGACACAAAACTGCTGAATAATGACGTCAAGCTAATGAAAGAAACTGGTATTGATACGCCGTATCTTGCCTACCCTTTCGGTTATACCAGCACGCAGATGATCTATCAACTGCAGCAAAATGGGTATCGTATGGCCTTTTCCGTACGTTCAGGCTTTGTTCGACCTGGGGATAATCCTATGAAGCTCCCACGATTAACGGTTACGACAGGAACCGATTTGGCTGCATTGCTCCATCCTGAATCAGACCAACAGGAAATCCTTCCTGTCGTAGAGATCAGTCATTAAGCTAGATTGAAACTTCCCCGCCTGGATAAAGAGTCGAGCTATACAGCCTTTTCGGCTGAAGCTGGGCTCTTTTTATGTCCAAAGAGGTTGGAGTGGTTACATCCCTCATTGAGCTGGAATAGATTACGGCTTCATGTGCATCATAGATGATGACCTGCTCCCTTCCGCTCTGACACAAGTCGGCATGTAAGGCATAGCCATCTTTTCCGAACGTTGCAACCGTTTGCATATTACCATTGATCAAAGATGGCAGGACACCCCCACCTCGGCGATAAGCCATAATATAGTCAAGCCCGCTGTCATCCCAGTTACGTACAGGCTCAATAATGGTTAACCATCCACGCGTTTTACGATCTTCTTTCCAAAGTTCCTTTCCGTCGCTATCCAGCATAAACATTCCATCCTTGCCATTCTCATCTCCACGAATAATCCGATCCAGGCCAGCAATCTGTAATCCTTGTCTTTCTCTATAAAATTTCCCCAATGCAATATGCTGTGATTCAATCGAATCCTCATAACGCCATTTTTCATTACCGTACCGATCCATCATCACCGTGACACTGCCACCGATAACAATTTCAACCTCCCCGTCCTCGTCCACATCGCCAAACCATATACAGTCTGCGTGATCATCAAGATTCTGACAGGACCATAATAATGTTCCATCATGATCCAGCATGTCATACCCGGCCATCACTTCATCCTTGCCATCCCCATCGATATCGTAGACCCACGGAAAATGACCTATATTGCCTTCATGCTTCCACAACAAATTGAAATCGTGATCTAATGCCCATAACGTCTTATACCGATCCTTCAGCAGGATATCCATCGTGTGTTGGTCACCAGTCAGGTTTGCAAGAATAAGACAGTCATGCGCTTGCTCTCCAGGCAAATCATGACGTTTCTTTATCTCTCCGGTTCTTCCGTCCAGAATAAGAAATTGTTTGTTCATTACACACAGCACTTCATTATTTCCGTCCCCATCCCAATCTACAATCTGAGCGGGATAGTCTGATCCTGGACCACCTGCATCCGGGTCCGGTGTTCCGACCTGCCACATTAATGTTCCATCCAGATCATATGCCGACAAACAGCATACCTGATGCGGAACGTAACGGTCGTCTATGCCCCCATCTGCCTGCACCAACAGCATCTCAAGCCTGCCATCTCCATTTAGATCTCCCAGAAGCATCTTGCAACGCTCTCCAGCTTCGCTAATATCCACTCTGCCAACTTCATAAGGCTGATGATTCATAATCTTCCTCCTCAGCATGTCGTCTTCATACGCTTCTAGCTGAGATCACCATAAAGAAATTTTTCAGTTTATACAACCCTATTTCGGAACATGCAAAAATGTTCAAAGCGGCAAAAGTGTTCAATACAGAAAAAGACCAACCTTCATATCACAAGGCTGGTCTTTCAAGCTTTCGAATGAGATTATTTTACTTACTCAAACGAAATATCATCAAATTACTCTGCATTCTTTTCACGATCGGAACGAATCTTCTTTAGCCAAATCCGTTCTTTGTCCGTCAGGTCTGCCGTCTCCAACATATCCGGTCTACGTTCCAGCGTGCGAAGCAAGGATTGCTCCCTGCGCCATGCCTCAATATTCAGATGATGTCCAGATAACAACATATCGGGCACCTTCATACCTCTAAATTCCGGAGGACGTGTGTAGTGCGGGTACTCAAGCAATCCGGTACTGAATGAATCCGTAACAGCACTTGTCTCATTGCCAAGTACACCCGGAATAAGGCGCACAATACTATCAATCGCCACCATCGCAGGCAGTTCGCCACCCGTCAGCACGTAATCACCAATCGACAATTCGTCCGTCACAAGAAATTCACGGATACGCTCATCGTAGCCTTCATAATGTCCGCAAATAAAAATCAGATGATCTTCTTGTACAAGTTCTTCTGCTTTTTTCTGTGTGAACGTCTCACCTTGCGGGCACATTAGAATGATACGTGGCGGTTTCATCGTTGCCGCCGCTTCGCCCCGTTGTTCTAATACATCCTCAACAGCAGCAAAGATCGGATCTGGCTTTAATACCATACCTCCACCACCGCCGTAAGGTGCATCGTCAACTGTATTATGTTTATTGGTCGCAAAATTCCGAAAGTTTGTTGCTCCCAGAGATACAAGCCCTTTGGTTTGGGCTTTGCCCAGAATGCTGGTTCCGAACACACCGTCAAACATTTCCGGGAATAGGGTTAATACATCCACTTTCATGTTATAGCAGCCCTTCCATCAGGTGAACCTTGACTTGCTTCTCTGTAACATCCACATCAAGAACAACATCATCAATAACCGGAAGCAGAATTTCTTTACCTGCAGGCGTTTTGACAACCCATACATCATTCGCTCCAGGAGTCAAAATCTCAGAGATGGTTCCAAGTGTTTCACCCTCTTCGGTGATGACAGAACACCCAACGATTTGATGGAAGTAGTATTCACCTTCCTCCAGCTCTGCCAGATTCTCTTTTAACACTTTGGCCATGCCGCCTTTAAACTTCTCTACTTCATTAATGTTGCCATACTCTTTCAGACGAAGAATATACATATTCTTATGCAAACGTGCAGATTCCACGTTAACCATAACTGGATGATTATCTGGTGTAAAGAAAAACAACTCTGCATTTTTCGCAAAACGCACTTCCGGAAAATCAGTTAAAGGCATGATTCTCACCTCGCCACGAATTCCATGCGTATTGACGATTTTACCTACATTCATAAACTCTGCCATACTTTCCTCCTACAATCCATTCATATTGGTACGTATATGTGATGATCTCCCGCAGCCGTTCTGGTTACGGATCGTTCTTCGGATCGCTGTTATCCTAACGCTTCTTCAGAATCGATTCCGTACCCTTCACTACTTCCGCAGATAATCATACTTGACGAGCTTTTTCAATCCTATTATTTAAGTTTCAGCATGCACGAAAAGGGGCTAGGACATGCATCCTAACCCCCTTTCGTATATCTTTAAGATAAGATATCAACGGTTACCCGTTTATCCATCTTAACTGCTGCTGATGTGACGACTGTACGAAGAGACTTTGCGATTCGCCCCTGTTTACCAATCACTTTCCCAACATCGTCAGGATGAACGGTTAACTCATAAACGACAAGCCGGTCTTTCTCAACCGTCCGAACCGCCACATCTTCCGGATGATCGACCAAAGCCTTAGCAATTATGCTTACTAATTCTTCCATAGAGGACCCTCCGAATCAGCACCTTATTTAGTCAATTTAGACTCGTGGAACTTCTTCATCACGCCCGCTTTGCTCAGCAAGTTGCGGACAGTGTCAGATGCTTGTGCACCGTTTTGAAGCCATTGCAATGCTTTATCTTCATCGATCTTAACAACAGCCGGTTGTTCAACCGGGTTGTAGTAACCGATCTCCTCGATAAAACGACCGTCACGTGGGGAACGGGAATCCGATACCACTACGCGGTAGAAAGGAGCTTTGTGAGCACCCATACGTTTCAGACGAATACGAACTGCCATTTGAAAATTCACCTCCTTCAATGAAATCTGTATATCGTTCAGCTGCTCCCAGAATCAACGGAAAGGAAACTTCATTCCTTTGCCCAAACCCTTGAGCTGCTTCATCGCTTTGTTCTTGCCGCCTTTAGGTCCCATCATATCTGAGAACTGTTTCATCATGCGGCGCATCTCATCAAACTGCTTGATCAGACGGTTTACTTCGGCCAGGGATGTTCCACTACCTGTAGCAATCCGCTTCCGGCGACTATGGTTGATCATATCAGGGTTACGTTTCTCCTCGGTCGTCATGGAGTACACGATCGCTTCGATCCGGCCCATCTGTTTATCATCAACCTTCAGGTCCTTGGCTTGTTTCATCTTGCCCATACCAGGAATCATATCCATGATCTGATCGATTGGCCCCAGCTTTTTCACTTGATCCATTTGCTCCAGGAAATCTTCAAACGTGAATTCTGCATTACGCATCTTCCGTTCCATTTCCTTGGCTTTATCGGTATCAATGTTGGACTGTGCTTTCTCAATCAGAGAGAGCATATCACCCATACCAAGAATACGTGAAGCCATACGCTCCGGATGGAAAGGTTCCAGTGCATCAAGTTTCTCACCAAGGGAAGCAAACTTGATTGGGCAACCGGTGACTGCTTTAACGGAAAGCGCGGCACCACCACGAGTATCTCCGTCAAGCTTGGTCAAAACGACACCCGTCAGATTAAGCTGCTGGTTAAAGTGTTCTGCCACATTAACTGCATCCTGACCTGTCATGCTGTCTACGACAAGCAATACTTCATCGGGATTTACTACGCTGTGAATCTGACGAAGCTCTTCCATCAGTTCTTCATCGACATGCAGGCGTCCAGCTGTATCGATAATGACATAGTCATTACCGTTGTCCTTGGCATGCTGCAGACCCTGACGTGCAATTTCTACAGGGCTTGTCTGATCTCCCAGGGTAAATACTGGCGCTTTGATCTGCTCGCCGAGCACTTGCAACTGCTTGATCGCTGCTGGACGATAAATATCTCCTGCAACAAGCAACGGTCTACTATTCTGCTTTTGCAGCATTTTAGCCAGTTTACCGGATGTAGTCGTTTTACCTGCACCCTGCAAACCAACCATCATCAGTACCGTAGGCGGTTTGTTCGCTTTAGCCAGCTTCGACTGGCTTCCACCCATCAAATCCGTCAGTTCCTTGTTTACGATGTCGATAATGACCATTCCTGGCGTGAAGCTCTCCATGACTTCTTTGCCAACAGCCTTCTCTTTCACCTTGGCGATGAATTCCTTGACCACTTTGAAGTTTACATCCGCTTCGAGCAATGCCAGACGTACCTCGCGCATAGCTTCGGCAACATCTTCATCTGACACCTTGCCTTTGCCGCGCAGCTTGCTGAACACATTCTGCAATCGGGTCGTTAATCCTTCAAATGCCATGATCCCACCTCCTTAAGCTGTAATACTGTTTTCAGGACCGATACGTTTCATTCAACTCTTACGAACTACTCTCTGAGTTGATGAATAATATCGTTTATTTGTTGGTTGTTATCAATGGAAACGCCTGCGCGCTCCAATGCATTTTGCAAATCTTCAAGATTACGGTTGCGCCGTTCGTGCTTCTCCAGCAAGCCAAGCTTGCTTTCGTAATTTTCCAGCACTTGTTCGGCACGCTTGATATGCTCGTATACCGCCTGGCGGCTGATCTCGAACTCGGCTGCAATCTCGCCCAGCGAGAAATCATCATGAAAGTAATACTTTAGAAAAGTCTGCTGTTTCTCGGTAAGCAACCGTTCATAGAAAGCAAACAGCAAGTTAATCCGGTTTGTCTTCTCAAGCCGGTTTTCTTGACTCATAACGGGGCACTCCCTTCGTCAAGGAAAAACACTTTACACTCTTGCAACGTTCCTAATAATACCTAAAACAAATCAGGTTGTCAAGCAAAAATACTTGTCACAATAAAAACGTTCATTTTACACTCATTTTTCGTGCCTACACTCTTGATCTTAGCCATTTATCTACAGTAGAATTCAGCCTGCTGTTCCCTTTATATAGAACAAAAAAACGAATGGGTCTCCACAGATGGAGCCGATTCGTTTTACGCTATCTACCGTGGCCTAGCGAAGTGGTGTCAGGTACAGCAGTACCATAAAGAAATGAAGAATACTGCCTGCGAGCACAAAGAGATGCCAAATCGCATGGTGGTACGGAAATCCACGCCACACATAAAAAAGCGTACCCAGTGTATACATCAGACCTCCAGCAACCAGCAGCACAATTCCGCCTGTAGGGATGGCAGTCATAAGCGGTTGCCAGGCAATAACGATGAGCCAGCCCATCGCAATATAGAAAATCGTGGACATGAACAGAAACCTTTTCGTAAAAAACGCCTTAAAGATTACGCCGAATAATGCGACTCCCCAGATTATACCGAACAGGGTCCATCCAAGTGTGCCGCGAACAGCAATAAACAAAAGTGGAGTGTACGATCCCGCAATAAACAAATATATGGAAGAATGGTCGAAAATCTCAAATAAGTCTTTCACTTTTCCATCTTTCCATGCATGCACGAGTGTAGAGCTCGTATATAGCAGCAGCATGGTGATCCCGTAGATCGTGAAACTGACCACATGCCAAGCCGTGCCTTTCATACTTGCAAATACAATCAATATCACCAGTGCAGCTACACTGAGTGCAGCGCCGATTCCATGTGTCACCGCATTGGCGACTTCTTCACGGCGAGAATAGGTATGAGTATTGGCCATTTTCAACCGTCCTTTCTAACCCTTTAGCATTGCCTGCTTTATTCCCATTATACACGTATTGCCAGTGACATTACACGTGACACTTATCACGTATATCACTGGCAATACGGTTAACGCTATCCTATTTATTAATGATTCTAGGAATTAGCTTCCTCTTCTTCAGCACTTTCAGCTGGCTGTTCTTGAATCAATCCGGCAAACAACGCATGTACGAATTGCTCCGAGTCGAATGGCTGCAGATCATCAATTTTCTCACCCAGTCCGACCAGCTTCACAGGCAGATCCAACTCCTGACGAATTGCAACAACAATACCACCTTTGGCGGTACCATCCAGCTTCGTCAGTACAAGTCCAGTTACCCCGCTCTTCTCTCCAAAGAGTTTGGCCTGATTCAGTGCATTCTGACCTGTAGTTGCATCCAGCACCATTAATACTTCATGAGGCGCTTCCGGAATTTCACGTTGAATGACACGATAGATTTTGTTGAGTTCGTCCATCAGATTGGATTTATTTTGCAGACGGCCTGCTGTATCACAGAGCAATACATCAGCACCCCGCTGCTTTGCAGCCTGTACAGCATCATACATTACAGCTGCAGGGTCAGAACCTGATTGTTGCTTGATGACTTCCACACCAGCACGTTGTCCCCATACTTCGAGTTGTTCGATCGCTCCGGCACGGAACGTATCACCTGCTGCCATAATGACCTTTTTACCCTGCTGTTTGAAGCGATGGGCCAGCTTACCAATCGTTGTTGTTTTACCAACACCATTAACACCAACAAACAAAATGACCGTAATGCCATCCGGATTCATTTTCAGTTCATTATTCTGCTCGCCACGAAGCAAACCCGTCAGTTTTTCGGACAATACAGGCTGTAGTTCAGCCGCATCCTCAATTTTACGTTTTTTGACCTCATCACGCAGATCTTCAATCAGTTTCATGACCGTATTGACACCTACGTCGGCTCCAATCAGAATCTCTTCCAATTCTTCATAGAATTCCTCGTCGATTTTTTTGCGACGGATAACGAGATCCGATACTTTCTCTACAAGGCCTTTACGCGTCTTTTCCAATCCGTCCTTGAACTGTTTGGTAACCGACTCCGTTTTGCTTGCAATGCTGTCTCTCAGCTTTTTAAAAAAACTCATAAAGCCCCTCCATCGTGTACATTTCTTAGTTTAAATGATATTAGATGAGTTCATGCGTGACAACCAACTCAAAGATTAGGCAATGACAGCTTCCTCATCTTCCAGTTTAACCGAAACGAGCTTGGATACTCCGCCCTCTTCCATCGTGACACCATACAGCACATCCGCTTCTTCCATTGTGCCTTTGCGATGTGTAACAACGATGAATTGTGTTTGTTCCGAGAACTCACGCAAATACTGGGCAAAACGCACCACGTTGGCTTCATCCAGTGCCGCTTCCACTTCATCCAGTACGCAGAACGGTACCGGCTTAACATGCAGAATAGCGAATAAGAGAGCCATCGCGGTCAACGCTCGTTCCCCACCGGATAATAGCTGCAGGTTTTGCAGCTTTTTGCCTGGTGGCTGTGCGACGATATCAATGCCCGTATCGAGCAAACGCTCAGGGTCCATCAATACAAGATCGGCGCGACCTCCGCCAAACAGCTTGGTGAAGACAGCCCCAAACTCTCGGCGAATCGCATCAAATGTTGCCTTGAATCGTTTGGCCATCTCTTCTTCCATTTCTCGAATAACCTGATACAACGTTGTTTTGGCTTCAACCAGGTCATTCTTCTGCGTGCTGAGGAACTCATACCGTTCGTTAACCCGCTGGAATTCCTCGATGGCTCCCAGATTGACGTCGCCAAGAGCTGCAATGCTGCGCTTCAGTTTCTGAACCTCAGCTTGTGTGCTCTCCACATCTTCTGGTACTGGATAACGCTCTTTGGCGAGTTCATAGCCGAGCTCATACTCATCCATCAGTTTGCGCAGAATATTTTCCAACTCAACATCAAGTCTGTTCACGGAAATTTCCGTTTGTCGCATCTGTTCCTCCACAGCTTTCAGCTGTGTGCGCTGTTCCTTCGTTTCACTCTCGGCAAGCTCAAGCTTCTTCGACAGCTCGCTTCGGGCAGCACGCTTGAAGTCCAGCTCCTGTGCAGATTCCGCTTTTTTCAGCTTGTATTGGTTAAGATCTTCAATCTGTTTAACACTCTCAGTCTCTGTTTTCTTCAGATCGGCTTCCATGGAGGCCAGCAACGTACGATTTTGACGAAGATCCTTCACCAGTGAATCCACTTCGCGCTCCAGACGACGCAATTGCTCCTCGTTGGAGAATCGTTCCTGATCCAGTTTCCCCTCTCGGACTTTCAGATCAGTGAGTTGGGTCTGCAATTCCTCCTTCGCCGATTCATTCGCTTTACGTGCAAATTCTGCGGCATGAATGGCCCTATGAGTTGCCTTCTCTTCTTCCTCAAGCTGCTCCAGCTTCTTCACGGCGACATCGCGAGCTGTATCCATCTCTTTGATTTCTTCGGTAAAGCCACTCTTCTCCTGCCCGGCTACAGCAACCTGTTCCAGCACGTGACGCAGCTCATGTTCAACCTGCTTCATTTCCATTGAAGCCTGCTGTTCTGCATTCCGAGTGTCATCTCCAGACTGACGCAGCTCGTCCAGCTTGTCCTGGCACTGCTCCAGTTGAGTTTTTACATCATCCACACTGCGATGAAGTTTTACGATCTGATTTTCGGTATCCAAAATATCCTGGTCCAGCTGGTCCAGCTGCCGTTTGCGACTGAGCAGACTTACATTTTTCTTGTGCTGGCTACCACCAGTCATCGAACCACCCGCGTTAACCACATCGCCTTCCAGGGTTACGACCCGGAAACGATATTGGCAGCGAGCCGCGATCTTATTGGCATCCTCCAACTTCTCCGCAATAATGACATTTCCGAGTAAGCTTCCAATGATCGCAGCATAACGTTCTTCGTATTGTACGAGATCCGCACCAATTCCCACAAAACCATCCATGCCTTCGATCATCGAACGTTCACCCGCACCAATGGTACGTGCACGAATAACATCCAGCGGGAGGAACGTAGCTCTGCCCAATTGACGTTGTTTCAGAAAAGCGATCGCCTGTCTGGAAACCGATTCATTCTCCATGACGACATGCTGCAGGGAAGCGCCCATCGCTGTCTCTACCGCAAGTTCGATCTTTTCAGGCACTTTAACGAGCTCTGCAACGGCTCCATGAACCCCGTTCAGTGTACCTTTGCGTGATGCCTTAAGAACTTCTTTGACACCCAACATGAAACCGTCAAAATCATCCTGCATCTCTTTCATTGTATCGCGACGGGAGACCTGGGCTTCACGCTTCTGCTCCCATTTACGAACAGTTCCCCGGCTTTCTTCGAGCAGCTTCTGCAACGATTGGAGACGTTCACTTTCCGTAATGTAACCACCGCGCAGATCACTGATTTCCTTGCCCAAGCGAACAACTTTTTTCTCAATCTCCGATTTGCGGGCTTCCAGCGTTTCCTTCTGGCCTTCCCACTTGCCGGATTCCTCTGTCGCGCGATTCATTCGCCGTTCCAGCGTTTCTTTCTGTTGGTCCGCGTAACGAATTTCATTTCGTGTCTGAGCCATCTGATTCATCAGTTCCAGCAAGTTGCCCTTAAGGCTTTCCTCCTGCTGTTGGCTAATGCCGCCAGTAACACCGACAAGTTTAGCCTCTTCTTCGGATAGGCGGTTTCTTACGTCACTCAATTCCAGTTCAAGCTTGGCAAACTTTTCGCGTAATGCAAGTAACTCGGCTTCACGCTCCCGATGTCTCTCTTCACTCGCTGCAAGCGTCACTTTAAGCTGTTCCTGGTTCGTCTGCAGATGACGCGAACGCTCCTTGAGCAGTTCTCCTAGCCCTTCGCTCTTCTCCGTTGCTTCACTGAATTGCAATAAGGCCGATTGCAGCTGTTCCGTCTCCGTCTCCAGCGTACGCAGTGCATTCCGGTCACTTTCCAGCTTGGCATCATGAGTGGAGACGATAGCCGCCAATCCTACTTCTTCCTGTTTCAACGATTCAAGTCGTTGGTTTGCTTTGCTCCAGGAAGCGTGAATTTGTTCAATCTGATACACATACATGGAGATTTCCTGTGATTTCAGCTGTCCACGCAATTCCTTATAATGGACTGCTTTCTCCGATTGTTCCTTTAACGGACCAATCTGGTCTTCTAGCTCGGTGACCAGGTCATGAATGCGCAATAAATTCTGTTCCGTCTCATCCAGTTTGCGAGTAGCATCCCGTTTGCGAGATTTATATTTAACAATACCTGATGCCTCTTCAAAGATCCCCCTGCGATCCTCTGAACGGGTACTCAGAATCTCTTCGATTCGCCCCTGTCCAATAATCGAGTAAGCTTCCTTGCCGATCCCGGTATCCATAAACAATTCGGTAATATCCTTCAACCGACACGACTGCTTGTTGATAAAATATTCACTGTCTCCGCTGCGATGTACACGACGCGTTACCGTTACTTCGCCAAAATCCAAAGCAAGCGCATGATCTTCGTTATCCAGCGTCAACGAAACTTCACCATAGTTAACAGCCTTCCGTGCATCACTGCCAGCAAAAATGATATCTTCCATCTTGCCACCACGCAGTGATTTGGCGCTTTGTTCCCCAAGAACCCAGCGTATGCCGTCTGAAATGTTACTTTTGCCACTTCCGTTCGGGCCCACAACAGCGGTTATGCCACGAACGAATTCCATTTCCGTTTTGTCGGCGAATGACTTGAATCCACCCAGTTCAATCCGTTTCAAAAACATAGGGTTTCCCGTCACCTCCTCTTGCAAATTTCAAATGTTGCATTCAGCGCCTATTTATCGAACAGGAAAAGAAAATCCTGATCCTCCTTACAAAAAAAAGAGCAAAAAGCAGTCCGGCCGATAAATTCCGCCAGGCGGACCCGCGGGCTGCTCTTTGCTCTTCGTTTGTCTATGCGCTTACGGTAAAGCTCAGGCTTCCGGAAGCTTCAGTCGATCCAGTGCTGCGGATGCAGCCTGTTGTTCGGCTTCCTTTTTGGAACGTCCTGTACCTCTGCCAAGCCGTTCTTGACCCATATGGACCTCGGAGACAAACTCCCGTTCATGGGCAGGGCCCCGTTCCTCAACAATACGGTATTCCAGAGCTCCCATATTGTGATGCTGAGTGAGTTCCTGCAATTCCGTTTTGTAATCGCTCATTTGCAATTTGCTGCCCAGAACGATCAACGGAAATACATGCTGATCCAGAAATGTCCGGACAGGCGCCAATCCCTGATCCAGATATAATGCACCGATGAAAGATTCAAACACATCCGCTAACAAAGCCGGTCTAGTTCGTCCTCCCGTCAGTTCCTCACCTTTACCAAGAAGTACATACTGCCCAAAACCCAACGCTTCAGCAAATTTGACGAGGGAAGGCTCGCAGACAATGGATGCCCGCAGCTTAGTTAATTCACCTTCCGGCCGGTTAGGAAACAAGTGATACAAGTATTCCGACACAGTCAGTTCCAGTACCGCATCGCCCAGAAACTCCAGACGTTCGTTATCCTGATGCTGACTGAACCGGTGTTCGTTTACATAAGAAGCATGGGTAAACGCTTGTTTTAAAAGCTGCCTGTTGTCAAATTTGATTTGAAGTTTGTGTTGTAACTGCTTCAGATCTTCACTCAAACGAACTAGCCCCTTATGCTTCAAATTTTTTGAGAATAATGGTGGCATTGTGACCGCCGAACCCAAATGAATTGGACATGGCAATGTTGACTTTAGTTTGACGTGGAACGTTTGGAACATAATCCAGATCACATTCCGGGTCCTGATTTTCCAGGTTGATTGTTGGAGCAAGCGTCTGATGTGTCAGCGACAATCCGCAGATTACAGCTTCTACGCCACCAGCAGCACCAAGCATATGACCTGTCATCGATTTGGTTGAACTCACAGCAAGCTTGTACGCATGATCGCCAAACGCTTTTTTGATCGCAAGCGTTTCGGATCTGTCACCTACAGGTGTTGATGTACCATGTGCATTGATATAGTCCACTTCTTCTGGTTCGATACCCGCATTACGAAGAGCCATCTTCATGCAACGAGCTGCTCCGTCCGGATCAGGCTCCGTCATGTGATGTGCATCGCCAGTGAGACCGTAGCCAATTACTTCGCCATAAATACGAGCACCACGTTTTTGAGCATGTTCAAGGGATTCAAGGATCAGAACTCCCGCGCCCTCACCCATAACAAACCCGTCACGTTCTGTATCAAAAGGACGGCTCGACTTAGCCGGATCATCATTACGTGTAGACATGGCACGCATTGCACAGAACCCAGCCAGACCAGTTGGTCTAATGGTTGCTTCCGCACCGCCACAAATCATTGCATCCGCATCACCGTTTGCAATCAGCTTGAAGGAATCTCCAATGGAGTGTGTTCCTGTAGCACATGCCGTTACCACGTTGATGTTAGGACCTTTCGCCCCGAGAGAAATCGACATCTGGCCAGAAGCCATGTTGGAGATCATCATCGGAATGAAAAATGGGCTTACGCGTTTAGGACCTTTTTGCAGCAATGCATTATGTTGGTCCTCCCAAGTACCCAATCCACCGATACCCGATCCGATCGACACACCAAAACGCTCTGCATCAATGTTCTCGTCAATTTTCAGACCACTGTCTTCAACGGCTTTGAAACCAGCTGCTACAGCGAACTGAACAAAACGGTCCATTTTACGTGCATCTTTGCGATCCATGTATTCTTCCGGGTTGAAATCCTTGATCTCGGCTGCAATTTGAGTGGTATATTCACTTACATCAAACGCCTCAATCTGAGAGATTCCGGACTTACCTGCCATTAAACTGCCCCAGAACGTTTCCAAATCTTTTCCGAGCGATGTCATTACGCCCATTCCGGTAATTACAACTCTTTGTTTCAAACCGACTCACCTCTATATCGACTGCATTACGCAATTATTTTGTGGGAATATCCGCAAGCAGACGTCTAGCCAAGCAGGACCCGGAGATCCGTTTGACCAGCGCCGCTTGCGGAATGAGAAAAACCAATGAATGATGAGAAGTCCCGCCTGTTCGAAAACAGGTGCGGGACTGAATTGACTTTAGGTATGAGATTGTATGTAGTTTACAACTTCACCTACGGTCGTGATTTTTTCTGCATCTTCATCAGAGATTTCCAAATCGAATTCATCTTCCAATTCCATGACCAATTCCACTACATCCAAAGAATCAGCACCCAAATCTTCTTTGAAAGATGCTTCAAGTGTAACTTCAGCTTCGTCTGCGCCCAAGCGGTCGACGACGATGCGTTTTACACGCTCCAATACATCGGACATCCGGTTCACCTCCTCCTTGGTATTATACGAGAATCGCAGGCAAAATGCCATAGAAGACATATGCGGCTCCCGGCCGGGGAACCCGGCCTTTTTCCGGCATTTCGGATCGTCCAGCGCCTGTTCCCCGACTATTGTTCAAGTCCGGGAAGAATTACATGTACATGCCACCATCAACATGCAGTGTCTGCCCTGTCATATAAGATGAAGCTTCTGAAGCCAGGAACGTGACAACACCGGCGATTTCATCCGGTTGGCCCAGACGGGACAACGGAATACCGTTCAACATGTTGTCCACGATCTCCTGGGACAATTCCTTCGTCATATCGGTCTCAATAAATCCTGGTGCAACGCAGTTAACTGTGATGCCGCGGGAGGCAAGCTCACGAGCAGACGCCTTCGTCAAACCGATGACCCCTGCCTTGGCAGCAACATAGTTTGCTTGTCCAGCATTTCCGAGCACACCCACAACAGAGGAGATATTGATAATTCTACCAGACCGTTGCTTCATCATTGGACGTGTAACCGCCTTAAGGCAGTTAAACACCCCTTTGAGGTTGGTTTCGATCACCTGATCAAATTCCTCTTCCTTCATACGCATGATCAGATTATCACGGGTAATTCCAGCATTGTTGACAAGAATATCAACGTTGCCCCATGCCTCAATGGTAGCTTTGACCATTTGTTCGGCTTCGTCCATCTGGCCCACATTCGCTTGAATCGTAATTGCCTGGACACCTTTGGCACGAATCGCTTCCGCTACTTCCTCAGCTGCCGCTTGACTGCCCGCATAATTCACGGCCACGTTGGCGCCAGCCTCGGCCAAAGCGAGTGCAATACTGCGCCCAATACCACGGGATGCACCGGTAACGAGCGCATTTTTGCCTTGTAATGGTTTAGACATAATCATTCCTCCTTTCCCCAAATCTAATCATGGTTAATCAAATTAGTGCAGCTGCCGTTGCTTCGAGCGTCTCAAGACTGTTTACATTGTACAGTTTAACGGTTTTATCTGTTTTTTTAATCAAACCTGTTAACACACTGCCAGAACCAATCTCGATAAAGGTATCTACACCTTGCTCAATAAGCCATGTCACACTGTCTTCCCATAAAACCGGAGAATAGACCTGAGCTGTCAATAAATCCTGAACCTTACCGTCCTCCACAGGTCTTGCAGTCACATTTGCAACTACAGGGACATCCCCAGGTGAGAACGAAACAGTTTTCAGTTTCTCAGCCAGCTTCTCTGCTGCATCCTTCATTAAGGAAGAATGGAACGGACCGCTTACTTCAAGTGTGATGGCACGTTTGCCGCCCGCTTCTTTGACCCGTTCAGCGACAGCAGATACCCCTTCCTTCACACCGGAAATCACGATTTGTCCCGGACAGTTGATGTTGGCAAGTTCAACCACATGACCACTTTCGGATACGTCCCGGCAAAGCACCCCCAGCGCTTCCCGATCCGCACCCAATACCGCAGCCATTGCACCCTGTCCACCAGGAACAGCCTGTTCCATATATTGACCGCGTGCCCGCACAATGCTTACCGCGTCCGCGAACGAAAGAACGCCCGCCGCGACCAGTGCACTGTATTCACCCAGACTGTGTCCGGCCGTATAATCAGGCTGAATTCCTTTTTCTTTAAAAGCCTCAAGCAATGCAATACTTGCTGTCAGCAGAGCCGGTTGTGTATTCGATGTCTGTTTCAACTCGGTCTCTGGTCCCTCAAAAACAAGATTGCTCAGCGCGAAACCTAGCGTTTCATCGGCTGTGCGAAAAATCTCTGTTGCCGCAGGCACAGACTCATACGCGTCCTTGGCCATGCCCACAGCCTGCGATCCCTGTCCGGGAAATACAAATGCTATTTTACCCATCCAATTCATCTCTCCCAGCTGTCTAGTTTACCAAACGAGTACTGATGCGCCCCACGTCAATCCGCCACCGAAACCAACCATGAGCACAGTATCTCCGGCTTTCATGCGGCCTTCTTCAGCAGCTTCTACCAGAGCAAGCGGAATGGAGGCTGCAGATGTGTTGGCGTATTTATCCACGTTGACTACAACTTTCTCTTCAGGAAGCTCAAGTCGCTGCATTGCAGATTGGATAATCCGGATATTGGCTTGGTGAGGAACAAACAGATCCACGTCCGTACGTTCCAGGCCAGCCTTGCGCAGAACTTCGATCGTCGCTGTACCCATCACCCGTACTGCAAATTTAAACACTTCACGGCCATTCATGTAAATATAATGTTTTTTGTTCTCAACCGTTTCTACGGATGCAGGCAGACGGGAACCTCCGCCCTCCATTTGAAGCAGGCTTCCGCCCGCACCTTCAGCTCCGAGATCGAATGATTTAAATCCACGGCCTTCCGGCACTTCACCAACGATAACCGCACCGGCGCCATCGCCAAACAGCACACAGGTATTACGGTCGGTATAGTCAGTAATGCGAGACAAGCAATCTGCACCAATAACAAGTGCATTGTTGTACATGCCGCTTTGGATAAAGCTCGTTGCTGTTGCCAGACCGTATACAAATCCGGAGCAGGCAGCAGACAAGTCAAATGCCGCAGCGCCCTTGGCACCAAGCTTATCTTGCAAAATACAAGCAGTAGAAGGGAATGAAGAATCCGGTGTAATAGTTGCCACAATAATCAGATCAAGATCGCTGCCAGTCATGCCAGCAGACTCAAGTGCTTTGATAGCTGCCTCGTATGCCAGATCTGAAGTCGCCTGATCCGGTGCAGCGATGTGACGCTCCTTGATTCCTGTACGACTGACGATCCACTCATCATTCGTATCTACCATTTTCTCCAAATCGCTGTTTGTCAAAATTTTCTCAGGTACATATTTACCAGTACCGATAACCCCTACCGGGCGCAAATTATTCATGTCTTCACTCACTTCCCGCTAATTTCCTTAGATATGCTCTCCACCAGCTGGTTCTGTACTGCAATCCGTGCTTGGCGCACAGCATTTTTGATGGCATTGCCATCAGCCGATCCATGACTTTTCACCACAAGTCTGCTCAAGCCGAGGAGTGGTGCACCACCATGCTCGGTATAATCCAGTTTCCGTTTCAAACCGCGCAGCTCAGGCATGAGCACAGCAGCAGCCAGTTTGCTTTTGAGCGATGATGAGAATTGTTCCTTAAGCAGAGCGAAAATGGCACCTGCTGTGCCTTCGAGCGATTTCAGCAATATATTTCCGGCAAATCCATCACATACAAGCACATCACACGCACCTGTAAGCACATCACGGGCCTCTACGTTACCAACAAAACGAATCGGAAGTTGCTCCAGCAAAGGATAGGCATGTTTGGTCAACTCATTCCCCTTACCGGGCTCCGTTCCCACATTGAGCAGGCCCACTCTTGGTGACGCGATTCCCTGCACTTTTTGCCGATACAAGCTCCCCATCAGACCATACTGTGCGAGGTGTTCCGGTTTGGCATCCATATTCGCACCAAGATCAAGTGCAAGTACACCCACATCATCGATCGTTGGAATCATGGGTGCAAGCGCCGGGCGCTCAATACCTTCCATACGACCTACCACAAGCAAGCCGGCTGTCATCAGCGCTCCGGTATTGCCCGCAGAGATCATGGCGTCTGCTTCGCCTTCCTTAAGCATACGACCTGCAACCACCATGGAGGCATCCTTCTTACGACGGACTGCCTTTACTGGTTCATCATCCGAACCGATCACTTCGGAAGCATGCCGAATCGTCAGATTAGCAGGTTTGGCACCTGACTGACTCAGAAGAGGTTCCAGCTTGGCTTCATCGCCGACCAGGACGATCTGTGTATCCGCCCATTCCGTAGCCGCGGCGATCGCACCTTCTACTGTTGACGCAGGTGCGTTATCGCCTCCCATGGCATCAATGACGATTTTCATCCCAAATGACCTCCTTCTACGCTGTCTTCTCCACCTGAATGGTAGATTACAAAGTTGCCTTGAAACACCATTTCTTCACCCACATAAGTGAACACTTCTACTTTGGCTTTGCCCTTTTGACCCGGAATCGATCTCACATAGGCCTTCGCAATACATTTCTCGGCCAAATGAACCGAACGAACAAAACGAATGTCTGCGGACGCCGTCAAAGCAATCTCGTCATTAATAACGGCTACAGCCAACGAGTTGGCCTGTGCAAAAACATAGTGTCCTCGAGCAATGCCCGTTCTCGAAAATACGTGTTCTTCCTTAATCTCAAACAAGGAAATCCCGCTCTTGTCCAGTTGCAAGTCCACAATATCACCGATAATCTCATGCAGGGGCAACGAGCGCACCTGATCATAGGAACGCTCCGCCATCAGTTTCATCCGCTCCCGAAGCTCGGGAATCCCAAGCTCCAGTCTGTCGAGACGAATCGTCTGAATACTCACCTTCAATTGGCGTGTAAGTTCCTGATCCGTCACAAACGGGTTGTCTTCGATCATTTTGGTTAACTGCTGCTGCCTCTGTCTCTTCGGTACACGTTCGATGCCTGACACCCCCCGCTGTATCGTTTAAGGAACCGCCCAATCCGGTCAGTTCAATACTCTTTCACGTTGCTTCTATAGTTGCATCCCTGTTCAGCAGGGTCGTTCTCACACGAATCATGGTTCATGTTTATGTAACGTCAAATCTTAGAACCTGGTACTAAACTATAGTATATCTCATCCCGTGTCAAAAAGAAAGGCTGGGTGAACAAAAACAATCCTGCCTTGCGGAGCCTGGCTTCACAGCCCCGAACACAACCAGTAACGAGCCTTACTAAAATACCAAAAACGTATATTGAACTATATTCACGAAGATAGAATATAGGTAAAGGTAGTTATTTTTGCGATGCTATAGTCTAAAAAAAGTAGCACCTCATCGAAATGAAGTGCTACTTGATGTCTAGCTATTATTGAGAGATGATCTCTCTTGCTTTGTACGTTCCGCACACTTTGCATACGTGGTGACTAAGCTTCAGCTCGCCACATTGTTCACATTTCACCATACCCGGTACTGCCAATTTAAAGTGAGTGCGACGTTTGTCGCGACGCGTCTTGGATGTTCTCCGTTGAGGTACTGCCATTATTCCCACCTCCTTATCAAAATAAACCTTTGCAGGTAGTTGTTACAATGTTCGATTTTCAATCATGCTCATTTAAAAAAATCCTTGAGCCCTGCAAGCCGCGGATCGATAACTTGGTTATCACAACCGCAGTCACCTTCGTTCAGCTCATGGCCACACTTGGGGCATAACCCTTTGCATGTATCGCTACACAGCGGTATAAACGGAAGATTCAGCAGAAAAGCTTCCTCAGCATAACCCTTCAGATCAACGCTATCTCCATCCACATAGAAAGTATCGTCGTCTTCGTGCAATTCCTCTGGCTGCTTTCCCTTCTTGAATTGCTCATGAAAATCAATATGAAAATGTTCATTAATCGGCTTAAGACACCGGGAGCACAACATGTCCACTCCTACTGTCAGCTTGCCATGAACATCCACAACGTCTCCCTCTCTGAACTCTGCAGATAAATCTGCAGTCAGCGGGGTAACGGCTGTGATATCTTGTCGGTTAGAAACCAGTTCCTTGATATCCCACTGTTCATTAAACTGCAGGGGACCATCACTGGTAGCCACTTTGCGAAATGGCATTAACATTTCCCATCACTCCAAACGAAACCAATCTCATAATTAAAGTTAAACGCCTAACGACAGTTATACAGGTCAAACCTGACTCTTGCAACACATCAAATTCCTGACTGTATATAATCTGACGATTCATCGTTAAAAGTATTATGAAATTGACTTAACAAACAAAAATCATTATACCGATTTTCCAAGACGTTTGTCAACACTTTTAACTTTACACCCTTTTTGAAATTGACGATCCTAATCCGCATTCGATCTCTGATACATTATAGGCTTACTGTAAGTTAAACTACAAGTCATGCATTTTGAAGGCGGGTTCGGGCTATATCGATCTGAAGGATTCTTTTCTTTTTCGTTGTACACACTGCGATATGATTTGAACAAAGGTATATCCATGTCCTATTATGGAACAAGATGAGCTCACATATTATCGGGCTAGGAAGAGAAAGATTGATCCCCATTTGAATATTTACCGAAAGGAGCGCGTTCTCATATGAAAGCCGTCGGCGTCATTGTTGAATATAACCCTTTACATAACGGACATGTCTACCATCTGAGTGAAGCAAGGCGGCTCAGTGGAGCAGACGTTGTTGTGGCTGTGATGAGCGGCCCTTTCCTCCAGCGCGGCGAACCCGCCATCGTGGGCAAAAGGGCACGCACTGAGATGGCGCTACATGCTGGCGCCGATCTGGTGCTTGAACTGCCGGTTGCCTATGCTGTACAACCGGCCGAGTGGTTCGCCTTTGGTGCGGTTTCACTTCTGCACCGCACAGGCGTGGTGGACTCGCTCTGCTTTGGCAGCGAGTCCGGCGACCTGGACAGCCTGCAGCGCATTGCGCGCGGGCTGGCTGTGGAGCCCGCAGGGCTGCGCGAGGATATCGCGCGCCGCCTGCGGGAAGGCGCCAGCTACCCCGCCGCGTACGCAGGTGCGGCGGCAGCGCTGGCGCCTGGCGGCGTCGATGCAGACGACGCCGCTGCACTGCTGGGGCAGCCCAACAATTCGCTTGGGCTGCATTACCTGATCGCGCTGCAGCGGCTGGGCAGCGCGATCAGGCCCTTTACGGCGGCGCGTACCGGTGCCGCGTATCATGAGGCGACGCCCGGACCGGGGGCGATCGCCAGTGCAACCGCCGTCCGCCACCTGCTGATGGCGGACGGGCCCGAAGCCGCCGCGCCATACGTGCCGGCGGCAACCCTTGCCATTCTGCGGCGCGAATGGCAGGAAGGGCGCGCTCCCGTGCACTGGGAGCGCTTTGCACAGCCGCTGCTGCACATCGCGGCCACACGCCGTGCCTCCGAGCTGGAGCAGATCGCCGAAGTCACGGAAGGACTCGAACACAGGCTGAGCCGTACACTTGCTCAGCTCCCGGAGCCTTCAGTCGAGGCGTTGCTGAACGCACTTAAAACGAAACGGTACACACGCACAAAGCTACAGCGCATGCTGACCCATATCCTGCTGAATCATACCAAGGCCGAATGTTCGCCCGAGAAGCTGGCTGAAGGGCCAGCGTATCTTCGAGTGCTTGGGTTCAATTCACAAGGGCAGGGCCTTTTGAAACAGATGAAAAAGACGGCTTCTCTGCCCGTTCTGCTGAAACCATCAACCTTTGTCCATAACCAGTTGGAACTGGATGTGCAAGCTCAGGCAGCATATGCACTCGCCTGTGAACACATCGATACACGCATGATGTACAGCGACTACTATGAACCACCTGTGAGACTTTAACTCTACGTTCAGTCATATCCATAGCTGGTTCAACATAAACGATTTCGAAGCCCCAAGTTCAATGGATCGACTCACAAGTTTTTGCGGGAGCCAACGCTTACGCATAGATTGATGCAATCCTGATCTACGGGTATAAGATTAATCAAACTCTGTTGATGATGCGTTGTTTAATATCGACTACTCAAACAAAATCCCCCTATCGCACACCGATTCGGCATCGTTGCAATAGGGGGATTTCACATCATTCTCATAGTGGTTCAAGCATTATTCGTTGCGAATAATTGTTTTAGGATTTGACAGACAAGGTTTTCAGATAAGCCAGCGCATCATCCACTGTGCTAACAGGAATGAGTTTCATTTTGGTGCCAATCTGTTCAGCCTTAGTTTCAGCTTCTTTATAATTATCCTTCGGCACAAAGAAAAACTCCGCTTCTTTCCGGTCTGCCGCAACAATTTTGTGCACAACGCCACCAATTGCGCCAACCACACCTTCTTTGTTAATAGTTCCAGTGCCAGCAATCCGGTGACCTTTCGTCAAATCTCCAGGGGTCAACTGATTGTAAATCTCCAGGGTGAACATCAGTCCGGCAGATGGACCACCTACCTGAGTATCCGTGAAGGAAATCTGTTTATCCGGATCTTCTGCTTTCACTTTCTGAACCGCACCGATCATGACACCCAATGCCGGGCGAACTTCACCGGTTTTGCTGTCTTTCACTTCAATCAGTTGAACGTCGCGGCTGATGGTCTCTCCGCCTCGCTCTAATTGCATCTCAACCGTTTCTCCGACCTTTTTGTTCTTTAACTGCTCAGACAGCACTGTATTGTCCGGAGTTGCCGTTCCGTTTACACCCAAAATAATATCTCCGGGCTCAATATCTCCCTTAGGTTTTGGATCTTCGGACAGCCCAAATACAAAAATATGCTCAGGAACAATGGAGTATTTCACTCCCGCCTGCTCATAAGCCGCCTCCATGGCCGAGGATTGTGAATCACTCATGAACCAGACCTGTTCGGCAGAATATTCCGCTTCGCTTTTGCCACGCAGCCGATCTTCTTTTTTATCCACTTGAGCATTTTGATTAAACAAGGAGGTTCCTAGCAAAAACACATTGGCGTATGTTGCTGACACTGTCGTCATCATAAACACACCACGTTCTTCCTTATCCCCCTCTTTCACGGTAACCATGGGTTTTACTTCGTCGGCACTACCAGGCATATAAATGATATATGGCGTTGGCATATACACCGCAACATAGACGACCAGAGCCACCACGATCACAAAGATCGAAGCTCTGAATCCGCCAGATTTCCGAATCCGATTCATTGCATGAGCCCCCGTTCTTTGCGTATCTTTCAATAATTATAAGTCTAACACTCTCATGCTTTTGCATACAATGGTACAGGCCGGATAGGCCGCTGTTTACAGTAGCTTATCCGGTCAAGGCCGAAGCGTCCACGGACGTCATTCGGCCGTCCACAACTAATCCTGGCCGAGTGTATACGGCACGATCCATATGAGGTGAAACAATGACAATGCAGAGCGAAGTTACGGGCTCTGGACCGTTACGAACGGTACTTATGAGTACAGGCGCTTTATTGCTGGTAATTGCAGTAGTTGTATCTCCAAAAGATGCATTCGATGCCTCTATTCAAGGTTTGGATATCTGGTGGAAAATCATCTTTCCTGCCATGCTTCCATTTCTGATGTTATCCCAAATGCTGACTGCATTCGGCTTTACCCACGCACTTGGCGTCTTATTAGGGCCATTAATGCAGCGGTGGTTCCGTCTGCCGGGCAAAGCCGGACTGGCCATTGTTGTCGGCATGTGTGGCGGCTTTCCGGCAGGAGCAGATACCGCCTCCCGCCTAGTGCAGGATCAACAAATTACCGCCAAACAGGCGGGTATTGTCGCATCAGCATCTCATTTTGCCAATCCATTGATGATTATACTTGTCATCGGTGCAGCTTTTCTTCATCAGCCTGCTGCTGGATATTTCCTTCTGATCGTTCACTGGGTTAGTGGATGGATTGCAGCCATGATCGGAGTACGACTCCTACCCAAGGAATCAAAAGGGGAAGAATTCCCAACTGCAAACCCTTCTTCGTATAAACGACGGAGCCTATGGTCACAAATGATGCTTGCAGCCCGCGAAGCCCAGAAACGTGACGGACGCGGGTTCGGCAAATTGCTTGGAGACACGGTCTCCCAAGCTGTACAAACTTTAATGATGACCGGAGGATATATGATTGTGTTTGCCGTGTTTGTTCGGCTGCTCACTCTCTATATCACCCCCGGTACTTCAGTTGCTTTTTGGCCCTCACTGCTGGAACTGCATCTCGGAACTTATCATCTGAGTCAGAGCCCACTGACACCCGTTCTGCTAATGTCTTTGCTTGCAGCTGTTCTCGGCTGGGGTGGTCTGTGCTCTCATCTGCAAGTCTCCGCCGTGCTGAAAGCTGCGGGACTTGCCACAACGTCCATGTTGTATTTTGCCGGAATCCGCCTGCTTCATGCATTGGTTGCATTTTTCATCAGCTTGCTGCTGTGGCTGCCATTCAGCCGTTACAGTTCCGAAGTCTGGGCTACGTTTCAGAACAATCCGGGCAATGGTTTGGCACCTTTCCTAACCAAGCAGTCCCTGGTAGGCATGAACACCTCCGACATCATCGATGCCGTCTGGAATGGTTTCCCTGCTGCCTGTATCGGTCTGGCACTGCTGCTCACCGTCATGATCTGCCTATCCGGGCTGACCTTCTGGTTTAACCGCCGGTTTTCTCGCTAATTTTCTGACGCAGCGCAGCTTCCACTTCAGGTGAGACCAGATCGGTGACATCTCCGTGGTAGTGGGCAATTTCCTTGACGATGCTGGAGCTCAGATAAGAATATTTCGGATTGGTCATCATAAAAATGGTTTCCGCATCCGGATTTAACTTGCTGTTCGTCGAAGCCAGCTGAAGCTCATATTCAAAATCCGTCACCGAGCGGATACCACGGACAATGACCTGAGCATCTTTTTGCCGTACATAATTTGCCGTCAGATCACGGAAGCTGTCCACCTCCACATTAGGCAGATGACTCGTGACTTCCGTAATAAGACTCTTGCGTTCTTCCACCGTAAATAATGGATTTTTGCTCATATTATTCAACACAGCCACGATGACGCGATCGAACTGCTTCGACGCCCGGGCAATAATGTCCAGATGTCCCATAGTTACGGGATCAAAACTGCCTGGATATACGGCAATTCGTTCCTGACGATGTATCATTTCACTCATGAGGAGCCTCCCCTTCCGCTGCGCTAGGTTCTCCATCTTCTGTTGTTGCAGCAGGTGCATAATAATAGATGGATACAGCTGTCTCCCCATACAATGCCTTGCGCGTTTGTTCAAACGGGCCGAATTGCTCAGGGTAACTATATTTGGATTCATATTCAAGCACGATGGTCGCTTCCGGTTCAAGCAGATCCAGTTCGTGCATCGTAAGCATTAACTCGTCCCCATTTTTCATACGGTAGGGTGGATCAAGAAATACGAGATCAAATTGTGTGTTTCGCTTGGCGAGCGCCTTCAATGCACGACTGGCATCATTCCGGTATATGGCCGCCTGATCTTCCAGCTTGGTTGCTTTCAGATTTGCACGGATCACTTCAATACTTTTCGATTCCAAGTCAACAAAAACAGCCTTGTCCATGCCGCGGCTCAGCGCCTCAATACCGAGACCTCCACTGCCTGCAAACAGATCCAATGCTGTACCGCCCTCAAAATAAGGGCCAATCATACTAAACAACGCTTCCTTCACCTTGTCGGTGGTCGGCCGCGTCCCTGTGCCAGGAACAGCCTTCAGCGGTCTGCCTTTCGCACTCCCAGATACCACTCTCACTGATGAGTCACCTTTTCTCTCTATGTAAGTTTATTGATAAAGCTATCGTACCACAATCGGGTTCAGTTTGAAAAATAGTGCGTCTGCTTTCTGTCTAGAAAATTGTTGACGCAATTGTTAACGGATATGTATAAAAAGGAAACTTTCCGGCCATCCTTTAATTATCGACATCACAAGTGTCGTAGACAACCGCGGAGAAGACTTACGTTTCCCCATAAGCTCTTCGTCCGGTTTCTCCTCTCCCATGAAAAAGAAGCTCTCGAAAGAGGGCTTCTTTTTGTTATCTTTATTATGTACCATAACCCCATTGACTAATTATAAAACCGCCATCAGAAAACCTTATTCCCGATATTCATCCATACTGGTCTCTAATTCGGATTGTAACCATCCAATTTCTTTAAGCCATTCTTCCATGTCATTGATAAATTCCGTATGGTCCAAGTGTTTGATCTTATATTTCTTTAGTTTGTCGTTCAGAAAAGCATAGAAATAATGACTCAGCTCATATCGCTGTCTGCTTTTGCTAAACGTTTTATACTGATCCTCACTGACTGTCATATCAAAGTAAATCGTATTGTCCCTCTTTGCATATCTGACCGTCGATTTTCTTTCATATTCTTCAGGCAGACATCTGAAAACAAAGAACAGCTCAATGCCACACGCTTGATATTTACGTTCTACTTTATCAAACACAGGCTGCAACTCATCCGAAAGTGCGGCAACCTGTGTTAACCCTGAGGTGTCTGTCGACTTATCCAGTATCATATTAAAGTCCCTCTTTGTTCATCTCTTTGCTCATCTCTCTGTATTTCCGATTTGAACGGTGCAGGTTAATCATTGAAACCATAAGGAGAACTACAGGCAGCAACATATTCCATGACTGATTCTTAATCATCACAATAGCAAAGAACACCATTGCTGCCCATACCAATATTTCAATTGTTTCATACTTGGTTAACGTACGCTTGAATGCTTTTCTGGAAATAAGACGAATTAGGAAATAAGCGATTAAGCAATAGAATGCGACCATTCCGAGTATGGCAATCAGGGCCAACAACATCTCCATGAACATGCCTCTCATCACCTCTCCACTTTATTTCATTAATTTTACCATATGAGCGAAAGAGTGTCATAGGAATGCTCCTGCCTGAACTCTTGCACCGCCCCTCATTTACTTCTCTTCACTAATCACTGTCGCGTTATAGATCACAATGCGTTTGCCATCCAGATCAAAAAGTACCTTATTTCCATACTCCGTATCTTGCAAATCAATCTTACCCTCATACGTATGAATCAATTCTCCCGAATTACTGTATACGTTAACCACACGTTCCAGACCCCCGGAGTTGTTGGATCGCATCGTTTTCAGCGCACGTTCACCTGAAGCCGTATTAAAATACCAGATGAAGCATCCCACAATGATGCCTAGTATAACGAGTACCGTTACCCATACACCTGTCTTTGCTTTTCTGCTCAAAATAAACCCCTCCTTTATCCATGTCCAGTACAGTACGAGACAGGTACGGTAGCGGTTTCACAGCTCATCATCTGATAACAGCAAACAGAGGCCCCCAGTTTTGGAGACCTCTGTCCTTTAGCTACATCTTTATATAGCGCTATTACAGCGCACGAATGACAAATTCAAATTGCAGTTCGCCGTCCGAGGCGATGCGGTACTCCGGATGAACCGGTGCGCCCCAGCTATCGTCACCACCTACGCCCATTTGTTTGCCGGCTACCCTTACAACCGTATAATGCACCGGAGGCAGCTCATATGCATGTTGTGCATTCTCCAGCTCAAATGCCGTATATGGAGATACATTCAGCTCGACCGGAACTCCAGCCGATTCAATTTTGAAGCCACGTCCCGCGTTGTCGGTCAATTTGGCCCAACGTACACCCGTACGGTTGCCCGACTCCTGCGGTACAAGATATGGAGCAACGGTATCTGCTACCTTGCTGTCATGGATACCCAGACGAGCGCCAAATGCACGGTCCGCATAATTTTCTTCAGGTCCCATCGCCAGCCATTCAACATTTTCAAATTCCGGTGAAGTTTTGAAGGAAAGCGCATGAATCGGAAGATCTGGCAGACCTGCCGTTCCTTTATACGTATTATGCACATGCACACTACCATCTGCACGGACGGTATAAGCCACTTTCACTTGTACATCTGCCGAAATATTAAGTTTGTACGTGAATTCGATCCGATATTGATCCGTGTTTTGTTCCGCTTTCCAGTTCACACATCTAGGCAGCAGACTTGCAGCATACCAAGCCCCAAGCTCGAAGCCCATAGCAGTACCCTTATCATTATCGGTGGTCGCACGCCAGAACAATGGCATTGGAGGCTGTGCAATCGTCTCTTGACCTGACAGCTTCAGGGATACCAATGTTCCGAAAGCCTTGGAGAACAGGACATGGGTCTGACCTACCCTTACCCCGATATTAACGTCCCCTTCAACGACCTGAATTTCATTTGTCAGGTTCAGATCGGACTCTACAATTTCCGACTTTTCCTGAGCAAATACAAACTGTCCAAAAGCAACTTCCTCGCCTTTTTCTGCCCACAATGTTGCTGCTTTTAATACAAACGCGGTATTCACTGCGTATTCCCCGCCAGCAAGAGATTCCACATCAAGTGGAAGTTTCACAACGGTCTCGCTTTGTGGACCCACGTTTACCTCAAACGTTCCATGCAGCACTTCGTGACCTTCCCGATCCAGACTGTATACCAGTTCGAATTCAGATGTGTCTGCAAACAAATTATCGTTAACGATTTTCACGCCTTCCCGATCCGGGAACAGCTTGATGTTCTGGTACAGGAATTTGACTTCCTGCATCTTGGCAGACACTCTGCGGTCTGCGTACACAATGCCGTCTCCACAGAACGAATAGTCCGAAGGACGATCACCGAAATCTCCGCCATAAGCAAGGAACTCTTTGCCGTAACGATCTTTTTTGTATATGGCTTGATCAATGTAATCCCAAATGAATCCGCCCTGATACATCGGATACTTGTCTTCGAGTTCCGTATACTTATGCATACCGCCAATGGAGTTACCCATGGCATGCATATACTCACAGCTGATATATGGCTTTTCCGGATTCGCGTTCAAGAATTCCTCAATGTCGGCCGGTTTGGCATACATACGTGATTCCATATCGCTCGTGTCGTTGAAGCGACGATCGTGGAACACACCTTCATAATGAACAAGACGTGTAGGATCAGCCGATTTGAAATATTGCGAAACTTTATAAATCACTTCACCACCATGAGACTCGTTACCACAAGACCAGATCAGAATGGACGGATGATTTTTATCCCGCTCTACCATCGACACCGCACGATCCATAACGATATCATGCCACTCTGGACGGTCGCCAGGAATAACCCACGAAGGCTCAACTGCACCCAGTTTTTGCCATGATCCGTGTGTCTCCAGGTTCATTTCATCAATCACATACAATCCATATTCATCACACAGTTCATACCATAGGCTTTGGTTTGGATAGTGAGATGTACGAACAGCGTTCATATTGTTTTGTTTGATCGTCTGAACATCCCACAGCATATCTTCCTTTGTTACAGCGCGTCCGCGACGCGGATTGAATTCGTGACGGTTTACCCCTTTGAAGACAATACGTTTACCATTGATGTGCATCACTTTATCGATCATTTCAAATGTACGGAAGCCAACGGCCTGAGGTAGAACTTCCACCAGTTCGCCCGCTGCATCATATACTTGAATGTACAGACGATACAGGTAAGGAATCTCCGCGCTCCACAGGTTTACTTGGCCAATCTCCTCACGAAGACTCACCAGACCATTGGTAACTTCAATCCCGCCAAATGTTTTCACCGTGTTGCCTTCAGCATCCCTTAGTTCAGCGTTCACTTTGGCTCCAGCAGCAGCTTTTCCTTCAAGTTTCAGATCCACGTTTAACGTACCATGGGTATAAGACTTGTCCAAATCCGTTACAACCCGCACATCGCGAATATGCGCAGCCGGCACAGTATACAGATACACATCTCTGAAAATGCCTGAGAACCGCCAGAAATCCTGATCCTCCAACCAACTGCCTGTGCTGCGTTGATACACTTCCACAGCCAGTTTATTCTCTCCGTCCTGGAGGAATGGTGTCAGATCAAAATCGGATGGTGTAAAGCTGTCTTCCCCATACCCGACAAACTGTCCGTTAAGCCATACATAGAATGCAGATTCTACACCCTGAAACGAAATATATACCGGACTGTTCTGCCAGCCTGTTGGCAAATGGAATGTGCGAATATAACTGCCTACCGGGTTTTGGTCCTGCGGCAATGCAGGTGGACGCAGATCGTTTAAGCCATCCCAAGGGTATTGAGTATTTACGTATTGGATCTGACCGTAGCCTTGGAGCTGAATATGCCCCGGTACTTCAATATCATCCCAACCAGCATTGGAGAACTCCTGCTTATAAAAAGCTTCGGGGCGGCAATCCGGACGGATTGCATAATTAAATTTCCACGTTCCGTTAAGGTTGTAGCGCATAGCCATTGCACCGGATGCTTTTGCTTCTTCCATAGTACGGTAATAGCGATGATCCGAGTAAGCGTTAAGGCGGTTTACTTCAAAAACGCTTACATCGCCCAGCCAGTTAATATCTGCTTGTGTTGCTTTCATTCGGCTCTCTCTCCCTCTTGAAACAAATATATTTATTACTTATTCAGTACAGATTCTTATTTTCCTTTTACGAAACAAACATAAACAAACAGAAAGACAGAGGCACGCCATGTCTGGCGTCCTCTTCTCTCTCTTCTACATTGACGTCCATTCAGACGGTTTAATGATGATGCATTACTTAACGGAACCAACCATACCTGCGACAAAGTGTTTTTGCATAATGAAGAATACAATGGCTGTCGGTAATGTCGCGATGACGATGGCGGTCATGATGACACCATAATCCGGTGAATAGCTGGAACCGAGGTTCGAGATTAACAACGGAATCGTCTGTTGGTCTGGCGTTTGCAGCACCACGAGAGGCCACAGGTAGTTATTCCAGCTGCTCATGAATGTGATGATCGCAGCGGCTGCATATGTTGTTTTCATCGTTGGCATGTAGATCTTCAGGAAGATCCCAATTTCGCTCAAACCATCAATCCGGCCAGCTTCAAGCATCTCTTTCGGGAACATTTTGGTGTTCTGACGGAAGAAGAAGATTAGGAACGCCGTTGTGATGGTCGGCAGAATAACTGCGGCCATGGTGTTGATACCGATGAACGGTGCAAAACCAGAGATCGTAGCAAACATCCGGTATAAAGGAACCATCAGCGCTGCGAACGGAATCATCATCGACAGCAACAGAATGTTAAATACGATATCACGTGATTTCGTCCGATATACTTCGAATCCATAACCGGCCAAGGAACCAATCAGCAAAGCAAGAATCGTGGAAATAACGGAAACGATCGCCGAATTTCCAAGAGCCTGTACGAGATTGGTTGAATCCAGCAATTTGTTGAAGTTATCAAGGAAAGCCGATCCAGGAAGCAGTCTGCCTTTGGTGACATCTACAGAAGCATTGGTCGAACTAACAAGCATCCAGAAGAATGGGAAGATGGACACAAATGCAACGATGGACAAGAAGACATATGTGAATATACGTTTTGCTTTTGCTTTAGCCATTTCTCTCACCTGCCACTTTGAACTGGATAATGGACAATACGATAATCATCAGCACGATGGAATACGAAACGGTTGCCGCATATCCGAAGTCCGGTGAATATTTGAACGAAAGGTTATAAATGTACTGGGAGATGGACATCGTCGCATTACCCGGACCACCTTTGGTGATGTTCATAATCTCATCGAAAATTTGTAATGTACCAATCGTCGATGTAATGGAGGTGAACAGGATAATCGGTTTGAGCAATGGAACGGTAATTTTGAAAAATTGCGTGAAAGCATTTGCTCCATCAATCCGTGCAGCTTCATAGATCGACTGATCAATGTTCTGAAGAGATGACAGATAGAAAATCATGTTATATCCGGTCCAACGCCAAGTAACGGCGATTATAATCGTAATTTTAGCCCAGAACGGGTCAGTGATCCATTGAATCGGTTCAGCAATCACGTGCAGATTCATCAGGAATTGGTTAACCATACCGTCAGAAGAGAACAGATATTTGAATACGACAGAGTAGGCAACCAATGAGGTTACGCAAGGCAGGAAGATAGCAGTACGGAAGAAGCTACGGAAGCGTAACGTACTGTCATTCAATAAAACGGAAATAAACAAACCGAGAATAATCATGACAGGCACTTGAATGATCAAGTACAGAAATGTATTGGATACAGCAGTTCGGAACGTTGTATCAATGAATAATCTTTTATAGTTATCCAGGCCCGTAAATTCAAGATTGGCTCCTACACCCGACTTGAACGATAAGAGCAGCGCTTGCAGCATCGGATAGAAGTAAAATGCAACGATCCCGATAACAGCGAGCGATATAAAAGCCCATCCAGTCAAATTATTTTTCTTTTGCAGACTGTCTCCTGTATTCATGGCTTTGGCTTTCACAGTATGGCTCCTCTCTCTCCGTGTAACATGGATAGAACCCAGGGAGCCTCCACCATGTCCGGGTCGGCTATTGCTTGTGCCAGACAGTGGAACGGCTCCGATGCTTCCTTGGGTTCTATAAGTTACCGTGGATCATCTTAGTTTAATTGTGCTTCAGCTTGTTTCTGTGCATCAGCCAGAACGTCATCAATCGCTTTGCCGTTCAGGAAGTTTTGCATTTCAACAACCAAAATGTCCTCGATGGCATATGTGTTGATACCGTAGTTTACGCTAGGGATTTCTTGTGTCCATTTTGCAAAATCAGCAAACACTTTTTGTCCACCGAAGAACTCGTCGGCTTTATCAAATGCTTCGCCTTCTGCCGCCGGTTTGTACGTGCCGATTGCACCAATGTTGTTCAGCAAATCTTGATACAATTGTTTATCAGAACCGAATGTTTTACCCATGAAGTCAGCCGCTTGGTCTGCACCAGCAACATTATTCATAACGTACCAAGAGCTGCCACCCAAGTTCGATGCGTGTACAGAATTCGATTGTCCAGCCATTTTAGGAAGTGGTGCTACCGCCCATTTGCCAGATTGCGATGCTTCTTGACGCACGGATGGTGTAATCCAGTTTCCTGTAGGAATGGTAGCAACATCACCATTGTTGAATGCTGCCACGAATTGGCTCCAGTCGGAGTTCAACTTAACGATATTTGCATCCATCATTGCTTTGTACGTTACAAATGCTTCTTTCAGTGCTGCATTGCCAGCCAGATCAGGTGTTTTACCATCTTCTTTGGAATACCATGAACCTGCGGATTGAATCATCATACGGATCAGACCCAAATCGTTAGGATCAAGTGTGATCAGATCTTTGCCAGTTTTGGCTTTCACATCTTTACCGATTTTGATGTAATCATCCCATGTGATGTCCTGAAGGTCAGCTGCTTTGTAGCCTGCTTGCTCCAGCAAATCTGTTCTGTAGTAGAGACCTGTTACACCAGAGTCAAACGGAACACCAAACTGTTTGCCATCAAAAGCGGTTGGTCCCAGTTTGTACTCTGCGAAATCGGAAGCTTTGATTGTAGAGGACATATCTTTAAATGCATCAGGGTAAGCGTTCAGGAAACTTTGTGCACGGTAATCTTCAATCAGAACAATGTTCGGAAGGCCGCTGCTTGTTCCCGAGTTCAAACCTGTATTCAGCTTTTGGATAATATCAGCTTGAGCATATTCAATGATGTTGATTTTCAGATCAGGATTTTGTTTTTGATAGGCTTCTTTTGCTGTTTCTAATGCAGCGACGTTAAACGCTTTATCCCAAGCCCAGATCGTAATTTCATTAGCGGTTTTTTCACCCTCACTTGCCTTGTTCCCTCCACCACCGGAAGAACATGCAGACAACAGCAGGACAGTAACGAGCATCAGTACCCACATTTTTTTCAAACGATTCAACTCCCCTTCGACCTCTTTGTGTGTAATTTGTTTGCGTTTTCTGAAAGCGTTTGCTCTCGATGAATTCATCTTATCATTCCCAAATCTTCATTCGTTAGTAATAATTTTGTGTTGATTTGTCATCTTATTGCCACAATGAAAACCTTTACAGAAATCGCTTGCATTAAATTTGTTTTTTTGTAATTTCTTTTGATTTTGTACTTTTTTAATCTGAATATTTTACAAGTCTGGCTGAATTCTTACGCTCTGAGCACCAAAAAGGCCCTCCCGTGTTGTCAACGACAACCCAGGAAGACCTTCTATAAAGCCACCTTTTCATAAAAATAACGACCTTGTATTCACTCAAAAGCTATTATTAGCTCGTAATCAACGGAAGTGTAACAGTAACCCTTGTACCCTCTCCCGGTTTGCTCATTATGGTTACACCATAAGGTGCCCCGTACAATAGCTCTATGCGATCATGTACATTCCGGATACCAATACCACTAAACAATTGCCGATTATTCTTCGGATTGGGCAGCGACTCACCCATGGAGAATCCTTCTATCCCGTCCCCGTTATCCATAATCTCGCAAATCAATGACTCTCCGGCTCTGGAGACCATCACATGAATAGTGCCTGTTTCCTTGGAAATGAATCCATGGAAGAAGGCATTCTCGATAAAGGGCTGAATCACCAGTTTGGGTACATGATAATGTGTACAATCCGGAGCTACGTAGAAGGCTGCTTTAATGCGCCCTCCGTATCGGACATGATTAATGAATACATAGTTTTTCAGGTTTTCGACCTCTTGCTCTACCGTTATCGTCTCACTCACGTTACTAATCGTATTCTGCAATAAGGAGATTAACGCATTGATGGTTTCGGCAGCCCTATCCTTGTTGCCTTGCTGAACCAGGACTTTCACGGAAGCCAGGGTATTGTACAGGAAATGAGGATTAATCTGGCTTTGCAGCGCCGCCAGCTCGGCATTTCGTTGCTCCCGCTGTGTAAGTACCAGCTGATCCACATAGTCATGAAGTTCGTCCAGCATGTAGTTATAGGCGTGACCTAACTGTCGACTCTCATAACTCCCACTGACTGGAATATAGTTGTCCAGATCACTTTTGGTTATATTGGACATCTGCTTCACAAGTCTGCGCAGCGACTTCGTGATCTGATTCGTAATAAGGAACACGAGTATGAGAGCTCCGGCTACAATGGCTGCACAGATCAGAGCAATCGTCTTCATGTCAATCAGCTGCCCCATCGCGAGATCCTTATCGACGACGTTTACAATATAAAACCGATAAAATGGTAAGTACTCGGACAATACCACACTGTCCTGATCCATGACCCGTGCATTTACACCTTTTACACTTTCGTTATTCATTTCTCTGGCATAGGTCAGCAATTCGAGTTGAGTGGTGCCGATCCACTCTTCACGATTGGACGATACAATCTCACCCGTATCATTCAGAATAACCACATCATTGCCCCTGCTCGTGAAACTGCTATAGAACTGACGAAATGCGTTCTCTCTCATGGTGACATACAACGTACCATAGAGTCGGTTTTCAGCACGATCCGTCAATGCCTTGGTCGCTGAGATCATCTGCTGGGCAGTCTCATCATTCGTCTGATAGTCGTCAAAAATGATCCGGTTCGGACTGGCCGCTGCTTCCAGCGTAATCGGCTGCTCTTTCAATTCATCTGCTGATAAACGAAGATGAGATCGATCGGTGGAATACGTACGCCCATTAATACCGCTAATCGTTATACCAACTTCATAGGACTCCGTAATTGATTGAATCCGGTCCATCGTTTCTCTCATATTATAATAGGATTTTGCCATCGTGAGGGAGTCACCCTCCCCCTCAGACAGATAACCACGAATTGCCCCGCTTTGGCTAACATTATTGGATACAGCAGCAATCGCATCGTTGAAGGATTCAAAGTTCGTTTTAATCTGGCTAAGTACCTTGGAGTTCGTAATACTGAACGTCTCGGTAAACAGCTTGGTCGACATATGAATCGATGTCCATAGAATGAGCACGGAGACAAGAATGATGCTAACGAACATAACGAGGAACAGTTTTGGGAAAAGTCCAAGCCTTGAGAATGCATTCATCCATTTCTTCATTTATTTCTTCCTTCTGACGTTATGCCCAGAATTTTCGCCGGTATCGGCTCGGTGACAGTCCGGTAAATTTTTTGAACACCTTGCAAAAGTAACTGTGGTCGGAATACCCTACCATGCTGCTAATTTCGGAAATGGTAACATCGTCTGAGCGGAGGAGTTCCTCTGCCTTTTCAATCCGAATTTTATTCAAATATTCGTTAAAGCCTTCTTTTTTGTGTGAAGAGAAATAACTGGACAAGTACGATGGATTAAAATGAAAATGCTTGGCTACTTCGGCAAGTCCGAGTGGCTGATCAAAGTGCTGATGCATATATTCCAGCAGCATTTTCATATTCGGATCACTTCGTCTTGCGCCCTCTCCAGTCGTGCACTCCTGTACCTCAGCCATGAACTGATCCAGCACATTCATCGCTTCTGTTAGACTAGAGGCGCCATCCACATGTTTGAAATAGGCATACTTGCTCTCTTCCAGTGCAGCGGACTGCACATCCATATCAGCCAAGGTAATGGTTACGTTAAAGATTAGATTGCCCAGAAAGGACTTAATTTCAAACACATCCGCAATATAATCCCGCCCCAACGTAAGGGCATGCTCCTGCAAATATTCTCTTGCGGCTTCTGTTCGATTTCGCTTCACATGCTGCAAAAACATGTTCACATTGAACTGATATCCTGCAGGGTGAAGAGGCGGAAGTTCGCCATACACCAGAATAGATCGGTCCTCATAATAAAAGCGATACTCCATTAGCTTGATCAGACGTGTTCGATATACGTCCCCCATCTCTTCAAATGAAGAGAAGCTGTCGCTCAGCACCCAGCAAGGTCCGTCCTGCCCGTCCTTATTCTCGCTCGCCAACTCCTTAATTCGCTGCACCATCCATTCATCCTTCGTAGGCTCAACATTAAGGAGCACCACTGGCGAGGTACCTTCGGCCGGAACGATTGCGCACTCCACGTCGGGGAGCAGATCCCGTAACCTGGACTCCAATTGCTCGTTATCCAGCTTGTGCACACGTACTTGTGTATCCTGCGGCTTATATACGAGTAAGCGGAAGCATCGGTGAGGAAACGTCTCCCTAATCATAAGCAACTCATTATCCTCATCCAACGTAAAACCGGACAGCATTTTCTCCATCAGTTGTCCGAGCCTCCACCCATCATGAGAAGGCTCAAACTGCAATTCGGGAATTTTGCCAGCCGTACGCTGAAGTACTTGTAATAATTCATTGGTATCCAGTTTGGGTTTCAATATATAGTCTGCTGCTCCATTTTGGAGCGTTGAACGTACATATTCAAATTCACTGAAGCTGCTAAGTACGATAACCTCAATCTGCGGATGACTGGCTTTTAACGTCCGGACAAATGTTTCCCCATCCATCACAGGCATTACGATGTCCGTAATGACAATATCCGGCTGTAATGAGTGTACCTGTTCAAGCCCTTCTTCCCCGTTGGAAGCTTCACCTACAATCTGAAAACCTTCAGCTTCCCAGTTCATATGGTGCTTAATGCCTTGCCTTACAAGAAACTCATCGTCAACAATCAGCACCTTACACAACCGGTTCATGACCCTTGACCCCCTTGTCTAATCTTTCTTCTATGTCTGTTCAAGATATACCATCATATATCGGATAGAATGGCTTCCCCGTGTTAGCGGTTACATTAATTTAAAAGTTTTGTACTTCTTTTTATATCTCAAAACGAACGTTTAAGCAATGGTAGGCATTTTGCATAAATCCATAGAGCGACTTTCAATCAGCAAGATTTTTATCTTGTACCCGGGAGTGAGTTGATTCGAATAATGCAAAATGCTAACGGAAACTCACTTTAGTTTACACTATATTTCGACAAAATAAGAAGCCCCGGCCCGCCATGAATCATTTTCGGCGAGCCAGGACTTCTTATCGATATACGTTTAAATTAAGTCATACTTTCATTTCAAGTTCAGGTCTAAGGTTCGATACCCCATTGAAGACTTCCGGCAATATATCCCGTTACTTTGTTCCAGTCAGTATAGGCTGTTTGACTTGGAGCAAACGAATAATCATCCGTCTGAGTGTAGTTGGTCCAGTCTGTTTTGGAGAACCGTGCCTGAATTTCAGTACTTTGCCCCGCTGCCAATGAACCCGCAGAAGCTTTGAAACCAATCTCCAGCACGGAATCTGCTCCGGTCACTGGGGTCGACAGCGCGCTAAACGCCCCTATAACATTGTCGTTTCCAGCTGTTGCCCAGTCACAGAAAAAGTTTTGGGCTTGAGCGCCATTGATCGTATAATAGTAACGAATTTTGACGTCGGAAAGATTAATGGCCGAAGTACCTGTATTCGTTAATTTGATCTTAGGATTAATGGAGTTCCCCGTTGCTGAAGTCGTTCCATTAAACATCTCAATTCGAATGGCTCCTGCGGGTACAGCCGTCGTGTCTTTGATCGTCAGATTTAGGATCGCATCATTGCCTGCACTAAAATGAAAGGTTAACGCTGCGCTTCCCTTGGGCAAAGAAGCCAGATAGGTTTTACTCAACACGACCTGATTGCCCGATAATGTGTAATCCGTACCTGAAACCAGCGTTGTATTGCCATTACGTATTGCACTAAAAGTGTTTCCGTTCAGTGTCAACGTTACAGAAATATCTACCTGATTGCCTGTATTTTTATCAAATTCCGCATTCACTGGTGTGATGGCCGAACTGTTCACCGGAGTCTCGCCTCCACCTTCTCCACCGCCATTGTTCCCACCAATACGGTCAGCATATAAAATGCCTCGTCCATTCGTACCCAGATACACTCTTCCATACAAACGTGGATCACCTGTAATCGTGGTCACACGTGCATATTGATGCTGATTATCGTTAATCCGTACCCAATTCGCCCCGCCGTCATCGGAACGGAAAAATCCACGTGTTCCATCAATCTTAGCAATCGTGTACAGCGCGACCACGTTCTGCCCAGGTGCCGCTTTACCAAAACCGATGCTGTCCGCTTCCTCCACATTTGCAAGCTTGGTAAAGGTCGCTCCTGAATCGGTGGAATGCCACAGACCATATGGCCCTTCCTCTTCACTGCCGCCTGCAAACCAAAGTTCGCCTTCCGTTCCTGGAACAGCGTCCAGATCCGCGTTACCTTCTACCGGAAGCCCAGTTGCCGCAGATGCAGTGAAGGAGGCACCACCATTGGTGCTCACATAGACTTTACCGGCAGCAAATCCATAGAATTTGTTCGAATTTACCCGGTCGGAGACCACTTTTGCCTGTGCGGGTATACCTGAACTCGCTGTCCATGAGTTGCCGCCAGTGGAATAATGCACACCCTTGTCCGACGTGCTCCATACAAGTCGATTACCATTTGCCGAGATAGCTACGGTTCCTCCTCCGGTTGTACCGGCAGGCTCTGCGTTTGCCTTATACCACGTGGTCCCACCATCGCTGGATAAACCAATGGATTTTGCATTCGGATCAGCAGTATAGTCTGCTTTACCAACGCGAACCATGGTATTCGGACTTAACTCTGCAAAATCCAGACTTTCCGTAGAAGAGTAGTTGGGGCTGGTAAACATCGTAGCTGGTGACTGATCCAGATTGTTATGACGGAATCCCGAGACATCCCCTACCCCACTTAACAAATGTGCACCGCTTGGCGGGCTGATCAGATCCAGAACCGCGATCTCCTCGACCCCTTTGGCCATCACTGAAATATTGATTTTGTTGCCGTCATCCCAGTCTGTCAGATTTTTCGTGCCGTAGATGGTCGCACCTGTTCCATACATCATGCGGTCAGAGTCAAACGGGTCAATCTCCAGATCGCCAATCATCCAGCCCAGCTTTGGAGAAACTTCAGGCGGTGCAGGATTCGTCCCAAAGGTCAACCAAGGAGCGGCCGAAATATCCTGTGTATAGCGCATTTTACGGTTTGGATATCCTTCAAATTCCCAAATGCGGGTCCAAGTAGCTCCACTGTCCGTACTGCGGAACAGATTCGCGTCAGGCCACCAAGAGTTGAGGGTTGCCACCATCAGTGTACCAGGATGCTGAGCATCTACAGCCAGTCCGCCGTATCCAAAATAATTGTCCGAGCTGCTGCTCGGCACTGGACTAATGTTGGTCCATACCCCTGTAGTCGTATTTAGTTTCCAGAGGTCTCCCTTTTCCCCATCATAAGGGCCTGCACCATCGCTGTATGAAATATAGAGATTTCCATTGGCATCCAGTTCTCCGTGATGAGGTAAATACCCTGTAGGCTGTCCAGCAACAGCAGTCCACGTTGCGCCTCCATTCGTACTGCGGTATATGCTTTGATTTTTGTCGGCTACCCCAACATAGATGGTCTGTGTTGCCTGTCCAGCAGAACCTGTTGATTTGTCAAACGTGATCCAGGAAAGACCTACGATGTCACTGGTATACTCATAAGACGGGTCCTCCACATACGTGCCCGGATTCGGGAAGCTCGTTACTTTGTTCCAGGTTACGCCGTAATCCGTACTTTTCCAGAGTCCGTTGCCACTACGTGCACCAAAATACAAAATGCTATTTTTATTCGGATCAACGGTCAGGCGTTCCCCCATGGAACGTCCCGGCATGTTTCCGCCGACTTTGAACGGAAGAGTGGTAGTCTGCCAAGTATCACCACGGTCCGTAGAACGCAGAATAGAGCCGTTGTTTTTGTCCCATGAATTCGTGTACGTGCCGACAGCCATATACACTCGATTCGGATCAACCGGGTCTGTTGCCAGCGCATCGACACCGTTTTTGTTCCAATCATCCCAGCCAACAAAATCGGTGAGTGGAATCCAACTCTCATTCGCAGGATTCCAGCGATAGGCTCCTCCGATATCCGTCCGGGCATAGATCAAATCCTTCTCTGACTCATTGAAAATAATCCCCGGCACAAAACCGCCGCCAGCCCCGGTCACGACATTTTTCCACTGGTATGAATCACTCGGTGCCGCATCTGTTGTTCCAACGAGTACTCCCAACGAAACTGCTGCAACAGCAACCGTCAAACTCATCACCCGCAGCTTTCCCAAAAACGTTTTCATAATTACTTAGCCTCCTCTTCAATATGTTCATCGCATCCGGTAAACCCCGCTGTGTCATCATGTTGATGAGTGCAGTGTCAGACATTTAATGCATTGGAACAGGCAACCAGCCCCACCTCCTCTCTATTTTTATAAAACGCTTTCATAAATCAATTTTGATTACCATTCATTGGATTAACCTTGCAATAAATAACATTCGATGGCAATTAAAAAACCCCTTCTGCCCAAATTCTATTTTTTGTATTTTTTTCTGCATATCGCTTTTGAAAACATAAAAAAAGGATGCTGTTTAAACAGCACCCTTCTCCATTGATAAATATTTTATAGACGAAGAACAAAATTCTAGTAACACTGTGTCCTTCATTTATTCGGTATCCGACTGTGCTCCCCCGCCAAAAGCGTAGGTTTTCTGCCCTTTCACACCCGGTTTAATTACAAATAGAGATCCAGCATTCGGCGTCTCCGTCAGCCGCTCTTCTCGAATACCGATTCGGGCAGTCGTAATATATAAGTCCTCCAACTCCGGCCCTCCGAAACAGCAGGATGTCACCTGATCTGCAGGTACCTCAATCTGTTGCATCAGCTCTGCTGTATGCGGATTCCAGCGAGTAACTCTTCCTCCGCCCCAGTGGGCAACCCACAGCATTCCCTCACTGTCTACAGTCATTCCATCCGGATAGCCAAATTCCTCCGGTATAGCAATTACACTTGTCCGGTTCGTTATCTCTCCAGCAGCCAGATCAAAATCAAAACGGTCAATGGATCGTGTCGGCGTATCAATGTAATACATCTTCTGTTGATCCGGGCTCCAGCCCAAACCATTGGATGTGGATACATCCCTGAACAACGTTCGAACAGGCTGTCCTTCCTCCAGGCAATAAAACGCCCCTGCCTTGCTTTCATTGTTCATGCTCATCGTCCCTGCCCAGAAGCGTCCAAGAGCGTCACACTTCCCGTCATTGAAACGGTTGTTGTCCTTGCCTTTCTCCGGATCTTCAATCGGCTGTAACTCTCCCGTGAGCAAGTTATAGCTGTGGAAGCCACTGCGCAAAGCAACGACAACCTCATCATCATGGTATGGCACAACCGCACCTACATGCTCGCCAACATCATAAGTCCGATCTTCTCCTGTAGCTGGAACGTATACATGGATCTTGTAGCTTTCAATATCCACCCATAATAATCGATTGTGTTCAGCATCCCAGCTAGGACCTTCGCCCAACAGTGCCGGGGTATGTACTGCAATGTTCAAATCGCTCATGCCATCACGTCCTTTTTAAGATTTGACGCCGCCTGACCATTCGAAACCAATGGCATCCAAGAACGCTTTGGAAAGCACCATATGGCCTGTTGCATCGGGATGAACCCGATCGTAAGTCAGCACAGACGTATAGAAATGATCCCAGAATGGAGTAAATGCAGCCTGTGTATCCACGAAAATGGCGTCATTTTCAGCGGCTACTCTACGAACAGCCTCACCGTATATATCCATCGTAGCCCGCATCGGATCTTCCGGATTGGCTTCCAAATAATAAGGAGACATCAGAACAAGTCCTTTCAACCCAGGACGAACAGAAGCAACCAGATCTCGTAGTGTGGATTCATACTCTTCCAGAAAAACTTGCGATTCTGTGGATAACGGATTGTCAAATTGACGCCATACATCATTGATCCCGATCATAATCGTTAGCCAATCCGGTTTGAGATCAAGCACATCACGGTCCCAGCGCTGCTTCAAATCCCGGATTGTATTCCCACTATTACCCACATTCTGAATCCGCAGCATCAATTCCGGATATATGGAACGCAGCAAGGCATACACTTGCGCCACATAGCCGTGCCCCAGTCCAGAACTCCCTTCACCAACAGGATGTTCACGGCCACAATCTGTGATTGAATCTCCGATAAAAAGCAGCTTATCATTCTTTTGCAATTTCATTGTCGTTTTCTCCTTCGCTCTCATAAGCGTTAAAATATGTGAGATCACTCGTATTCACATTTCATATTCAGGGAAGACATAGATCAGCCAAGTGCCGGGTTACCACCCTTGATTCTTAAGCCAGGTCAGGCACAGATCAGACCAAGCCCGAACGGCATGATCATCCTCTGCCAATCCCAGACCATGTGAACCTTTTTCGAATACATGCAAGTCATAAGGAATGCCGTGTGCACCCAGAGCAAGCGCGTAACGCAAACTGTTTTCTACAGGGACCGCTTGATCATCACTCGTATGCCAGATGAATGCTTCAGGAGCGTCTGCTTTCACCTGCTGCTCTGCACTGAAAGCCTTGATCTGTTCAGCAGACACATCTGACCCAAGCAGATTTTCACGAGAACCGGCATGTCCATAGGAGTCCATCGTTATTACCGGATAACAAAGAATAACCCGATCCGGGCGTGAACTCTCCCTTTCAATAGGGTCCTCGTGATCTGGTTGACCCTCGTCATACAAGGTTCCCAACGTGGCTGTAAGATGACCGCCCGCCGAGAAACCAAGTACGGCAATTTTGGAAGGTTGAATGCCATATTGCTCGGCATGAGCCCGTACATAACGAATCGCACGCTGACCATCTGTCATGGGTGCCGGATGCTGGTGGGGCGCCACACGGTACTTCAGCACAAATGCGCTAATTCCAGCACGGTTCAGCAATTCAGCGATTGGGGCTCCTTCATGATCGGCCAAAAATCCATAACCCCCACCCGGACATATAATGACAGCGCTCTCGGAACCCGGCTGAATAAATGGAATCAGATGGGGCATTTCATCCTCATGACCCTTGGCTGCATAAGGTGCTGCATGGTCCCACAATGGTATAGTTGCTATCACTTCTATCATCCTCTCTAAGTTGAACGGATACGTTGATCCGTATAGTCATTTTCCAATCTAAGGAATCGATATCATCATAACGGGAAGCACCCTTGCGCATCAATACCTTCCTGGCATCACTTTTTGTTCAATTTGTAACAGGTTACACGGAATCCTCATACTTGAACAGTGTTTTATAGCACATTTAAACCTCAGAATGATTAATATAACGTTCGATACTGCTCAGGAGTTACGCCCTCAATCCGCCGAAACGTAGCCACAAAATGACTCGCATCCCGAAAACCAACCTTCGCTGCCGTTTCCTTGACGGTTAGTTTGCTGTCCCCTGTCATCCATTCTTTCGATTTGCGAATACGAAGGAGAATGAAATAACTGTAGGCGGTCATGCCAAAGGATTGTTTGAAAAGGGTATTCAGATGCCTAGGCGTAATGCCTGGTATGGCGGCCATCTGTTCAAGACCGATTTCGGGATCGGCATAGTGTTCATTCATAAATGAAATTAAAGGAGCCAGCCGTTCCACGGCATGGGAGATCGAAGAACGACTGCCCGTCATGCCATGTTTTTTGAGCAAAATCAGAAATCGGTACATGTCCGCTGACGCTTCCAAACCGGATAAATCCTGGTCACTGCTGATGGAACCCAGCACTTCCCTGCCATAATATTCAAGCGGGCTCTCTGAGTCCCACTGGTGAAGGGCTGCCTCCCCCAAACCAAGCGACTCTGTAATGGCCGGGCACTGGGAGCCTCCAAATGTAATGTAGAGGGTCTCCCATTCTCCTTGCGAGCGCACATACTCGTGAGGCTCATTCGGCGGCAGCAAAATGCCGGATGTCTCCCCTAGCTGTACAGTTGAACCTGCAAATCTGAACTCTCCAGCTCCCTTTACCGTCTGGAGCCAGTGATAACAAGGATATCCAGCAGGTCTGTACACATTCTCCTGATTGCCGTTATATCCTATACTCTCGATGTAGAGCGGAAGCGGCTGATCCCGTGGGGTCATAAAATAGCGCCGATGATCGGGTGTGATGAGCATAGGGATTCTCTCCTTTGAACAAAAAGCAAAATTACAGTTCCGTATTCTTATATGTCTCATTACTTTTCTTATATTTTAAAAGTCATATCCATCATATAGTATAGATTTATTCTTATACAAGAGGTGAACACATTTGATTAGCAGCAAGTTACCCAAAATGTTCTACGGCGGCGACTATAACCCTGAACAATGGGATCATGAGACTCATCTTGAAGATCTGCGCATGTTCCAATTGGCAGGTATTGATATTGCGACCATCAACGTATTTTCATGGGCACTGATTCAGCCTGATGAAGTCACTTATAATTTTGAAGGACTCGACCAGTTAATTAACAGTCTCTATGAAAGCGGCGTTTACATTTGCCTAGCGACAAGCACTGCTGCTCATCCAGCATGGATGGCGAAGAAATACCCGGATGTACTGCGTGTGGATGCAGATGGACGTAAACGCAAATTCGGTGGACGGCATAACTCCTGTCCGAATAGCCCAACCTACCGCAAATACTCCGAGAAAATTGCAGACAAGCTGGCGGAACGTTATAAGGATCACCCTGGTGTGCTTGTATGGCATATCTCCAACGAATATGGCGGCGACTGTTATTGTGATAACTGCGAGAAAGCGTTCCGCGTGTATCTCAAAGAACGTTATCAGACCCTGGAGCAGCTCAACAAAGCATGGAACTCCAATTTCTGGGGGCATACATTCTACGATTGGGATGAGATTGTACTGCCAAGTAACCTGAGCGAGCACTGGGGAAACAACAATTCCACCTTCCAGGGCATCTCACTTGATTACTCCCGCTTCAACTCCGACAGTATGCTCGATTGTTACCGTCTGGAATATGATGCGATCAAAAAACATATCCCGGATTCGGTCGTTACGACCAATCTGATGGGATTCTTCAAACAGCTGGACTATTTCAAATGGGCCAAATATATGGATATCGTCTCCTGGGACAGCTATCCGGGTCTTGCGACTCCGGTAAGTTTCACAGCTATGGCTCATGATCTGATGCGTGGATTGAAGGACGGACAGCCGTTCATGCTCATGGAACAGACACCAAGCCAGCAGAACTGGCAGCCTTATAACTCATTGAAACGCCCCGGCGTCATGCGTCTGTGGAGCTACCAGTCCGTTGCCCATGGTGCGGATACGATCATGTTCTTCCAGCTCCGCCGCTCTGTGGGCGCCTGCGAGAAATATCACGGTGCAGTCATTGAACATGTAGGACATGAGCATACCCGTGTATTCCGTGAAGTCGCGGAGCTGGGCAAGGAGTTACAGTTGCTGGGAGACAAAACGCTGGATGCTACTGTGGATGCCAAAGTCGCGATTGTGTTTGACTGGGATAACTGGTGGGCAATCGAGAAATCCAGCGGACCTACGGTTGCACTGAACTATGTAGATCAAATTCACAAATACTACGCTGCCTTCTTCCGCCGCAACATTCAGGTGGACATCGTTAGTGTGGATACCGATATCAGCAAATACGACATCGTGCTCGCTCCGGTGCTCTATATGGTTAAACCAGGCTTTGCGTCCAAACTGGAGAAGTTCGTTGAAGCAGGTGGTACATTCCTGACAACCTTCTTCAGTGGTATCGTCAATGAGAGTGATATCGTAACAACCGGGGGTTATCCGGGTGAACTTCGCAAACTGCTCGGTATCTGGGTTGAAGAAATTGATGCACTGCTGCCTGAGCAAAGAAACCGTATGGTCATGAAAGAGGCTTATGGCGATCTTCAAGGAGACTATGGTTGCGGCATGTTGTGTGACTTGCTGCACAGTGAAGGTGCAGAGATCATTGCCGAGTATGGAGACGACTTCTACAAAGGCATGCCTGTGGTAACCCGTAACACATTTGGTCAAGGTGAAGCCTGGTACGTAGCTTCCGACCCGGAAGATCGATTCCTGGACGGCTTGCTGGGACAACTGGCTGCAACCAAAAATATTGCTTCTCTTCTGGATACTCCGGAAGGTGTCGAAGTGACTGCTCGTACCAAGGATGGACAACAGTACCTGTTTATCATGAATCACAATGCTACCGCTCAATCCTATGATTTGGGTAAAGCAGAGGCTCATGATTTGCTTACAGATCGGTCCCTTTCAGGTACGATCGAGATTGAAGGACGCGGTGTACAACTGCTTGAAATGAAATAATATTCGAAAATCGATGATACAACATGTTACATGGAGATCGCACTGATCGTTATTTGTGGCTTAAAAGCGTGTCAATTGTTAAAATTTAAAGTATTATATGATTGAACTTGTTTCAATCTGCTACTTCCCGTATCCGTTTAGACCGGATACGGTTTTTTGTCATTATTTGTGAGGCTATCGGTTAGAAGGAAATACCGAGAAGCGAAGCGAATTGGACGAGACACACAATTTAACGACGCCCCGCCGGGAAAAGGAAGCGGCCCTCCGAAAGTAGGCGCTGCACTGTATAGAATAAATAATATAATGCTGCGAAATATTGGTGACAATCATGATGTCACTTATACACTGCTACAATGGGAGGAACACTCCAGCATCCTTTCCGGCGGCGCAACCCTCGAAACGGAGTGGCTGACATGAATAGAACAAATCGGCTTGCCGCCATCGTTATGGCATTGCAGCACGGTCACGAAACGGCACATTCACTTGCAGAAAAGTTTGAAGTTTCCCGCCGTACCATCCTGCGGGATATCCAATCTCTCTCAGAGATGAATGTCCCGATCATTGCTATCTCCGGTCCCGGAGGCGGCTTCAGACTTATGGAGGGGTATGTACTGCCCCCACTGCAATTAGACCCGGTTGAAGCAGCTACTCTCATCTTTGCTCTCGAAGGCCTAAGCCATTATGCAGATACCCCTTTTCAAGAGAAACGCTGGACATTAATGGACAAAATCAAAAGCATTATTCCGGATGATGTCAAAGCAAGGATGGATCCTATGCTCAAACAACTGAAGCATGATGTTCCCGAACGAAACTACATCCTTCATCATCTGGAACCGCTTATGGCTTGTATCCCGGAACAAGGGTGGTTGCGTATGTTGTACCGCTCTGCTTCCCGTCAACGCTGGCTAACGATCTGCCCCATTCGAGTGTATGCTTCAGCCGGTTTCTGGTATTGTGAAGCGTATTCAGAGGAGCACGGTGAACAGCGCCTGTTCAGGGCAGACCGCATTCTGGACATTACACCGGTTGAGCTGCTTGAATCACAACAGCTGGCAGAACAGGCAAAGCGACAGCGCAGCAAACCGAAATCTCCCGAACCTTCTCCGACACGTGTTACCGCACGTCTGAGTTACAGCGGAATGATCGAGGCAGAACAGGACAAGCATATTGGCGAACGGATGACCGAGATTGCTCCGGATGTATGGGAACTGTCCTTTCTCTGCCCTCCCGGTGAGTGGGCTTGGGCCGTACGATTCTTTTATCGACTTGGAAGTGAAGCAGAAGTACTTGAACCCGAGAACCTTCGCTGCGAGATTCGCAAACATGCCGAGGAAGTATACCAGATGTATCTTACCTCCAACAATAATCGTTGTAGCACACGCTAAAAAGGAGCTTGCCAAAATCATGATGAATGAGCATGAATCGATCGTAACTTACGAAGAAGCTGTGCAGCGAATAGAGGCTGTGGGACTGCTCCCACTCGCCCCTTTATTTCCTGAATACCCTTCACTGTCCTCCATAACGCCTCAAGAAAACTGGCACAAAGATAACGCGCTTGATCCCTGGTTGTGGCGTTCACGTCTGGCTGAGGAAGGGATCGCTGCTTATGGCAAATTTCTCAAAAAGAAAGCCATTCTTGTCTCACGCGAATATTTCCCATGGGTACACCGTCTGCTAGCGGACTCCAGAGTCATGGAGGAACAATATGACGCGGGTTTGCTCTCTCGAGAAGCATTCAAACTGTATGAGATAATCGAGAAGCATGAGGGGATTGATGGACGGACGCTGCGTTCACAAGCAGGTTTTGGAGCCAAAGAGGACAAAAAAGCATTTGACCAGGGGCTGCTGGACCTTCAAGGCATTAGCGCCATTGTCATCTGCGGCACCAAAGAAAAAGAAGGCCTCGCTGAAGGCAAGGTCGCTTGGAACAGCTCTGCTTATGAGACCTCAGGCTGCTGGATGAAGCGTCAAGGTATTGAACCGTTTGAGGGCAGCGTTGCAGATGCGAGCGAACTCCTGGTACAGCAATTGGAGAAACACACTTCTGCTGCCGCACTGACCAAAATCAAAAAATCTTTTGCGATACATTGATTGAAATACTTATAAACGACAAATCCCGGAAGCCGAAGAGGGCCACCGGGATTTGCTGTATATACCTTTACTATACATGCAACAGATATAAAGCAACGAACGAGTACAATTACAGGATAACTCCATCCTTGAATATCGCAATTTCCCGAAATCCATGCTGCTCGCTAAGCGTATGCGCCCGTCCTGAAGCAATATCGATCAGTTGACTGAACAGCTGCACTTTCACGTCTTCCATCGTCTTACCTTCCAGCAGTTGACCTGCGTTAAAATCGATCCAGTGCTTTTTCCGATTTGCGAGGTCAGATTGGGTTGCAATCTTGACAGTAGGTACCGGGCCTCCAAACGGCGTTCCGCGACCTGTCGTGAAAAGAACAATGTGCGCACCCGCAGCTGACAGTGCTGTAACAGACACGAGATCATTCCCCGGAGCCTCCACGATGTTCAGGCCGGTTTGAGTGACACGTTTGCCGTAACGAAGTACATCAACTACGGAAGAACGTCCTCCCTTTTGCGTACATCCCAAAGACTTTTCTTCCAGCGTGGTAATCCCGCCTGCTTTATTCCCTGGTGAAGGATTTTCATATATATTCTGACCGTGGTTCACAAAGTATTGCTTGAAGCCGTTCACCAAGTCTACCAAATTATCAAACACCTGCTCATTGGCCGCCCGATTCATCAGTATGGTCTCTGCACCAAACATCTCGGGAACTTCGGTCAAAATAGCCGTACCTCCGGCAGCAACCAGCATATCCGCAACGGAGCCAACGAGCGGGTTCGCCGTAATCCCGGACAGACCGTCCGAACCGCCGCACTTCAATCCAATTTTGAGCTTGCTCAAAGGTAGTGGCTGACGCTGTTCATGTTCGACGAGCTCCACGAGTTCTTCCATCAGACGCAGTCCTTCCTCAAGTTCGTCATCTGTTTCCTGCGCTTTGAGAAAACGGACTTTCCCCTGATATTCCGGTGCGATACATTCGCGGAACTGGTCTACCTGATTATTTTCGCAACCCAGACCAATGACCAGCACGCCGCCAGCATTCGGGTGTTCCACTAGGGAAGCCAATACCTGCTGCGTATATTTCAGGTCATCTCCAAGCTGCGAGCATCCGAATGGGTGTGGGAAATGATATACACCATCCACCCTGCTGCCGAACTGCGACAGGCCCATACGAGCCAATGCCTCACATACTTTATTAATGCAGCCGACCGTATTTACAATCCAGATTTCATTACGGATACCTGCTTCACCGTTAGGACGCAGATACCCATCAAATGAACGTAGATGTTCCGGAGGCATGTCCGTCTGGACAGATGGTCCCGGCTGATACTGGTATTCAAGTAAACCGTGAAGTCCTGTTTTCAGATTGTGACTGTGAATCCAGCTCCCCTGTTCGATCTGTTCCTTGGCTATCCCAATGGAAAAACCATATTTCATAACATCCTCGCCCGGTGCGAGGGTATGCACAGCAATTTTATGACCTTTGGGCACATCATCCCTTAGTGTAAAAGTAGTGCTGTCTGGCAGTATAATACTTTCCCCTTTTACATAATCCCGAAGAGCTATAATGACATCATCCTGCGGTTGAATCGCAATCCAGTCATTGACTGTACGTGTTGTGTTCATTAACTCTCACCTTCCAGCAAACCAATTTCGTGAACGAGTGCTTCGCGAAGCCCCTGTCGATCATCCAGATTCTCTCCCCAGATCGATACATCAGATAATACAGCAGCGACACTCTGGTCTAATTGCTGCGTATCCCTCTTCAGAGGATCATAACGATCCCAATGTATGGCGAGTGCAGCCAGTACATCCGCATCATCCCGAAGCAGGACAGACTCACCGTTCAATCGTTGTGCCATATAACCGTCCGGCGTGTTCACTGGACGATACAGACACAATAATCCCGCAAATCCTTTCACGAGCCGAGCCGGCCAGGTTCCCTGATTTTGCTCATAGGCCAAAAGTGTAGGCAGCACACGGACCTTGAACTTTCCTACTGTATTTAATGCAATATCCTGCAGCTTGTGATTAATATACGGATTGAGGAAACGTTCAAACACTTCCCCTGCGTACTGATCCAGATGATGATCCGGCATATCCAGTGCAGGCACGATCTCCTGATGTACCGCTTCTCTGACCCAAGAGCCAAACTCTGGGTCTTCCATCGTTTCTCTCACATGTTCCTTGCCTTGCAGAATGCCGAGCGAAGACATGAGGGTATGAGCACCATTCAAAATACGAACCTTGCGCAGCTGAAAAGGTTTCAAATCCTTCACCCAATGTACGTTGAGTCCCGCCTGTTTCAGGGGGAGTTTCTTATCCAGTGCTTCATCTGCCTGAATGGCCCAGAAATGATATGGCTCTGCCGTATTGACCAGTTGATCCTCGTATCCCCAGCGATTGGTCAGGGAATCGGCTTCTTCCGAAGTCGGTGCACCCGTGACAATCCGGTCAACCAGATTGTTCAGGAACAAGTTATGGTTCTCAATCCATGAACGGAAGCCTTCAGAATAACCGAAATCTTCACTATGCTGCAGCACACAACTGCGCAGTACATCCCCGTTGCCCTCAAGCAACTCACACGGCAGGTGAATCAACCCTCGGGATGGGTCCCCATCAAACCGCAGATAACGTTGATGCAAGAAGACCGTCAGCTTACCCGGAAATGATAGTATCGGTTCACCCTGCGTGTACTCTGAATGCGTATATTTCAATCCCGATTCGGTTGTATTGGAGATGACAAACTCCAGGGAGGGCAATTCCGCTAGTTTCAGAAAATCCTGCCATTCTTCGTATGGATTAATACACTGTGAAAAAATCGAGATCATTTCCGTCCGTTCCACTGCTTTTCCCTGTGACAGCCCCCGGGTAATCATCGTATACAATCCGTCCTGATCACGAATTTGTTCCAGCTTTGCCTTTCCCCCAGGCCGAGGCTGGGTCACCGCAACACTTCCATGGAATTTGCCTTGTCTGGCACTCTCATGAAGCATCCAATCTGCAAACCCACGCAGAAAGTTGCCTTCCCCAATCTGTAGTACCTTTACGGGACGTTCCATCACTTCTTTGCACTTGCGCTGGCTATCACTTCCAAGCAGATTCAGCTTTAGCCTTGGTCTTTTCGTGCTCGCCGACATGAACACTCACCTCATCGTTTTATTTGTCAACATTAGATGTCCCGCTGCACGGCACACAGCCGCTTAGCTTCCATTGAAAACGCTTTAAATTCATTGTATCATCAATAAAAGGAAATTTAATTGCTTATATTGCGGTAAATGTACTCTTTCATGATCAGAAATAACCACTTTTTTTTGTAAGCACTGTTTTGAAAGGAGATCGAATGGAACGTTCGCCCGTTCGTACAACCATTCAGGCGGAATCGGGGATTCCCTTTCGTCTGGTGTATGCAGATACCAAGTCCCCCCAGAACGAGTTGCCGGATCATCTTCATGACTGGCATGAAATTATTTATGTATATAGGGGTCAAGGCACCATTTTCATTGATACCGGTCTTGAAGACATGCAGGAGGGTGATTTGTTCATCATTCCTGGCAGCACGGTACATCGCGCATTGCCTGATGCCGGGAATCTGGTGACTTCGTCGGCCTTATTCTTCAGTCCAGGATTACTGGCCTCCACAGCGGGAGGCAATGCGTCAGCCATGCTCTCTCTATTTGAACGCTGCCGCAAACGCAGGGTGTACAAGAGACATCTGGATGCCAAGGAGCAAGCCCAGGTTGCTGCATTAATTGACGACATTCATGCAGAATTCCAGTTAGAACATCACCTGAGTGCCCACGCCGCTCTGCTGCGGTTGCAACTCTTACTTATTTATCTGGAGCGATTGGAGGCAGTCGGTCCTGCAAATCCTGCCAGAAGTGTTCCTGGACCAAGCTGGCTCTCCTCTACGCTGACTCATATGGATGAAGAGCTGCGCAGTGGCCTTTCCTTGCCGGAACTGGCACGGCAGGCAGCCGTATCCCCGGCGCACTTCAGCCGTGCGTTCAAAAGGTATACTGGTATGACACTAACTGACTATGCGTTGGCCCGCCGGGTCATTATGGCGAAAGAGCACCTGCTTCGAAGCGATGAGACAATGACCGTTGTTGCCGATGCCTGCGGCTTTGAGAGCCTGCCCCATTTTTATCGACAATTCAAGAAACTGACGGGTACCACACCCGCTGCCTACCGTAAAACCATGAAGAATCAGCATCAAACGTGATTGTCACAACATCCTGAAATGTAGAGATTTGTCTGTGTGTAACATATTCTTCCATACTATTCGTGTGGTATGTTATAATACTGAATTACAATGTCGGAAACGATGCGTTTCTGCTGCCAGAGGAGCCTTACATCCCATGTTAAACGAATTGAATCGCAGAAATATCGGCATCTTCGCACACGTCGATGCAGGGAAAACAACAACGACAGAACATATGTTATTTCAAAGCGGTGTCGTACGTAGTCCAGGTCGCGTAGATGATGGAACAACAGCCACAGACTCTCTGGATATTGAAAAGGAACGAGGCATTTCCGTACAGGCGGCTATGACCTCTTTGATCTGGAAAGATACGATTATTGATCTGATTGATACGCCGGGTCATATCGATTTCAGCTCTGAGGTAGAGCGATCCCTGCGCGTTATGGACGGAGCCGTACTGATTGTGTCCGCCGTGGAAGGGGTCCAATCCCAAAGCGAGACCATCTGGCATGCTCTCCGCTCGCTTGGAATTCCTACCCTGATTTATATTAACAAAATGGATCGGGTTGGCGCTTCTGCTGAGACGGTTATCGATCAGATCCGCTCCAGTCTCTCTCCCTTCGTATGCGAAATCCAAACCTTTCGGATGAATGAAGAGGTGTTCGAGGGCATTGACTCTTTATGGAATGAGAGCCAAGCGCAAGTGAAGGGTTCTTCTTCTATCCCCGGCCTTTTTGAATTATTGGCCGAACTCGACGAAGATCTGATGGAAGCCTACATTAATGGTGAAACGCTGCCAGCTGACCAGCTAGATGAAGCATTTTGCAAAAAGGTGCATCAGGGCGAAGTGTTCCCCATTTGTTATGGTGCTTCGGGCAAAGGAATCGGCATAAAAGAGCTGCTGGATGCCATCATCGAATTTCTTCCTGCACCTGCGCAGCCTCAAGAACCTTCAGTATCCGGGGTTGTATTCAAAATTGAACGGGATAAAACGATGGGCCGTACAGCCTATGTTCGCATGTATGGTGGCAGTGTGTATAATCGGGATACGATCTATAACTCCACTCGGGAGCTGGAAGAGAAAGTGACACAGATTCGCCGAATGGATGGTCGGAAATGGGCGGATACGGGTGCTGTTCATGCTGGACAGATCGCCGCACTGTACGGACTAAGCGAAACCCATGTTGGTGATATTATTGGCAGCCCCGAAGGTGTGCCTCCTGTACCCCAGCTGGCTGTTCCCTTGTTGACCGTGCAGGTACATGGTAAAGACACGGCTCGTTATTCTGACCTTGTAGCGGCACTGCAAGAGCTGACGGATGAAGATCCCCTGCTCGATTTGCAATGGTTGCCTGAAGAACGGGAACTGCATCTTAAAGTCATGGGAACCATTCAGCTTGAAATTCTGTCCAGCCTGCTGATGAGTCGTTTCGGACTGGATGTTGTATTTGACCCGCCGTCCGTCATCTATAAGGAAACTCCTCGTTCTTCAGGGGAAGGATTCATCGCGTATACGATGCCCAAGCCTTGCTGGGCCATTCTTCGATTCAGCATTGAGCCTTTGCCACGTGGTAGCGGTCTGATCTACTCATCCACCGTCCGGACGGATCATCTTCTGGTTCGTTATCAGAATGAAGTGGAGCGCCGCATTCCCGAAGCGCTATCTCAGGGGTTATTGGGGTGGGAGGTTACCGACCTGCGCATTACGCTAATCGAAGGTGAGCATCATGTCTGGCATACCCATCCACTGGATTTTGTGGTAGCCACGCCGATGGGGATTATGGACGGGTTGGCAAGCATAGGCACGACCCTGCTGGAACCCATTCTGAATTTCCGGTTAACGGTCCCCGAGGAGTACGGCGGTAAAGCGCTCAGTGATCTGGTACATATGCGAGCAACCTTTGAAGCGCCGATCATCGGAGGCGGTCGATGCATCGTTGAAGGACGTATGCCTCTGGCAAGCTCCATGGATTATCCGGTGAAGCTCCGCTCAGAGACGAGCGGACGCGGGGTGCTCACGACTTCTTTTGCCGGGTACCAGGATTGTCCTTCGGATCAGACCCATACGCGGAAACGCAGAGGAGTTAACCCGCTGGACCAATCCAAATATATTTTAAGTGTTCGAAATGCGATTACATCATAATTGGAGTTGACTTTGTCGTGCTGATTAAATTTCTAATCTTTGGCCTGCTGTGGCGGATTGTAGGCAATCCGTTCTTGGCGGTTATTATTTTCCTCATCATTCTGTATTTCCTGGATCGTCGCTATGTTGGGGTGATGCCAAGCTTCATGAAGCCACTTAAACGTATGCGTAACATCTCACGGCTCCGGCAGCAGCTTGCCATGAGTCCGAATGAAGTCTCTTCCAAGCTGGATCTGGCCCGTCTGTTGATTGAACGTAAACGTTATAGCGAAGCTCATGCCTTGCTGCTGGAACTGGAACGTCCTTACGAGCAATCAGCCGAATATTGGGAGGCGCTGGGCACAACTGAACTTCATCTGGGCCAAACGGAAGAAGGCGAACGTCATATTTTGCAGGCACTGGATATTAATCCAAGAGTGAAATATGGACGTCCTTATCTAACACTTGCAGGTGCTTTCAAGGATACTCACCGGGACAAAGCGCTGGCATACGTTCAGCAATTCCAGGAGATTCATTCTTCATCCAGTGAAGCATATTATCTGCTCGGCTCGGTGTACCGCTCCCTTGGACGTACTGCTGATGCAAAACAAGCCTACGAGCAATCACTGAACGTGTATCGCTCCCTGCCAAAATATAAGAAGCGCCAGGAACGTCGCTGGGCTGTTCGCAGCTGGTTCCGCAAGCGTGGACTGTAAAGCTGTTTGATTACGTCAGATTGAGCAATGGATTCGACGTCGTGAATTTGAAATGTACGCATCCATTCCATTCATTCGTGATAAAAAATTTCACCAAATAAAAAGTGCACTGATAATTGCCTCAAGGCAGAAATCAGTGCACTTTTGTCATACATCCCATGTTGCAGAGCTAGGTCAGCAGCTCACGCAGTCGTTCCTCATTACCTTTCATCCAGTCTATCCGTTCTCTCAGCTTCCTGATTTGCTGCACAGCCACATCAGGCTCATCTGTACCTTCGAACAATCGACTGATAAAATGCATCACGACATCCAGACTTCGAAGCAAAATAAGCGCTGGAATCACGCTCAGCTCCTCTGGTTCCAGGCTGACCTGTTGCCTGAATCCCTGAATCAATCCCTCCAAAGCCTCCCACATCCATGCCTGCTCCTTGTCCATCGTCAGAAGGTCAGACATGGGCACAGCAAGCTCCATTACCCGCAGATCCCATGTGACGAATTCAAAATCCAAAATGGCACATATGATATCCTGAGAGTCTGCCAATACATTGGATGCATTCAAATCCCCATGTACCAGTTGATGTGGTAAAAGCTCCATGCCTCGCAGCGTATTGAATAAGTCTGGCAATACAACCTTCAGCTTCTGCAAGTCATCTGCACATGCCATCAGCGTATCTGGGGGTGAGGTGCATAGTTGTAATAGTTTCTCCGGTGAACAGAGCGGGTAAGCCTCCTGAATCTGATAATAGGGCGGATAAACGGGAGCCAGGGTTATGGGAAGGCGCGCCATAACGGAAGACAGCATGCCACCCGCCCTGCCCAGCCCACTGAGCTGATCGGGTGTATTCCACACGGGATTATGACCCTCACGATAATGGAACAACGTCACGATTTTGCTCCGGCCCGAGGAATGATCCTGCACAGCAAGAAATGTTGCATGCTTCTCATCAGGAAGGTTAACGGGCGCAGGCACATCAAGCTCAAACTCTGAACGTGACAAGGCAGACAGCACCTCGTGTTCAAAAGCAATTTTCATTCGATCATTATGCGTTTCATACTGCCTCAGCACGTAACATTCTTGGCCCATCTCTACCATGAAGGTAGAGTTGTTCATGCCTCCCTTTCCACGCTGAGCTTTCCAGTTGGACGTGAAGCCATATGAGGATAAAACGGTGGATATGAGCTGCTGTTCTGAATCGTTTAGGGAACCTGAATCGATGATGTGCACCAAAAATAACTCCTTTATCTCACGTAATACAACCTCTATATGTCCTCATCTTAACGGAAGTATTTCTTTCGGTCTAGTCAGCTTCGAGGTAATAGTCATTCTAAGCTTCACTGCCAGCTGATTAGGCAAATGGATAGTATCCTGTACGATTCAACTGTTCTGCAATCACGCGATATCCTTTTGCATTTGGATGAACCCTGTCCCAAAATAACAGTTCACGTTCACGCCCTTCAAACCGGTCATAGACCTGAGCACAGGCATAGTTCCCCGATCCTGCACTATTCAGAAAGGAATTATACTGCCGCACCCAATATGCAGCTTCAGCCGCTTGCGGATACGGGTTGTACAACCCAATCGTACGGACCATATATACACTGTTTCCTTTCAACTGCCGGATATGCCTCATAATCTGGGACACGTTACTGCGAGTATCCCCAAGCACCTGTGTCATCTTACTTGCATTCGGGATCCCGCCACTCGCTTTGAATGTACGAATCAGATCGTTCCCACCAATCGACAACGTAATAATATCCGCCTCACGCAGCGATTGCCGCACTCTTGGATTGTTGGATATCATCTGCAGCATTTCCCCTGACGTAAGTCCATTCACGCCCAAATTATCCATGGATACAAACGTACGCACATTCGTTTCTGCCATTCTCCGATATAAAGGAACAAAGCCGGTGCCCAGCAGCGCTCCTGTACCTACCGTTAATGAATCTCCTATAGCCACATATCGATATACCATCCCGCCGCCCCTCTCTGCTGTGTTATAAACTACTCCATATACAATTCCTATATATCGTATGAGAGGAACGGAGACAAGGCGCGGGATGGTGTCCGTAGGCATACACATTTATTTGTCCGTTTCATAAAGGATTGTTCAAAACCATACAGAAAGCCCCGCCGGGAATCCAGTGGGGCTGTTCATATATCATTTAATTACATGCCTATGTTACGATCCGAATCAACGGAATCTGCCTGTTCCTTATTCGGGAATGGCCACCAGTTGGCACGGCCAAACATTTTCACCATTACAGGAACGAAGAATGGCAGGAACAACAGAGAATACAAGATCAGTCCGCTGAGTACAACCGTCGCAATCTGCATCATCGAAAGAACTCCCGATGGATACATTGCGGCAAAGGTACCACTCAGAATGACGGCTGCAGACAGGATAACCGTACCCATGTTTTTCATGGCATACAACATGGCGTCCTGTACTCTCATACCTTTGTTCTCATTGAAACGGTCCATCAGGAAGATACTGTAATCCACTCCCAGTGCAATCAGCATGACAAAGCCGAAGAACGGCGTAACCCAACTGATGCCCGCGAACCCAAGTATATTCACAAAGATCGCTTCCGTCAGGGCCATGGATGTGAAATAAGCCAGCAACAACGAGACAATCAGATACAGCGGCATAATAACCGAACGGAGCAGCAGGACCAGAATGATAAACGTTCCTGCAAGCATCAGCATAACTGTGCGTGTGTAGTCATTGTTGGAGACTTCCTGCAGATCTGCAAATGTACTGGTTACCCCGCCAATGGCAATATCTGCTTTTTCAAGCGCACTTCCCTGTACAGCACGATGTACAGCAGCTTCGATATCCGGAACACGATCAATCGCTTCAGTTCCATATGGATTCTCGGCAAAAATAACGTCAATCGTCATCGTTTTCCGATCTTTGGACAGATACGTATCGAATACCTGTGTGAAGTCCTTACTATTCAGTGCTTCTTCAGGAACATACCAGCCTGCCAGATCCGAATCAGGAGAGTTTTGCAATTGTGTCAGGTAGTCCTGTGCTGAATCGAGTCCACCTGAAACCTGTTCGATTCCATCTACACTCTGATTAAGACCATCTGTCAATTGAGTCAGTTGACCACTCAGATCCGAGAAGCCTTGCTGAATTTTCTCCTGACCACCCTGAAGCTGACCAAGTCCGTTCTGGATGGAAGGAATTTCACTAATCACTTTACCTTGACCGTCAGCGGCCTGTTTGAGACCGGATTGTAACTGACTGATTCCCGTCACAATCTGACCCAGACCATCGGCAAGTGCCTTCTGTCCGGAAGCTGCGGAGGCATAGCCTTTGTTAGCCTGATTGATTCCAGCCGCGGCTTCGCCTAGCTTGGTTTGAATTTGACCCAAACCTTGAGCGAGCTGTGCTGTGCCGGTACCTGTTTCACCAAGGGTGCCTTTGACCCGCTGATAATCGGCGTCTTGCAGCAAATCAGGATAGCGCTCTTCAAGCGCTGTGAACGATTCATTCAAGCTGGTCAACGCTGTAGATACACCTTTGAGTTGTTGTTGCAGTTCACCTACACCATCACCCAGCGCTGCGACACCTGCTCCTGCCTGACGATAGGCTTGAAGCAGCTGATTGTTGGCCTGTGCAAGTTGATCTGCACTCGTTTTGGCTTTCTGCAGACCTGCTTTTAGATCACCGGCGCCCGAGGAGCCGTCACGAATTCCTTTTTCAATCTGCTGAAGTCCTTCCGACAACTGTGTAATACCAGACTGCAGTTGGGAAGTACCTTTGGTCAGTTCTCCAGCCCCATCCGCAGCTTCTTTAAGTTGTGGTTCATTTTTGCTTAACTGACTGCTGGCTTCGCTCAGACCATCACGGATTTTATCCAGACCCGATTTGCCTTCGCCCAAACCATCAGATAATGTCCCTACTTGTTGTGTCACTTCAAAATCTTTGATCTCATCACCGGTTGGACGTGTCATGCTGCGGACACCAGAGATCCCTGGCACCTTCTCCACTTCCCGGCTAATCTTTTCGGCGAGCGCCATATACTTGGCGTTATCCATAGCTTCATCATTTTGAATAACGACCTGACCCGGCAAGGATTCACCCGGACCGAAGCTGTCGGAAATGATATTGAATGCTTTGACCGAATCATATTTCTCACCAATCTCATCAAGACTGTTAAACGACAGTTTGCCGTCGTAAGTTGCCAGCAATGGCACACATACCGCTGCAACGATGAGCAGAGCTGCCCATGGACGTTTTAAGGAGAAACGACCGGCTGCACCGTAAATCTTGCTCTCGGCATGCTCCAGTGAACCCTTGGAAGGCCAGAACAGCCTTTTGCCCAGCACTGCCATGAAAAATGGAACAATCGTGACTAATGCCAGCATCATCACGGCAATACCGACAGCAACCGCTACCGCGGAACGATACAACATAAACTGTGCAAAACCAATGGCAATAAATCCAACCAGCACGGCGAGTGCGGAGAAGAATACCGTTTTGCCTGCTGTGCGGTACGTAGCAATAATGGCATCCCACGTATTTTCATGATGAGCCAATTCTTCCTTGAACCGGCTAATCAACAGGATGCAATAGTCCGTACCGATCCCGAACATGACTGCCACCATAAAGATCTGCGTAAATGTCGAAATAGGGAAGTCTAGACCGTCCACAAGGAACGCGACAATCTGCTGTGAAACAATGTAGCTGATCCCTACCGTAAGCAGTGGAACAAATGGAGCGACAAAAGAGCGGAATACAAGGAATAGGATGAGCAAAATAAATACTACGGTAATGTACTCCGATTTTTTGAGTCCTTCTTGGGAGCTTTCCACCGTATCCTCATCAATTAAACCTTTACCGGTTATGTAATGCTCCACATTGACCGATGACAAAGCTTCATTGAGATCTTCGCGCATTTCCTTGACTGTACGATCTCCCTGATCAATAGAAAGCGACGTTAAGATCGTCTTGCCATCGGCAGAGATCATTTTGTCTGATAATTCTGGTTGAGAGAACGGTTCCAGTATGGACAGAATGCCCAGTTTCTCTTTTTCGGCCTCCAGTTTCTTAACGGCCTGTTCTGCCTCTTCTTTACCCTCGGCACCCAAACCATCCGGATTATAAAATACAAGAGCCAACTGGCTGCCCTGCTGCTCACCCTTTTGTGCAGCGGCTTCTTCCAGAATCGCCGCTGCCTGGGTGGAAGAGTGTCCTTCAGGAACCGAAAACTGTCCCTTTTCCCGAATCAATTCACTCATGTTAGGGGCGGTGAACATTAATACGGCGGCCACAACGACCCATAGCCCCATCAACCACCATCGCGCTTTCAAAATCGTTCTCATTCGTTCTCCTGTCCTCCTTCATGCGTTAGCAAAGCTGCGAGCTTCTCAAAAGATTCAATGAAATTCTGAACCTCTTCCGGTTTGAAATGGACCAAATACGGCTCCAGAAGCTGCTGTATTTCCTGTTCCGTTTCCCTGTATACTTCACGTCCATTGTCCGTCAGGGTCAAATAAACAACTCTGCGGTCACGCTCATCCCCGGCCCGATGGACCAGATCCCGATCCACCAGCTTGTTGACCAGAGCAGTGATACTGCTCTTGCCTACACACAAAAGCTCTGCCAGATCAGAAGGCGTACATAACGGTTTCTCCTCAATCATACGAAGTGCACAGAACTGATCTGTGGTAATGGTTTGGCCCAGGCGTTCACGTATCTGGGTATCAAACCGTTTGGTTACCAGGAAAGAAGCATCCAAATAGCGGTTAACCAAACTTCTAGCATCCGGTGTGTTCATTCTTCATTCTCCTTCCCTAAAAATATAGTTCACTCATAGAACTATTCTTCAATGAAACTATTCTATAATGAAACTATATTGCAAAGCAATACGTTTTTCCTATTTTTTCAAACAAACGACAAAAAAACAGGACGTCCGACTCAGCTGCTTCGCCAAATCCAACATCCTGTTATGATTATGCTCTCTTTACGTTACACAGTAGTAGACAGTTACTAGTCTTCGTCTTGCTCCTCGTCCTTCTCTAATACACAGCGGAATCGCTCCACACCCGGATACAGCTCACCCAGGCTGTACACTACGAATCCCGTATTTCGATAAAACTCTACCGCTTCCACATCGGTCTCAGCGATTAGTCTGTCGGGGTTATATTTGGCCAGCACCTGTGAAATCATGCCACGACCATAATTTTTAAAACGGTTCTCAGGCAGGACAGCGATGTGATGAATAGTGATCTCACTCGTTCCTGTACTTTCATATCCAATCAGACCGATCAGCTGGCCTTCGTCTTCATAACCGTCCAAATGCAGCTCGTCCTTATTAACATACTGTTGTAACGCACGATTCAGGTGATCCGGGTCGGGAAAGACCGAGTAGGACAACAGCTCCTGCACTTCCGGCTCCTGTATGCGTGATTTCAATTGAATTAACACCCTGATTCCTCCTATAACTTGCTTGATTCCGTTATCGTATTGTAGTCGTTAGCCTTTAAAAGTTCAAGTCGTATGCCGTTTCAGCTCCGATTGGAGATCAGACGTGATACCTTCAGGCACCTGAATTCCTGCCAAATGATATGCATCCAGCAGCGCACCTCCGACTGCTGGCACATGGCTGGTAATGTAATGAATCTGTTGTCCACCCGGTTTATAGGCTGCATTCAGCCCATTTCGAATGGCCTCCACCATATAAGGTGTACTCAGACAACTTCCTGTAAGCGTCATGCGCACCTGCTGATCTTTAAAACACGATGCAAGCATGAGAATACCCACAACGGCCGTATCCGCTGCTGAATCGCATACTCTGACCGCAAGGGGAATATTTTCGGCTGCTGCTTCGGTAACTAAAGGAGCCATTTGACCAAATATCCGATTGATGGCCTGTCTATTTTCAGCAAAACCTGATACGCCCAGTGCAGCAAGCTCCGGAATCGAAGTTACATTCCAATAGGCTAATAGCTGTTCGATCCAGGGTTGGTCCTGCGGACCATAACGTCCCGCAAGGATGGAATGCACCGCGTCATAAGCCAAAAAACGAGCTGCTGTTGGCGCATAGTGGCCAAACTGGTCATTGCGGAGCCAGGTCCCTTGTTCCGTTTTACCCAGAATCAGAGAGCCTGTGCCTCCAATAGCTACAATGCCCGGCTCACCGCCAAAAGCTGCCGTATGTGCAATATGTGTGTCATTTACTGCACTGATTCTGCCTAATATACCGGTTTGGGCGAGTAACGCTTCAGCCCAGACTGTATCTTCAGGCCGATCCAGGCCTGCCATCCCCGCCTGAATGGAAGCAATCTGATCCACTTCTAGCCCAGCTCTGCGAATAGCTTCAGCGATGCCCTCCAATACGTTCTGCTCTGCATTGGCATCATGATAGCGGTTGCAACCGCCTTTTTGCACATAAGACAAAACCTTTCCGTTCTCATCGGCCAATGCCACACGTGTATGACTTCCCCCGCCATCCATGCCAATCACATATGTACTCATTCTGATCCCCCATGTTCTGGTGTGATGATGTCCCCTATCCCATGATGCTTCTCGTGATGTTCTATTAAGCTGCCGAGTAATACGAACTACCGGGACCTTACTACGCGATCCCGGCAGGCTACTATTGCTTCTGTGCAGCGAAACGAAGCAGTTCACAACGGAACTGTGTCGGTTCATCATATTTTTCCTCTTCGATCGTCTGTGTTACATGTTCCTGAAGCAGAATGTTCCAATTAGCATAAGCCTTCTCCAGTAATGCTATAGCCTCAGCTGTGGGCAGATTCAATTCAATCAACGGCTTAATCTCCCGGCCTGTGTTGATTTCCTTTTCCTCTACACTCGTACTCATCGTGATACAATGAATGCCGCCTGTACGAGTTCCCACTTGCAAACGTTCAATAGCCTCCACTAAGGCTTGTTTATTTGAAACATGTTCCAGGCAAGAGCAAGCAGCAATATAATCAAAATGATCCGGCTTGACAGCGTAATGCTCAACATCCGCCTTCTCTACTTGCACGATATGATCAACCTGATATTCTTTCGCATATTTACGAAGTCCATCTACAGCCTCATCCAGCAAATCCACCCCGATAACTTCACTATTTGTTTGCCCAAGACGCTGCGCAATGGGTATCGTATGTCTGCCTACACCACATCCCAAATCGAGAACACGCAGCTCTGTCTTATGGGTAAGCAAACGCTCAAGCATATCCATAACCATCGGCATGGGTCTCGCCATCCAGGTACCGGACGCGAATAATTCATTATTCTGATAGAAGTTAGAATGGTAACCTGCCTCTGCTTTCCGTGCAGCCTCAAATTGTTCATTTGCCATACAAGCACCTCCATAGCTTAGATGTTAATCGTCAATGTCCCCGAACCTGCAAACAGAATAATGATGAGAATAACCATCACTACAAATGCCCCGGTGACGAGCAATTTACCCGTATCCTGCTTATACGTATTGTCATTAAATAACATCACGCCGCCGATGGTCATGGCTACGGGAGGAAGAAACAGTGTCATCAGAACAAGCAACACAATCGTATATCGATCCAATATAAATTCATCATTTTCAATCATGTACGGTTGTTCAGGCTGAACCGTTTTGGTAGTAACCAGATTGCCGCAGGATTTGCATTTGAACTCATCTTCTGCCATTTTTTCATGACAATACGAACAAACTCTAGGTGTATAGGGCATCTCGCACCTCCCCTTAAGTACATCTTCTACTTAATACCCAGGATGCTTAATTGGAATCAGATGAATGCTGCTGGTTCTTTGTCAAAAAGGATTCAAGTACCTGCTCGTATCGGGTACGATCCACTTGAAATGCTGTTCCATGACCCGCACGGGGAATAGTCAACAGTTCCTTTTCTGTCGGACATGCTTCAAATAGTCTATAGACCATTTCCGTCGGTACAAACGTATCTGCCTCACCATGAATAAAAAGAACCGGAACTTGAACTTTGGCGAGTTGATTTAGTGCCGATGCCTCCCCAAAGAAGTAGCCCGCCTTCCATTTGGAAATGAAACTTGTAACGGGAATAAACGGAAATGCGGGCAGCTTGTATAGCTGCTTGAGCTGGAAGGTCAGCTCCTCCTTCACGGAGGTATAAGCACAATCCGATACGATGGCCTTTACCTGATCAGGGAGAGCTTCACCACCTGTCATCAATACTGTAGCGCCTCCCATCGAAATTCCATGCAAAATGATCTCCGTCTCCGTACCAACCTTGCTCAGAACCCAATGGACCCATTGAACATAATCTTTACGATCCAGCCAGCCGAATCCGATGATATTGCCCTCACTTTGGCCATGACCCCGATCATCCGGCATCAACACATTGTAGCCCCGTTTTTCAGCATAAAAGCGGGCAAAACCCGCCATTTCTCTGCCTTTTCCCGAATAGCCATGGGCCAGGATAACCGTTGGTCGCTGCGATTCGTAGTGGGTAGGAAGCCATGTTCCATGCAGCTTTAATCCATCATGTGATTCAATATATATATCTTCGGTTGGCTGCGTATCAAGCCACGTCAAGTCAGAAGCACTGCTGATTATTTCGTTATCCGGTTCGGGCATCAGATTCGGATTATCAACCAAAAATGATTTTGGAGCACGCCGAATGGCGGTTTTGAAGAAGTAAAGTCCACCTAACCATAGTAAGGCAAGAACGATTAGGACCAGAACGGCAAGGCTGTATAATAACATGAACATTTTCCTCTCTTTCAGTCGATCTTCCACGTGAAACATGTATGTATATTATTTATCGTTTCGTAATTTCTTCAGACATGGATGATGGTTGCCACTTCTGGATCAAGTTGTTTAGAGCTTCAAGGGTGAAGGGTTTACCAATAAAATCATCCATCCCGGCTTCAAAACATTTCTCTTTCTCTCCATCCATCACATTTCCTGTCATCGCAATAATCGGAGTGGGATGCCACTTCTTATCCTGTTCTAAAGCTCTGATATGGCGTGTCGCCTCCAGTCCGTCCATTACAGGCATCATGCTATCCATCAGGATCATACTATATTTATTGCTGAGAAAAGCTTCACTAGCCTCTTCCCCATTGGAGACGATATGCACTTCGGTCATGCCCAGCTTTTTGAGTTGCAACTGCACAACCTGCCGATTGATGACGTTATCGTCTGCCAGCAAGATTGATATCGGAAGGGATGTACGAATCTGCTTCTGGTCCTCCTTACCGTGAATCATCTGATTGGATAACGATTCAATCGTTCTGTGCGATGATTTCATCTTGCCATGTTCATTAGACATCACATGATCACTCTCCTAATCGCGAATTATGCCATACTGCTTATACGAAGGCTTCACTCATCCAATCGTTTGCAAAAGCTTCGGCAGCTTCGATCTTCCCCGTTCAAATACAATCCCTCTATTCATTATACATGAACGACGAATGGCATACATTCATATAAAAAAACTGACCTGCGTTATTAACGCAAGTCAGTTTTCCCCTCTGCGGCGAGTCCAAGCTTTTTTAACAAACGAATCGCATCTGCCTTTTCCGAAGGTTCCAACCCATCCACCGCATCAATGATCACCTGGTGGTGCTGAGGAAAGATTTGTGTAAACAGATGTCTTCCTTCCTCCGTCAATTCAGCGTATATGACACGTCGATCTTCCTTGGACGCTCGACGAATCAGCAGATTTTTGTTCTGAAGCTTGTCCACCACATACGTGATATTGCCACTGGACATTAACACTTTCTCACCGATCTTTTGCAACGCCTGCGGCCCTTTATGGTATAACAAATCAAGCACGCCAAATTCTGTTGTATTCAGTCCATGACTCTGGATATCCCGGTTGGACCTGGATGTAACGGAATTGTATGCGCGAGCGAGAACCACAAATAATTGTAAAGACAGTTCCCGATTGTCCTCGTTGTTCGGCATTTCTTAATCCTCCATCAGTTGTTTACATTTCGACCTGCGCCTGCAGATTTCATTTGCTCCCACTCTTCGCGCAGCATTCCCATACGAATTGAATCATAATGTTTGCCATCCACGATGCGGCATTTGCGCATACGTCCTTCCACCTGCAGTCCCGCCTTCGAAGCTGAACGCATCATTCGTTCATTGCCCGACCAGGTTGTCAATCCAACCCGGGCCACGGGCAATTGCTCGAATAAGTGACTGGACCACATCTGAAGTACTCGCGTGCCGATCCCGCGCCCCCATTGGGCTGATCGATATAACACTATTCCCATTTCCAGCCACATGGATGGACGATGTTCCCAATAATAGCTGATTGTACCGACGATTCGGCCATTCAGCTCAATAATTCGAATGGAGTCCGGATCAGAATTTTTCTGAGTTGCTTCAAGTCTTCTTAACATGCTCCGTTCAAAGTCTTCGTAGCTCTCATGTTCAAGGGCATAATATGGCGCATCCCATTGTTTCCATTCCGGTACGTCTTCACTGTAGATCGAATCATAGAGTTCAGTCAGATCCTCTTTCTCCACACATCGAAGAACAATCTCACCATCCACGAACGGGTTTTCCCTCATCTATGCAATGACCTCACTTTCCGTTCATGAACGATGACGCTCATCGATGCTGCCATCATCCTTCGCAAGAATGACGGTGTCCGCCATTTTAATAAACAGTCCATTATCGACAACACCTGGGAGCATATTTAACTGAATGTTAAGCTCTGCAGCATGCTCTATGGCTTCCATGCGGCAATCTGCAATGAGGTTGCCATTATCCGTAAGATAACGTTGATCCCCATCCATACGCCATTCTGGGTGACACCCGAGTTTCTCCAGCGCTTGGAAGGTCCACTCTGAAGCAAACGGAACCACTTCAACTGGCAACGGGAACTTTCCTAGCTTTTGTACGGCTTTACTGCCATCGGCTACAATAATCAGTTTGTCGCTGTTTGCAGCTACAATTTTCTCACGCAAAAGCGCACCGCCGCCACCTTTGATCAGGTTAAACTGAGGATCTACTTCATCTGCACCGTCAATGGTCAGATCTAGACGTCCAATTTGATCAAAGGGAACGATCGGAATTCCCCACTCTTTGGCGAGCTTGTCCGATGCTTCCGAAGTAGCTACAGCCTGAATGTTCAACCCTTCACGTACTCGCTCACCAATTCGACAAATAGCGTAATACGCCGTTGACCCCGTACCCAATCCAACCTTCATTCCATCTTGAACATACTCTGCCGCGCGCTCAGCTGCTATCTGTTTAAGATTCATCTATAAACCCCCGCCTGCTCATGATTTGAGAAATGCATACTGTAGTTATTATAGATAAAACCGCTTCCGATGTATATCTGTGCATGACGTGTTCAACTGGGAAACTTGGCCTGTTTATCTGCTTCACATGTATCAATAATGTTGCTTATGTACATTCTTGGTTAGATTCTCCTCCCTGATATCTGATTTGTGTGGCAAAAGAAAGTCCGTTTTCTGTCGTTTTCACTATTTTTTCAATGTTTTAGGATGTTTTTTAACCCACCATGTTATAGAATACAGAATGAAACTAAAAAATGGGAATTATTTTAAATAAACAGTTCTAAATACCTACTTTTTACTTTCATATGTCCATAAGTACGTAAAATATTAAAAAAGTTTTAACAAAACTATTCAATTTGACGACATTTTATACGACATATTAAGTATAGATGTGTTTTAATAATTAGACACCTATGGGTATCTAGGTAAAAATATCTCTACATAGCGACCAGGAACCCAAGACCATGGTCGCACATTATGCCTTTGGAGGGGATACTGGAATGACTTAATTTGCAACATGAAGGCACCAACATATTATCAATTCAAAGAAGATCAGGAGTGGACTTTAGTGAAATCATTAAGTTGGAAAAGCATGTCTTTTTTCTCCAAAAATCTGTTGCTTTCATTTACTAACATTATTATCATCGGCGTGGCACTTATTGCCAGCAGCTATTACTTTCAAAAAACAATCCTCGTAGACCAACTACATGGTCAGGTAGAACAAATTACTAAAAAATGGGCAGAAGGCATTGATTCCACCGAAGTGCAGGCTGCTATTGCAGAAGCCAATTATGATGGAAAAACCCAAACCAAATTGCGTGCCTATTTCGATGAAATGCAGCAATATTATCCTAATATTGCACAAGCCTACATCTTTGGCGTCGAGCTGGGTGGAGATAACCAACGGTTAACTTCCCTTGTTGCCATGCCAACCAATCTGAAGGAAGCCTTCCAGAGTGAAAATGTAAATATCGGCGACATGTATGAACAGCCAGTCGTTGTGGCAAATGCACTGAAAGAAATGGTGAATACCGATCGCCCAACGTTCACCACATTTTATTCCGATGATTTCGGAACCTGGACAACCATTGCTTACCCGATCAAGGATAGCAACGGCAAGATTTACTCTTACTTTGCAGTCGATGCAGACGCATCAGCAGTACCTGCCGGACTGAACAAATTGCTCAAGAACGGAATTATCATCCTGGTAGCGTTCCTGCTGTTGTTCCTGATTATCCAATATCTTGTTGTCAAAAACACGCTTTCCCCTATTCGTCACCTGATCAAAGGGATTGATGACGTAAGCCGGGGTAATTTAAATGTCAAAATTCCGACAGGCAAAGACGATCTGGGCATTGTGAACGAAAAGTTCAATACAATGGTTCGCAAGATCAACGATACCATCGTCAAAGTGCAAATCACTTCGCAAGAAGTTAACGAGTCTGCTAAGGAACTGTATGAAGTCTCGGAGAGAAACAGCGAGAATGCTGATTCTATTAATAGCAACGTTACTCAGATTACATCCAACATTCGTGCACAGGAACAGGCAACCCGGGATAGTGCCCGTGCGATGTCCGAGATGGCTATCGTCATTCAAACTATTGCCAGCAGTTCAGCGAGTGTAGCTGACGAGGCCTATGAGATGGAACGTCGATCCCAACAAGGAAACAGTGTGGTTCGTCAGGTATCCGAACAGATGAATCTGATTACGGAATCTGTTAAAAACACCGCTTCGGCCATTCAGGTTCTGGAGAGCCGCTCTCAAGAAATTGGCGATATTCTGAATATCATCTCAGGCATTTCCAGCCAGACGAACTTGCTTGCACTCAACGCATCTATTGAAGCAGCACGTGTTGGTGAAGAAGGTCGAGGATTCGCAGTTGTAGCAGGTGAAGTACGTAAGCTTGCTGAGCAGTCCGAACAATCCACGAGCCAGGTTGCTGTACTGATCCAAGAGATCCAGGCTGAAATCAGACAAGCCGTTCGTGCGATGGAACAAGGAACGTCTGAAGTGGATACTGGACTCAGCGTAGCTGATCAAACCGGTCAATTGTTCGAAGAGATTCTGGAAGCAGCCAAGAAAGTATCGAATCAGATTCAAGAAGTATCGAGTGCTACAGAAGAAATCTCTGCAGGTACAGAAGAAATGACCGCAACTGCGGATGATTTGTCTGCGAGTGTGAGTAAGACAGCTGACAACAGTGAACGGATCTCTTCATCCGTAGATGAACAAAAAGCATCTCTGATTACACTTGTTGATTCCTCTACCCGTTTGAACAACATGTCTGAGGAACTGCAAGAACTGATTTCGCATTTTAATGTAAGTAAACAATAATTCAACCCACAACTTGAACGGTTTGAACCAAGGAGGAACAACTGAAGTGGTCGAAAATCAATCATCATCTACCCAAACAGTGGAATCTGGCCTGCCGGTTCTTCAGATTCCACTGGATTTTGGGCGCCGTCAACAAGCATTCACTTATGAGTCTGCTCATATTTCATTGGAATCGTCCCTGGGTCGGGAACTGAAACAAAAATTCGGTTCAGAGGGCGTATATCCAGCATTATTGTCTGCCTACGCAGCCTTGTTGTTCCGTTTATCAGCTGAGCAGGAACTTGCCATCGGCACGCTGGCTCCCGATCAGGTAGCCTCCCATGTGTTATTGCAGATTCAAGGAAAGTTAACCTTTATCGAACTGATTCATCAGATTTCAGATCAACTCCAGCTGCATTACACGCTGCAAGCGGGAGGTAATCCGGAAACGCTGTTCATGTTTAACAGTGTACAGCTCCCTAAAGCTCCTCAATTGTTAAATTGGAATATTCGTGATGATCAGAATATGCTCACGCTGGATCTGTTCTATGACAGTTCACTTCTAAATGAATCTACGGTCACAAGATATGCAGAGTATTATCAGACTCTTTTACTGGCTATGTTGCGTGACCAAGACAAGGCCATCGGCACAGTGGACATTTTATCCGCTTCAGACCGGTTGCTATACCGAGAAATGAATGATACCGCCGTTCACGAACCAGAACATCAGACAATTCATGGCTGGTTCGAAGCAACAGCAGCCGAATATCCTGAATCTCCAGCAATTACTTCACCAACTGGCAGGTACACCTATAGAGAATTGAATGAACGTGCCAATCAGGTTGCCCGTGTGCTGTTATCCAACGGATTGCAAAAAGGAGAATTCGTCAGCATCTTTATGGAGCGGAGTTTGGAAACAATTATTTCTTTGCTCGGTATTCTCAAAGCTGGCGGAGTATACGTTCCTGTCGATCCTGAGCACCCACAAGAACGCAACAGTTATATTGTCGAAGATACAGCTTCATCCTTTGTCCTGACCAAAGAGTCCTCTTTACCTGAAGCTTCACGGTTATTCTCAGGAATTACTAGCGTTCGCCAAATCCTGGCCGTAGATGGACGCCTTGCCGGATTCGCTGCAAGTAACCCCAATCTCGATATTGAGCCAGACGACCTGGCGTATATCATTTATACCTCGGGATCTACCGGCAAGCCCAAAGGTGCGCTTATTGCCCATCGGGGTGTAGCCAATCTTGGTAGTGTGGTGCAGCGAGATTGCGATATTCAACCAGGTGACGTATTAACCCAGTTTGCTACATACAGCTTCGATGCATCAGTGTGGGATACGATTGGCGCCTTGTTCTACGGAGCAGAACTGTACCTGTTGTCGGCGGAAGAACGTGTATCCGTTGAAGAATTTGCGAGTGCAATTGAGCGCACAGGCACAACAATTATTACGATACTGCCAACCATCTTTTTCAACCAGCTTGCTTCCTTCCTGTCTGATGAAGGCTTCCACAAGCTGGCCAAAGTCAAAATCATTACCGTGGCTGGAGAAGCACTGTACGGTGAGCAGGTTCGTGCCTTCCAGCGCAAATTCGGCAACCAGATTGATATCGTCAATGTATACGGACCTACGGAATGTACAGTAGCGACAGCGACTCACCGAATTAGTGAGCAAGTTCCGGAAAGTGTCGTTAACATTCCAATAGGCAGACCGATTCATAACTATAAAGTGTATATCGTAAATGAAGAACAGCAATTATGCCCGGTAGGCGTTCCCGGCGAGGTATATATAGCAACACCCGCTTTGGCCAAAGGTTATCTGAACCAGCCGGAGCGTACAGCGCAGGCATTCATTGATAATCCATTTGCCATCGATGAGAAAATCTATAAGTCTGGCGATATTGCCAAAATGCTCGATACCGGACTGCTGGAATATGTCGGACGCAGCGACTCCCAGTTAAAAATCCGGGGTCACCGGATTGAGATTGGAGAGATCGAGGATCATTTTGCCCGTCTGGATCAGGTTCAGGATGTGGCCGTGATTCCCAAGAAGGAATCGGATGGTCAAAACATGCTCGTAGGATACTTTACATCCAAAGATGGCAGTACACTTTCCGTTGCGGATATTAAAGCGGAGCTAACGGTGAAGCTTCCTTCCTATTTTGTACCCAAATGGATCTGTCAGCTCGATGAAATGCCAATCGCACCGACAGGGAAAATCAATCGTAAAGCGATGGTAGCTCTGCCTCACCTAGAGCGTCATGAAGATCGACCTGATCGGGTACTGCCAGAGACGGAAACCGAAGCAATTATTCTGGAAGCATGGAAAGAAATTCTTCAGCACGATGACTTTGGTGTGGAGGATAGCTTCTTCGCCATTGGCGGTGATTCTCTTCGGGTCATCCATGTGCTGGTTATTCTGAAGCCGCATTATCCGCAGCTGAAAATTGTCGACTTTTTTGCCGAGAAGACGGTTCGTGCCTTGGCACAACGCGTGGAGAAGCTGGCTCAAACTACAGAAGAAACTACCCATTCCTCAGTGAATGAGGGCATGATCACCCAATTGTCAGAACATCCTGTAGAGCTGAGATCCCAGATTGGATATCCTGAAATTCTGAATCCCGAGCATGTACTCCTGACCGGGGCTACCGGATATCTTGGATCCCATGTGCTGCAACAGTTGATTCTAACTTCGAATACACGCATCTATACTCTTGTGCGCCGTCCCGCAGACGGAAGCTCTGCGATGGAACGACTGAGCAGCGTCATGAAAGGTTACTTTGGACCGGAGCTTCTACCTCTCCTCGCATCCCGCGTCGAGATTATTGAAGGCGATCTGGAGCAACCGAATCTTGGTCTTTCAGTCGAGCAGACAACTTACGTGCAAGAACGAATTGACCGTGTGATACACTGCGCCGCGGATGTACGACATTTCGGGGATGCAGCACAATTCGCCAAAACCAATGTGGATGGAACCACTGCATTGCTCAAACTCGTTCGCAGCAAACCAGGTGCCTCCTTCCACCATGTATCCACGATGGGGATACCGGAAGATCTTGCACTCAGTGGACAGTGGGAGTCATCATTGCAATATGATCGCTTCCCAGCGGACCTGCACGTGGACAACCTGTACTCGGACAGCAAGCTTGAAGCCGAGAAAGTGCTTATGATTGCTGCTGAAGAAGGTGTACCTGTTAGCATCTATCGTGCAGGTAACCTGACATGTCATTCCGAGACGGGACGTTTCCAGTCTAATATTGATAGCAACGCCTTTTATCGCATGATTAAAGCAATGTTATTGCTGGGCAAGGCACCGGCAGCCGACTGGATGGTTGATTTTACACCTATTGATTATGCAAGTCAGGCCATTGTGCATCTGGCATTACGCCAGGACACAGCAGGACGTGTATTCCATATCTGTAATCCGGAACCTATCAGCTACGATGATCTGATTCGTTCTGTGAATCGGGCCGGTTATGAAGTAGAGACTCTGCCTTTTGCAGAATACACCAACTGGTTGTTCGATGGCAGTGTCAGCAAGGACCCTGAGGCACTTCAACTGGCTATCGCCCAGCTTGAAGGAGACGGTGCCAAGGATTCTGCCTACGTATATGCTTCTCCTGTAACAACCGCCTATGTAGAACCAGCCGGCATTATATGCGCCAAAACTGATGATCGTTTCATCTCAAAAATGATGGAACATGCCATCGAGATTGGTTATTTCCCTAAGGCCGTCCGACCGCAGTTTGGTACTTCGCCAACAATGGAATAACTCCAATAAAGTGAATGCCTATATTGCATCCATTAATGAATATAAAGAAGCCACCTCAACGTCAGTGATGACGGATAAGGTGGCTTCTTTTCTTCGTGAAGAATTCTCAAATCAAGCGGATCAAAGCAATGACAGCCAAATGTGCAGGATAAAAATAACGCCAAATCCAACGCGGACCTTTCAGACGGAAGCCTGCGTTATAATACTGGGCCATTGCAATTCCTGCCGTAGCAATCACGCTGTACATCTGAATAGAGCTGCTGTGCAGATAAATATACAGCACATTTAAGAGCAAATGAGCCATTACTAGTACTGGGCCCTGGAAGTAACGGAATAGCAATACAAGCAGTAGGCCATACATACCATAATCCATATGGGTCATCTCCATGACCAAACCAGCCACGATCACAATCGGAATTCCCAGCAAACGGACCGGAAGTTTATCGAGCACAAGCAATACAAGCAGAGCAGACCATAATGTCCATACCACATTCAGCGAAAAATGATTAAAAGCCACCATAAACGGCAATTGAGAAATCACTGCAATCCAGAACAACCGCCATATGTATTTTTGTACGTTGCGAGTATGTTTATAACCGATATAAACGGCAAAAGCATAGATTGGAAAAGCAATTCGACCAATGATTCGCAGCTCACCGACCTGTGGATAAAAGACGGCTCCTATATGATCGATCAACATCGTGATCATGGCTATCCATTGCATCATTTTGTGCTAATCCCTCCTGCTTATCCTCAACTTCAGGTTTCTCAAAGTCTATCTTATATATGAAGTTCATAATACATGAACTTGGTGTCCAGCGTATAGCCTTCCGACTCATATAATGCCTGAGCTTTCTTGTTGCTTATCGCCGTAGAGAGCACTATTCGTACAGCCCCACTCTCATTTCCCCATAGTCGTGCAGCTTCCAGCAGCTTACGCGCAATTCCTCTCTGGCGATGATCCGCATGTACGTACAGATCATTTAGTACCCAGATTGGCCTCATGGACACTGAACTAAAGCTAGGATACAGCTGTATAAATCCACCAAACTCACCCGCTAAGGGTTTATTCGTCAGACTGTACTCCTCTTCCTTTTCTGTCTCCAATTTCGATTCGGCAACCAAAATAACGGATTCATTCCGTTCCATTCGTTCTTTTATGTATTCACTTGCTCTCTCCAGATCGGTAGGCTGATCGTAAAACATTCTATAGTCATTGAACAACTGTGCCACTCCGTTAACATCACTAAGCTCAGCAAGTCTGATCCGATACGCCATCTTCCCTCAACTCCTTATAAAATCGTCTACTTACTTCATTCCATCCTCTTATTTTAAGGCAGATCTGACGATCTCCCCATTCATCATCTGCATCAAAGTTTGTAATATATTTCGATAATCCAAACTTAAAAGTATATTTCATTGGAAGCGTCGCACACTATAGTCAGATTACAGGCTCGGCATTACAGCATAGGGAGGCGAAACTGAAATGGAAAAAGACAATATCTATGAACAGGTTAGAGCTAATCTGTTGGGTGTTGCCGACATAATCTATCAGCCTTTTCAAATTGGACCTTTCCATTGTGAACTCATCTATATTCAGTCCATTGTAGATACCCCTACTATGCGGGAAGCCATCGTCAAACCACTGCTTGAGGAAGCCTCGAGAAATGAAATAGATCATCAATTCATTACCCGAGTCCTGACCGGATCATTTTTCACCCTTAACAGCCACCACTCGAATTCACCAGAAGCAATTGTGGATGATATCGTGTCAGGTAATGCAGCCTTATATATCGAGGGTATTTCGGGAATGATTCATTTTGCACTTCAAAATTATCAAAGGCGTTCCGTAGCGGAATCAACCAATGAAGTTGTAATTGTTGGCCCTCAGGAAGCCTTCATTGAAGATATTCATGTGAACATGTCTCTGCTTCGGCACAAAATTAAACACCCTGATTTGAAGATGATCAAATTCACCATTGGAAAATACACCAAAACCGAGGTGTTCGTTGTATATATCCAAGGGTTATGCAAGCCAGACATTTTGGAAAACGTGTTGGAAAGTCTTGGTAATATTGATATGGATAGCAGCCTGGGTGTAAGTTATCTATCTGAATTTCTGGAGGACCATCCTCTCTCTCCGTTTCCACAATATCAATATACGGAAAGACCGGATACGGTGGCTGCTGCACTGGTTGAAGGACGGATTGGGGTCATGCAGGATGGAACACCGTTCTCCCTGCTCATTCCGGTTACTTTTTTCTCTTTAATGCAGTCTTCGGAAGACTATTATCAACGATTTTATTCTGCCTCCTTTATCAGACTTATTCGTCTGTTGTTTGCCTTTATAGCCTTCCTGCTTCCATCCTTTTATGTCGCCGTAACTACATTTCACCCGGAAATCATTCCGACCAACCTACTGATTACGATCGCTTCTGCTAGAGAAAACATTCCTTTCCCTGCCTTGATTGAAGCGCTCATTATGGAAGTGACCTTTGAAGGTTTGCGCGAAGCGGGGATTCGTATTCCGAAGCCACTGGGCCAAACGGTGTCTATTATCGGGGGGATTGTTATTGGTCAGGCGGCCGTACAGGCTGGAATTGTCTCAGCACCACTGGTTATTGTCGTATCTATCACAGGTATTGCCGCCTTTATCATCCCGCACTTCGAGCTCGGACTGGCCTTCCGGCTGCTTCGATTTCCGGTGCTGTTTATGGGTGGAACGCTGGGTCTGTTCGGCATCGTGATCTCGATCTATCTGATCTATTGGTATATGGTTAGTCTGCGTTCATTTGGCGTGCCTTATATGCAGCCATTTGCCCCCCTCGTGCTACGTGATATCAAGGATACTATCGTTCGTGTGCCTTGGTTCCTAATGAAGAAGCGACCAGCAGCTTACGAAGATGCGAATAAGAAAAGGCAAAAAACATGAAAACGTGGATGATTATGCCCAAACTGAGTGTCGTTTTGGTATGCGTGTTACTTTGCAGTGGCTGCTGGTCCAAAGTGGAAATAAATGAACGTACGTTTATTACAACCATGTATGTGGATAAGGGTGAGAAACCAGGTGAAATCGATATTTCATTAAGTATGCCACTTCCCAACCGTCTCTCTCCGGAAGGTACGGGCGGACCTGGAAAAAATCCATATGCTCTCGTTTCGTCTACCGCATCCACCATCGCTGACGCCATAGAGAAAATCCAAACCGATCTCACACGAAAGATTTCCTGGGGGCACACACGGGTAGTGGTGTTCGGTGAGGCATACGCCAGAGAGGGTATTCAAGATGCGATGGAATGGATCTCACGTGAACCTTTGTTCCATCTTAGCAGTTACGTCATGGTTGCGAAGGGCAGAGCCAGAGACGTGGCGGATCTGACTCCCGTTTTCGAGGAAACACCCAGTGATGTGTTAAGAGAATTTGCAACCCAAGAAAACATGTTAAAGACGCAAATGCTCAGTGTACTTATGGCTGACAAAATGAATCAGGGCTTTGCCGCCCCCTTTCTGGAATCGAAAGGAACCTCGATGGCAAGTGAGGATAATAAACGAAAGCAATGGACCAGTCAAATAGGTGGTGCTCTTTTCAAACAGATGAAGATGGTCGATTCAATCTCGGCGAATGAAGCAAGGACCATAGCCTGGGCCAATCGCAAATTGGATTCCGTGGCCCTTTCCGTGGAAACCGATAAAGAAAAAGCGAGCATGACGATCTATAATATGAATTCCAAAATTAAGGTCAGGCTTGTCAACGGACAGCCTTTCTTCGACATCACTTTGCGGGGGCAGGCAGAACTGAATTCCGTGATTCCGATTCTCAAGGTCAAAGATATTGTGGGCGTGAATCAGATTGAGCAAAAGGCCAATGAAAAAGTGAGTGCCTATCTAACCGACGCAATAAGGAGTGGCCAACGTAAGAACGCCGATATTCTAATGCTCGGTTATCGCCTGGAATGGGCATATCCTCAGATCTGGGAAAAGTTGCGTCCCGTTTGGAATGATTATGTCAAAAACGAATTGCAGTTTAACGTGCATACCCAAATCAACATCCAGTTCGTAGGTTCGGAATCCAGCTACTGATAGGAACAGAGGAAAGCTTCAGGCCACTTTAGGAGGTAAACCAATGATTGCTGTTGTTTTGTTTGCCGTACTGTACATACTGGAGTGGCCCATGATCAAGTCCAGCAAAAAAGGGATGAAACGGGCCTATTTCATTCTGCTGGGGATATTTCTGCTGTGGAATACGTTGGCTGTCTCTGTACCGGGCTGGCCTAATCCCAATGATGTCATCAGGCTGGTCTTTGGCTGGGCAGACCGCTTGTTTGGCTAAGAAAGGAGCACGCCATGATCAAATTGTCTGCCGGACAAGCGTACCGTTTTATGTTTGTCTACCTGTATTCCGAACCCATCGCTTTCCTTCTGCAGCGCTTGTTCAAAATGAGCGGTTATCAAGGATGGATATCCATCCTTGGCGGGTTTGCGATCAGTCTGATTCTTCTCTTTTTCACATACAGATTGGGAGCGGTTTACCCGGATCGACCCTGGATTGATTTCGGTGAAGAAATTGTGGGCAAGGCCGTTCACAAGCTGTTCCTCGGTCTCATTGTGTTACTGTGCCTGTATTTGATATCCGTTGACGTAGAGAATTTCATCGTTTTTCTGCAATCCATGTATTTACCCGAGACACCCATATGGCTGACAGCAACCGTAACTATTTTATGTATTAGTCTTTCAGCGCGCTCAGGTTTGATTACCATTGTCTATTTATCAGAAGGGATATTTCTGGTGCAAATCTTCACCTCTACTTTTCTCATGCCTGCTGTAATGGGTGGGGGGAATCCTGATGTACTGCTTGCCATGGTAACGCATCATGATCTGAAAGAAATTTTAACAGGCTCGATTTCAACCATGCCCTGGTTTTCCGAATGGATGATGTTCCTGTTCCTCGCCCCTGCCATTGCTTTCAGGCGGCCGCTTCTACGAAGTATGTTATTTGCAGGTTCTACGCTTGCATTATTCATTATCGTGTTCTGGATGTTTACGTTAATGAATTTTGGACCTTACGAAGCCAGCAGTCTTCGCTACCCTTTGCTGGAGATGATACGTTTTGCCCGTTACGGCGATTTTCTGGATAACCTGGACCCTTTCCTAATTGCCATCTGGTCTACGACCATGTTTACTCGCAGCTCGTTTCTGTTATACGTCGCCTCCGTTTGTCTTGCTAAACTTACCGGAGTTCGGCAGGAAAAAACGGTAGTTTACTTGCTAGCCGGAACTGCGGCTTCTTATGTGCTTCAATATGCAAAAGACGCGGCTTCCTATGAATTAGCCATTCGTTCTTACGCCATTGCTACATATGCCGTGCTTATCGAGAGTATGCCTATATTATATGTTGTTGTTTACTGGCTGCGATTTGGGAAAAGCAAAAAGGCAAGCGAGGCTTCTGCCGCCCCGTCGCCTTGAGTTTGATTCAGTTCAGTTCAACTTTTTTCGCTTGTGGGTAAGGCTCTGTATCTGGAAAAATGACACCTTTTTTCAAAATCAAATTGGCATACTGCGCACGTTCACCGGTTGCAACAATGACATAGGCGCGAGAAGCCCGCTCATAAAAAGCAAAACGCTCTTCATGATCAAAGGCATCCGTGATGCCCTCATGGTCAAGGATCAGCCTGCGATAGTCTTCCCAGATGATGGGCACCACCTGATCCCCCTTGACGACCTGCATAACGGCTGCCGGCCGCTCAGCGTACGTATCGAGTGGATACAAACTTAAAATGGCATCCAGTAACTCCACGGTACCCAGCGCATCACAGCGAATCAACCGCTGGGCATGACTGGCTGCGGGGAAGTTGCCATCAGCCAGTACTAGTTCGTCTCCATGACCCATTTCAGACATGATCTTCAGCAGTTCCGGAGGTATTATTGCGGGAATGTTCTTCAGCATACTCAGCTCTCCTCAGTCAGCTCCAGAATCAGCTGGAGCGGATTCGTCTTCGTAACCTCAACCATCATGTGGCCCAATTACCGCGATACAGCGGCACTTCTATTTTATCAGTATTTACCAACGTTTGCATATTTCAATGTTCACATAAAACATTATTCCACTGCCAATCTCATATGAAAGGGTGTTATCATGACGCCGATATTCATAAATCCGTTTTGACAAAATTAATTGTTTAGCATATAGTTGTTATAACAAGTAAATGAATTGAGACTATTTTTATTTTAAGAAAGAGAGGATTATATGGGGAACGATTATTCACTCGATCAATCCATTGGATTCATGCTGGGCATGACACATCGCAAGGCGTCGGCTGTACTAGCCATACGATTCAAACCCTATGATATTACGACAGAGCAGTTTTCCGTTCTGTTCAATATCGGCAGAGGCGAAGGCGTGAACCAGAAGGAAGTCGCCAATCGCGTTTATAAGGACCAGCCCACAACTGCCCGCATTATTGATCTGTTGGAAAAGAAAGGCTGGGTCGAACGCCGGACCAGCGAACAGGATCGCAGAGCCTACTTGCTCTACTTGACCGATGAAGGAAAGATATTGCTTGACCAGCTTGTTCCGCTCGAAAGAGAAATGAATAAAAATCTGATTGAAGGTATACCCGAAGACCAGATGGAAGCATTTAGACATACTCTTTCCCTCATGAACAGCAACCTGTAACGAATTTTACACCAGGGGGAATGAACAACTAATGAAATCACAATCATCGCAAGTCAAACTATGGACCACCGATTTTATCCTGCTCATGTTATGTAACTTTCTACTCTTTCTACAACTCCACATGATTGTATCCCCACTGCCTTCTTATGTGCAGGACCGTTTTCACGCCAATGCCTTTGAAGTCAGCCTCTTTACCTGTCTTTTTGCCCTTAGCGCCATTGCTGCCCGGCTCTATTCAGCCAAAGCATTGGAGAAGGGTCTTCGTAATGCCATGATCTATATTGGCCTGACAGTTGCCTTACTCGCTACACTTGGATATTATTTTGCTGCCGGGATTGCGGTCCTGTTATTGCTGCGCATGGTGTTCGGTATCGGATTCGGTATGAGTAGCACGGCTTTCCCGACTATGGCGTCGGATATTGTGCCTGTGAAACGGATGGGTGAAGGTATGGGCTATTTCGGCCTGTCCACAAGTCTTGCCATGTCCATGGGTCCCATTATTGGGGTCACGTTGCTTCAGGGTGCCGGGTTCATGACACTCATGTTATGTACGGCAGGTGTTATTGTGGTCATCTATCCGCTCAGCTATTCACTGACACGCAAGAAAGCACGTAGGGTGAATGATGAGGTGATACTAACACCTCCTGTTGGAACAGCTGCGATATCAGGCACCAAAGTAAAGACGCCTTTCAACCGCAAACTGATTCTGCCAAGTGTACTGAATTGTTTACTGTCCATCACGTATGGCGGACTGGTCGGATTCATCGTTTTGTACGGAAAGGAAGCCAACCTGGCTAACCCTGCACTGTTCTTTTTGTTTAATGCTCTCGCTGTACTGCTGGTTAGACCGTTTGCAGGTCGGATCTATGACAGTAAAGGTCCAAAAGCCTTACTGATTCCCGGAGCGATATTCATCGCTGCTGGACTGATTACGCTCTCTTACGCTTCGTCGATGTCCATCTTGTTTGTCGCTGCATTTTTATATGGAATTGGATATGGTTCAATACAGTCTTCCATGCAGACCTGGATGATTCAGATTGTCTCCCCTTCACAGCGCGGTATGGCTAACGGCATGTTTCTGAATACGCTGGATCTGGGGATTGCTCTGGGAGCACTTCTGCTGGGCGCTATTGCTTCCATAACTAGTTATACCGATATGTACCGTTATTCCATTGTGTTCATGATTCTATTCCTCCTGATATACCTGATTCAAGGGAAACGAAATGGAGGGTTTGCGGTGCCTGTGCATCCTTTATTGACGCATACACATATCGCTGCCCAGGATTCCGATCGGCATGAGCTTACCGAGACTGCAACCGAGAATAACACAACTACTCAGCAAAAAGATAATTGATGTAACTACACTGTTATCCTTCGATTCATTAAAACGCGTCTACTCTGTGAGGAAAGATACATCCCTCAGAGTAAACGCGTTTTTATATTTTAATTCAGAGTGGACTTTTCTTTCTCCGCCCCGGCAGATAACCACTGGGCTGTTTCACTTCATCATAATCACGTTCACGTTGATTTTGACCACTGCCTGATGTGGGCTGATTTCCCTTATCTGGCTTGACTGCCAATAACGTGAGTAGCCCTCCCACCGCCCCGGACGCGGCGAGAATACCAAACAGAAGGAAATGGTGGGAAGAGATCAACAATGACACGACAGGAGGACCGAGAGACACACCGATAAAACGCATGCTGCTGAATAACGCCGTGATGGTGCCGCGTTGTTCCTTGTCCACCCCTTCAGTAACCATAGCATCCAGACATGGCAGTGTAGCGCCTATTCCCGCTCCACCAAGGGTGAACAAACCAACAACTACATAAATGTTGTCAAAAAGCCCGATCACGCCAAGAGATACAGTTAAAACAGCAAGTCCGATAAAACCAAGCCATTTCATCCGTGTCTTGTTCTTTCCTATCCATTTTCCAGCAAAGAAAGACGCCAGACACAAGGCTGCCAGTGGTATAGCAAGTACAAGTCCTTTAAGTACACCCTTTAATTTGAACTCCGATTCCAACGTCTCCGATAGATAAAAGAGCACACCAAAGAGAACAAACATGCAAATACCGCCAATCGCAAAAATCGCATACAGCCAGCGGCCCTTTTCTTTCAGCACACTGCGGATGGAAGCAACAAATTCGGGAAAGCTCTTTGGTTCTTCCTTCCTCTTGGGTGTTTTCACCAGGAAAATAACCAGAACCAATGAAAGCACACAAAGTACCGGAATAGCCATAAAAGGCAAATACCAAATCCATACAGCCAAAGCTGCACCCAAAATCGGACTTAGTACCTTGCCGAAGGTATTCGAGGTTTCAATAATGCCAAGGCTTTTACTTACCTCGTTTTCATCATCGAACATATCACCCACCAATGGAATGACAATCGGGAAAGCCCCTGCTGCTCCTATCCCTTGCAAAAGTCTGCCACCGAGAATACTCCAGTATGCCGCATTTCCATCCAGCATCCAGGCTGCTCCTCCTGCTACAGCGCCTCCTGCGGCTGCAATGATGAGACTGGGGATAATAACGGCTTTCCTGCCGAATCGATCCGACAGATATCCTGCAAGTGGAATGAGCAGGATTGCGACGACCGCATAAACCGTAATTAACATGCTGACCTTGAATGAGGACACTTTCAATTCACGCTCAATCTGCGGAAGGATGGGGATCAGCATGGAGTTACCCAGTGTCATAATAACCGGGATGGAAGCGAGTGCGACGAGGTCCCACTTTTTATCTTTCATACCTCAACCACCTTTACAGAATCAGAAAACAACAACGTTATTGTGGGTTGTTCTGCAGTTGAATATACGGCCTATGTAAAAAAGGTCACTGGGGATAACAGCGCAAAAAGGCTGCCGCACTAAATTCAGTGCCAGGACAGCCTTTTGGCCATGCATTATGAAGATCAACAAATCAACTTATTTCAACACAAATTGCTGAAGGGCTGCACCGCCCCTGAAAACAATGCAGAGCTGGTCAATCTCACGCTCTCCCTTCAGGGAACAGCGAACTGTGCTCCACTGAAGATTCTTCCCGTTGACTGTTCCAGCGGGACCAGGAATGACACAAGTGCCGAGCAGTGGGCCTTCCGGACCTTCCGCCCGAATCTCCAATTCGCCACCCTCTCCGAAGGTTGCCACCCGACCCTCAAACGCACTAGCTTGCCGGAAAACATTGTCGTGGAATGAAATCCAGGAAGAACGACCTTCATGATACAGCGGTTCGCCTGAAGCAATGGCTCGGACGGCTGAACGACCTTCCAGACACTCATCCAACAGAACGCCTGCATATGCATCGTAATTTTCCGCAAACGTAGGCAGATTCAGCGCGCGTGCAGGAATAGTTTCACCCTCGATGAGAATTTCTGCGGTCTGACGAATATCTGCCGAGGAACGTCCAGCCATGATCGACCAGATGGCTGTTTCAAGACAATATCTGTCACGAGTGACATCCCAGAAGACCAGTTTTTGAACAGGAATTTCGAAAGATAGAGTTTCCACGGCGCCAGAAGCAAGATGAATACGTCGGAAAGCGATCAACTGACGTTGTGGTCGCTTTACCCGTGAAGTTTGGGCGTGCCCGTACAGCTGCACCACTTCATCGCTGGCACGTGCCCCTTTGTTCTCGACCTGCACTTCAATCTTCAGCACATCATCTCCAGAAGATCCCTGTGCCCGCTCCACTCGAATCGCCTTATACTCAAATTCCGAATAGGTCAACCCATGACCAAAGGGATACAGGACTGGACCTTCATGATACATATAGGTTGTACCGTTATGAATAATGTCGTAATCCATGATGTCTGGCAGCTGTGATTCATCCTCATACCATGTCATGTTCAGTCTACCAGCAGGAGCATAATTTCCGAGCAGAACATCCGCAATCGCATTCCCCAGTTCCTGGCCTGCGTGCGTCAGGTATACGATTGCCGGAGCCACGTCTTTTAACTCTTGCAGTGCAAATGGATAACTGCCAACAATGACAACGACCGTATTCGGGTTCACTTGGCAGACTTCTCTTACCAGTCGGGCCTGCTCAGGCGGAAGCAGCAGACTTGGGCGATCGATCTCCTCTTTGCCGTTAATATATGGACTATTACCTACAACAACGATAGAAACGTCACTATTCTGAGCAGCTTTTTTCGCCTGCTCTATTCCGTTAGCAACAATGTCCAGCTTGAACACAGGAGGTTTCTGCTTCCCTTCTACGGCATCCGGATTACCAGATGAACTCAAGTCCTCGTCTTTTTGTTCCGGCGTTGGGGACAGCACCAGTTGCCCCTGATGTTCATCCAGCCTCAGTGGCAGTCCGTTCCACGTACGCAACGTGCTGGTTCCATCCGCTTGTGAATCAATCTGTACTACTTCCTTGACGAACCAGCCACCAATCTCCGGCGCATTCGCCTGATAGATGCCCTGTTCGGTTAACGAAACATAGCGATTATTTTTCACACTGCGAAGCGTATGACTTCCCCAGCCCCAGTCCTGATGGATGAACTCAGCGGCCTCCGCACTACCTTCCGGCACGGCTGCAAGCTTTCCTTCAGCACCGAGCGTGATCACCTTGCCATCGGCTGTCTTCAAGCTGATGCGATCATTCCCATCTGCAAAAGATATTTCAGCTCCAGCAAGCTGCTTGCTCAGTCCTTCCAAAACGGTAACACGATAAGGCAGTGTGCCGCTATACCAATCGGTATAGACCACATCCGCGAGGGGACCGATTACGCTAACCTTCTGCAATCTTTCCGATTGGAGAGGAAGCAGTCCGTCATTTTTGAGTAAAACGATAGACTCGGCTGCTGCTCTATAACTTAATTTGGCATGTTCAGGCGCACACAATACAGATTCCGATATTGAAGCATACGGGTTAAGTCCCGTCTGATCCAGTTGTCCAAGCCGCATCCGCACGCCAAAAATATTACGAATGGCCCGGTCAAGATCCTCGACCTCCAGCAAGTTACGCTCAAGCGCCTCTTCCAAGGCAGATACTACCAAGTCAACCTCGTCCGTCAGACAGTCCACACCTGCCTTTATAGCCCCTGCTGCGGATTCCGCATGCGTGGCATGATAACCGTGATAATTGACCGTCTGAGACAAATCTCCCCCGTCACACACGATAAATCCAGGCATAGCCCACTCACCCTTGACCACATTATTCACGTATGGACTTTCAATAGCGGGTGTGCCGTTGATCGAATTGTAGGCTGTCATCATGGAAAAGGCCCCACCTTCTACGAAAGGCGTCTCGAATGCTTTTAAATAATATTCACGCAAGTTACGCGGATCGATGCTGGATGAACAATTCAACCGATCCTTCTCATTATTATTGGCAAAAAAGTGCTTCAACGTCGCTACCATTTTTAAATAGAAAGAATGATTACCCTGCATACCCTTCACAAGAGCTGCCGACATTTCACCTGTCAGTACAGGGTCCTCACCATATCCTTCTTCCGTTCTCCCCCAACGGGGATCACGTTCCAGATCGACAGTTGGCGCCCATAAGGTCAAGCCGTGACGCTCGGGTGCACGATGGTGGTATGCTCTAGCTTCATCTCCGATGACGGAACCAATTTCGCGCATGAGCTTGGTGTTCCAGGTGCTCGACAGACCGAGTGGCTGCGGGAAAACGGTAGCTTCACCTATCCAGGCAACCCCGTGAGCCGCTTCGCCTCCCACATTGTAACCGGGTATTCCCAATCGGGGTACTGCGGCTTCGCGTGTAGGAATTAATCGGATTTTCTCCTCCGTTGTCAGACGCGCAATCAAGTCATTCAATCGTTCTTCCAAAGGTAATGTTGCGTCCCACATCGGATATTGCATATACTCTTTCATACTAAACCCTCCTACTTATTCGTTAAGTTTGAGTCTCTTCCATTCTTTCAATAGATCCAGTGTACGCTCACGATACTTCTGTCCTGCCTCCGGCTGATCCACCTGATGTTCATGCACATATGCGTTAAAGTAAGAGGAAAGTATGCGATAGGCAAGAAGGCGTGCCTGTCCCTCATCGGACATATCCTGTGGCCGGCCATAACCTTCATGAAAACCAGCTGATGATTCTGTCGATAAAATCGCCTCAAACGCCCTGTCCGCAAACATGGAACGATCCCCATCAATGATGGCGGCTATGTTTAGTTGCCCGTTCTCCTCATGAACAAGCACGTTGGCTTCCCACAGATCATTATGAACAAGAACCGGAACAGTCACCTGATCAAATAAATCCTTATTGGTTATGAACATATCTGAGATTTCTTCTCCCACACCTGGCATATACCCGGCTTGTGAAGCTTTGAGTGCCGTCTCTTCTGCAAAAGAGTGCAGCACCTCGGACCAATGATCCGAGCCTTTAATCGTCCCATCCCCTTGCGGCCAGCCAAACGATGCACCCTCAATCTGATGCATGACAGCGGTATAAGCGCCGAGCTGATGATATAATTGCTCTTTATCTGACTCCGAAATCGATGGATGATCCAATTGCTTACTGGGTATAAACTCCATAAACATGTAGGTTCTCGGAATGATCAATCCGCTGTCATCACAGGCAATAATGTTTGGAGCAGGAATGCCTGCCTTACGGTAATATTCATAAACGACAGGTTCAGCAGACATCATTGTCCGTTCAAATGAAAATAACGGATCGCCAGAAGATCCCAGCGGCAGCTCTGGAGCCAAACGTAATATCACATCCGTGTACGACGCATGTTCAAGCTGAATTCGATACGTTGTATTAAAAAGTCCACCCTGCAACAGTGCAAAACTCTTCACAATGGTAGCGGTTCCAAAAGTATTCTCAACCAACTGATGTAGCATCTCTGCTGTAATGGTTTGGTGTAAACCTGATTTCGTTGTACTCATTTGATATAATCCCCTATCTTTATCTGTCGCTAGCAACTAAATGATACTACCATTTCTTTGTTAGAACCATACTTCCATGGCACGACAGTAGACAGTAGACAGTAGACAAACAGACGGCACCTTGCGGTACCGTCCTTCTGTTCATCCAATAAACATTACAGTTGAATTGTAAGCGAGCTAGCACCTGCTGCTGCCGTAAAGACAACACCATTTGCACCAGACATTTGGGAACCACCCTCTACGCCGGATACACTCTCAATGCCACGCAGCACGAGATTCCATGGTTTGCCTGCACCTTCAGCACGAACTTCCAGAACAGAACCGTTACGTGATACGTTAACAACCAGCTCCTGCTCAGCACTTTGGTTTACAACCACCGCTTGAGCGGAGTTGCCGTCAGCCAGTTCGAACAAGTGAAGGGACACATTGTCCGCAAAGTCATAATCCGGTTTGCTATCCACAGCACCAACAGCAATTAGGCTGTTTGGCTTAACCATCATTGGCAGTGTTTTGAAGTCATGGTTTTCGCTAATCCAACGTCCACCTTCAACTTTGGCACCTGTCAGATAGTTGGTCCATGTACCTTCAGGCAGGTAATAACGAACATCACCCTCCTTGTTGAAGATTGGAGCCACCAGGATCGAATCACCAAACATGTATTGTGTATCCAGGCTGTATGTTGTTGGATCCTCTGGGAAATCAAGCAGCATAGCGCGCATCATCGGAATACCTTTCACAGTCGACTCGACCGCAGAATTGTAAAGATACGGCATCAGGCTGATTTTGAGTTTGGTGAAGTCACGAACAACGTCCACGGATTCCTCGTCAAACAGCCAAGGCACACGATACGAAGTGCTTCCGTGTAGGCGGCTGTGAGAAGATAAAAGTCCGAATTGTACCCAGCGTTTGTATACGTCAGGGGTCGCTGTACTTTCAAAGCCGCTAATATCATGGCTCCAGAACCCGAAACCGGAAAGTCCAAGTGAGAGGCCGCCTCGAAGTGATTCAGCCATGGATTCATAAGTAGAAGAGCAATCTCCGCCCCAGTGAACCGGGAACTGTTGACCACCTGCTGTTGCAGAGCGTGCAAACAGGGCAGCTTCGTTTTTGCCAATCTTATCTTCGAGCAATTCAAATACAGCTTTGTTATAGAGCTGTGTATAATAGTTGTGCATTTTAACCGGATCAGAGCCATCGAAGTACACGACATCTGTCGGAATTCTTTCACCGAAGTCTGTTTTGAATGAATCAACACCTTGATCAAGCAGGACTTCCAGCTTGCTCTTATACCAATTAACAGCATCTGGGTTCGTGAAATCAACCAGTGCCATACCTGCTTGCCACAAATCCCATTGCCATACGCTGCCATCCGCTGTTTTTACCAGATAACCGTTCTCCATACCTTCATCGAACAAGTAGGATTTTTCTGCAATGTATGGATTGATCCACGCGCAGATTTTGAGTCCTTTTTCTTTCAGACGTGCAAGCATACCTTCCGGATCTGGGAACATCGCTTCATCCCATACGAAATCAGACCATTGGTATTCCTTCATCCAGAAGCAGTCAAAATGGAATACAGAAAGCGGAAGATCACGTTCAGCCATGCCATCTACGAAATGGTTAACCGTTGCTTCATCATAGTCCGTTGTGAATGATGTTGTCAGCCACAGACCAAACGTCCATGCCGGTGGAAGCGCTGGTTTACCTGTTAATTTCGTATAATTATCAAGTACATCCTTTGGATTGTCCCCACCGATAATGAAGTATTCCAAAGTCTCGCCTTCTACGCTGAACTGCACTTTAGATACATTCTCAGATGCAATCTCATACGATACGCGTTCAGGATGGTTTACAAATACGCCATATCCTTTGTTGGACAAGTAGAAAGGAATGTTCTTATATGACTGCTCACTGCTTGTACCGCCGTCCTCATTCCAAGTGTCCACCACTTGGCCATTCTTAACAAACGGCGTAAAGCGCTCACCAAGTCCGTAAACGTATTCACCAATGCCGAGATCAAGCTGCTCGCGGAAGTACGCTTCCTTACTTGGACCTGTAATATAACCAGCCGCTCTTTGACCGCTACCTGTAATCCGTTTTCCTCCATACAGGAAGCTGACGTCCCAACCGTTCGTTTTGTCGATTTGAACTTCCAGATTGCCGCTTTTCAAAACAGCGCCTTGTTCATTTTTCGAGATGTCTACTTTCACATCTTGATGGTAAAGCTCAAATTCAGGCCCTTTTTTCACTCTGCCCTTATGGTGATTCAAGGTTACGCGAATAACGTTAGGCATAGGGGAGCTGTATGTTGCTTTAAGTAATGTACCGTTCAACGTGTCGCCTTTGGTACGAATATATTTAGTAGCCGCATGTACGGTTAAAGAATCCTCTTTTTGCACAATATCACGAATGTCAGTCGGGTTTTGAACGTGGTACCCTTCACGAGTCATCCAGAATCCATCAGTAAATTTCATGTTTTCTTTCCCCCTTCGGTTATACTATAATAATATTGACATTAATAACGAATTTCTTCTCATATTTTGACCAAATATATCACGATTCTGATATTTCTTATCCGATTCTTTATAAACACCACCAATCTATGGGAACGTTTACATTAATAATGATGCAAAAGGAGATTCACATATGGAACGTGAACGATTACGGGAAGACCGGATTCACGGCAATGCCATGTATCCAGTCAGTGTGTACCCGGATATTCAACAATTGAATGGCGACAGCATTCTCGATTGCCATTGGCATGACGAGATGGAGTTCACCATGGTGACACAGGGCAGTGCTGTTTTTCAAATTGATATGAATACGGTAGAGGTTCAGGCGGGAGAAGCCATCTTTATTAATCGGGGGGAAATTCACGCAGGCTACCTGAAAGGCGATGTCCCCTGTGTTTTTTCATCCATTGTATTTAATCCGGAGCTGTTAGGCAGTCGGACGTTTGATGCCATACAGGAGAAGTTCATTGGCCCGCTAGTGCACAAAACTGTTCTTCCCCCTTACCATATCCAAACCGATGAAGCGTGGGGGCAAGAAATCATTTTTCATTTGAAACGAATTTTCGCCGATCATGCCGCTGGCACACCAACCTGCGAGATGACAACCAAAGCTTACCTCTATTTAATATTTGCACAAATGTTTGAACATATGAGACCTGCAGCACTCAAAGGGACCGTTCCGTCAGGCAGTCACGATAAAGTGGAGCGCCTGAAATCAGTGCTAAGCTATATTCACAATCGTTACCCTGAACCACTCAAGTTAAAAGAACTGGCAGATGAGGCCAACATGAGCGAAGGACATTTTTGCCGCTTTTTCAAACAGATGGTGCAGAAAAGTCCGGTCGACTATATCAACTATTATCGCATCCAACAGGCCTGTGTTCAGCTTGAGAATACCGATCACAAAATTGTGGATATTGCCATGGACGTCGGGTTTGAGCATTTGAGCTATTTCATTACAACATTCAAGAAACACAAGAACATTACCCCGTCCCAATATCGGAAAATGTTTTATGAGAAAGTGGCGATGGAACCTGCACTGGTCTAACCTTAAACTCCTATCCGGTGCGGCACTCATCACATTGAATTGTCGATTGTTCAATGCTCTCCCCTTATATTTCAGATAGAAGATGCAAAGAAGGTGCTACAACCTGTTCGGTCGTAAGCACCTTCTTTATCATTCTGATGAATGGAATTCCATTTTACTTTTTCAAAGTCTCCCATGAGCTGTACTCATGCACAGAGAATCCGTTAAAGGACGAGTGCACACTTGCCATTTTCTCTACCAGCTTAAGCTGTGCTTCCATATACGCTGTACCCTCTTCATAAAAGGTAATAAAATCGCCTTCCTTGCTTTGCTTGGTCTCCACGGCGATCGATACCGTTTTACCCAAAAGTGACGCTTCCTCAAGCTCATCCTTCGCTACATTATAGATGGCCGCAGCGGTATCCCGGTAAGCCATAATGGTAATCGAGTCAAACTTGCGGATCATCCAGCTGCTTACATTCATCGTGGAACCCGGAATTTTATAACCATCCAGCCAGAAAGGCAGGTCAGCGGCAACAGGCATCTTCATCCGTGCGGCTCGATCGACAATGTATTGAACGTTCCCCTGCCACTGCGTAATCACACTGGCTTGATTGGTTTTCCACTCTGGATGTACATGAGGTTCAATGTCCAAATGGATGCCGGCAAACTTCTCATTGGGCTCTACTTGATTTTGATACGCTTCAACCCAGTCCAGAAAATCTGCAATTTGATCCCGGCTCTCCGTCAGTCCCCAAGCAGGTCTTCCATCCATAACGTCTACGGCAATATTTTTCTCTCTGGCCTTACGAATAAAATCCGTATAGTACGGAAGCTTTACATCCCGATTCATTTGTAGGTAGATCGTATTGATTTTGTTCGTTGTGGCAAACTTCAGCACTAGCTGAGGGTTACTTTGAATCTGCGTCGTGTCCCATACCCAGGTTGCTCTTACGGTTCCCTGTACCGTTCCATGGATGGTTTCATAACTGTCGACTGAGCCAAGTGCAGTGGCCTTGCAAACATAAGTATTCCCTACAAACAGCATGAAACAACTGATTAACAAGATGAATTGGTATCTTCTTTTGCTTTTCATATTTGTACACTCCCTTTGATGTTATGCAGCTCTATCGTGCAAATCTCGATGAAATTCTGTCGTTTTATATTCATTCATTGGATACGATTTCGATGTACGACTATTTACATTGCTTTTATATGCAACATCATCTCTTAGACTCACGACGAAAGAATCATATAACATTATTTCGGGTATTCACACTTCTGTATTTATAGTTCTAAAGTCTCATTTATGAAAAACTTTTTAATTTAAGCCTAATTCCACCCCAACATGGGTCATTTTTGCATATGTACAACAGACGACTCAAGACCTAGTAAGCGTTTTCCTATGAAAATAAAAAAGGCCGCCCAAAGGCGACCTACACTTCTCTTCCCATTTCAAGGAAGAATGGACACGCTATTATTCGTTAATTACCAGCTGGAGCAGCCGGTGTATTCTCCACCATCTCATCAAACAGGGATACCAGCTCAATGCCTTCTGCCGAAATGCGTACCAGTCCTTTATCAGACAAACGCAATTCTGGAATAACAACAAGTGCCAGCAGAGACAGCGTCATAAATGCGTTATTTAACGTACAACCAGCAGACTGTAACGCTTCACTGACAGCCGCAGATTGAGCTGCTACCGCTTCAAAAGATTCCGTGGACATCAAGCCTGCAATGCGCAGCGGGAATTCAGTCACACCAGAGGCAGTCACGACAGCTACGCCGCCCTGCATTCCAATGACCCGGTTGCCCGCCTCAGCCATCAATGCGTCATCATTCCCGATAATGAGCAGATTGTGGCTGTCATGCGCAACGGTCATCGCAATGGCCGCAGGACCTGTGAAGCCTATGCCCCCAACAAGAGCAACGGCGCGATTGCCCGTTTGTTTGTGACGCTCCAGCACCGCAATTTTGCAGATTTCACCTGATGTTGAAACGACGACATTGCCATGTTCTACCATGACATTAACATGTTTCTCCTTGGTATCCACATGATTCTCCGTCACATGAATGACTTTTGCTCCAATTGTACCTTCGGTAACCGGCGCAGACAACTCCATATCCTTCGGCTGGATATTGGCTTCCAGTTTCACGGTGTTCAGCGCCTCTTCCGGGTATGTGAAGCTGTCCCAGACCGCTGTCATTTTTCCGTTCTCTGCCACGACATGCCCTGCGGCAATCGTCATGCCTACACGGACATCAGCCAGGCGTCCATCCAGCAAAATAATATCGGCGATATTCCCCGGAATAACCGCACCAATGTCGCGAGCTACACCGAAACGTTCAGCCGTATTGATTGTCGCCATCTGGAAAGCGGTAACCGGCTTCACCCCTTGAGAAATGGCCAAACGCACAACAAAGTCCATATGGCCTTCTTTGAGCAGCGATTCTGAACTTCGGTCATCAGTCACCAGCATCATGCGACGTGTATCCAGGCCAAGCTCTGTGCAGGCTTTGATCGTTTCCGCAACGTCATGCCAAGCAGAGCCCTGACGCATTTTGGCGTACATACCAAGCCGCAGGCGTTCCACCACATCTTCCTTCGTAACACATTCATGATCCCCCGTAACGCCGCTTGCTGCGTAGGCTGGCAGACGCCAGTCATCCGCTGCCCAGGTGAAGTGACCGTCTGCCACCTTGCCCGCTCGGAGCGTCGCCTGAATCTCACCGATCATCGTCTCGTCCCCGTACACGACCCCAGGGAAGTTCATCACTTCTCCGAGACCAATCATATCCGGACCCCAGGAGAGGGCTTCCGCCACTTCTTCCGGTCCAATATAAGCGCCTGTTGTCTCCAGTCCAGGATGTGTGGAAGGAACACAGGAAGCCACCTGCATATAAGCAGCCATTGGCGTCGTCCGTGCTTCATCCAGCATCAATCGCAGACCTTTGAGTCCAAGCACATTGGAGATCTCATGCGGGTCAAAGAACCCTCCCGTTGTACCGGAAGGTAGAACAGCTCTCGCAAACTCCGTTACTTTCATTTGTGTACTTTCAATGTGACAGTGCCCATCCAGCAATCCGGGAGCAATGTATTTGCCTTCAGCCTCAATGATGCGTGTATTCTCTCCAATGGTATGGCTTACATCTTTACCAACATATGCAATCCGGGCTCCCTGTACCGCTACAGACATGCCCGGCAAAATTTCACCCGAAACCACATTAACCAGCGTTCCGCCCCTAATGACCAAGGTAGCAGGCAAGTCTCCCCGTGCTGTTGCCACCAGATCCGGTACGCAATCTGCCATTAATGGGCGTTCAAAAGATGGTGTGTTCATGTTGCTGCCTCCTTCATTAAATAAACGATCCAAAAAAAAATAGATTGTTACGATTATATGAGTCTCGCCGTCATGTGTAAAGAAAATTCACACCTATTGTACATGAACACAAAGGATGGATCATTTTTTATCCATGAAACCTAATCCGCCTGATCTCATGTCAGAAGAGATGAAATTACTATGTCCAATTATGTCCAGTGTTCTACTCCATACTTCTCACACCAAAGACCATCCCCATGGAGCTTCTTATTCCCCACATCATATTCCGCAATACACAGAAAGACTCCCGTCCCATCGAACGGAAGCCTTCTTCATGAACCTGAAAGACGAAGTCAATCGGCCTGAGCCGCAGATACCTTGCCCATATCATACAATTCCTCGGACTGGGATGTAATAAATGGGCTCGGTTTACCCATGCAATAGACATGCAGTAAATGCATTGCACGGGTACATGCCGTATAGAACAGCTTACGTTCATGTTCCTGCGCATATTGCGATGCAGATCCGTCATAGATCAGAACGGCATCAAACTCCACACCTTTGGCCAGATACGCCGGGATGACATGCACACCCCGTTCAAAGGCAAGTGTTGTTTTCTTGATCAGTTTCGGTGCCGCAGGCAGTACTTTGCTTAACGCCTCATGAATGTCCTTGCTCTCTTCCGCGGTTTTGCAGATGACCGCAACTGATTCATACCCTTCCTGAATCAGATGCTTGAGATCGGCTGTAATAACATCCAGATGCTCCTGTTCATTGGAAGAAACGATCACTTTCGGCTTCTCCCCGCCTCGGTTAAATGGAACGATCTCTTCTCCACCGGGAACCATGCCGCGTGTAAACTCCACGATCTCCTGTGTTGAACGATAACTTCTCGTCAGCTCGATCACTTCCGTATTTTCCGGTCCATACAGGTTAGTCAGCGGTCCCGTACCACTCAATACCGAAGAGTGTGCATAGATAGCTTGATTAAAATCTCCAAGTGCGGTGATTTTCGATCTCGGGAACAATCTTTTCATAAAGGCCAGCTGGAAGGCAGAGTAATCCTGCGCCTCGTCTATGATCACATGGCGGATATTGGAGTTAATATGGAAACCAAGCAGCAACTCACGCAGATACAAATAAGGTGTGATATCCTCATAGGCCAGCTCCTGTACTTTCAGTCTGCGAAGTGTCATCTCACTAATCTCTTCCCAATGTGAAGGCAGTTCTTCCTCTCCCAACAGGCGAACCATCTGGGCCCGGTCGTTGAATAAGTGCGCGTACAGTTGACGGACATCGACAAAACGTAGCGATTTGATCCATTTGCGTAAAGGCTTGAGCCGATCACTGACCACCATCCGGGCAAGGATCTCCCGTTCCTGCTGGAAATCATCGAACGTGTCCGACTTCCCTTTTTGCTTTCGCTTGAGGCGCTGATAGGCCCGTTGCAGATCTTCCGGCTCCATCAGATCCATTTGTTGATCTACCCAAGGGGCTTCCAATTCACCTTTGCCAAAGGCCGATAACTCTTTCAGCATCCAGTCCCGCAGGATTTCCAATCGATTTGCCAGTTTGACGGATGGCTCGAAGCTATAGAATTTCTCCGCCATGGCCTCAGCTGTAACCACAGCCCGTCCCTGGAAACGAACCGGCTTGAACTTCATGCCTTCCGACATCATGCTGTCCTTATAACGTGTTATTACCTTCAGGAAAGATTCGGATGACTTGAATCGAATGCCGGACATGCGTGCTTCATACTGAGGATCTTCTGTTCCGGTCAGTACATATTCAAGCTGAATGAATGGGTCTTCCAGCTGATATTCACGACCCAGACGGCGTTCCAGATACTCCTGGAAGGTCGTTTGCAGCATATTTTCCTCCCCAAGCTCAGGTAGTACGGTAGAAACATAACTGTTGAACATTGGGTTTGGCGAAAAAAGGACCATCTGATCCGCTTGCAGATGCTCGCGGTATTTATAGAGAAGATACGCCACACGCTGGAGTGCAGCGGATGTTTTACCACTGCCAGCAGCTCCCTGAACGATCAGCATGCGAGTCCGGTCATTACGGATAATCCGATTCTGCTCCTTCTGGATGGTCGCCACAATGCTTTTCATCTGTGCATCCGAGGTTCGACTGAGAACGGCCTGTAACAGTTCGTCCCCAATCGTAATTCCGGTGTCGAACATAAAACGGATACGTCCGTCCCGAATAACAAACTGCCGCTTCATCTCAATATCGCCACGGATCTCACCACTCGGTGTATGATACGTGACCGGACCTGGCGCACCATCGTAATACAGGTTCGATATGGGTGCACGCCAGTCATAGACAAGAAAGGATTCCTCCTTCTCATCCAGCAATGATGCGATCCCTAGATAGATTCGCTCTGCATTTGGATAGCCACTTTCCTTAAAATCAATGCGTCCAAAATACGGTGAATGATGCAGCCGTTTCATTTTGTCTAGCGCTGCTGCCGTATTCAGATGACTGCGCTCCCGATCCGATAGAACCTGTGATTGCTGCCTCATACTGGTGGAGGTCTCACCCACGTCATCCGCTTCGCTGAAGTTCATGGTGACTTCGTCCCAGAAATCTTTTCTCATCCCCACAACTTCGTCCCTGAAGGAACCTACCTCTTTTTCTAGGATGTCGATTTTCCGATCGATCTGTTCTGTTACAATGTTGACCCGCTGTTGCTCCTCGCTCCATTGCTGGTCTGTACTCATATATTAATACGCCCCTCTTTCCCCGGATTGTGTCCTCAAAAGCCCATTTGACAAGCCCGAAAAGGCTATGGTATAATTAATTAGAAAGTAAACATTTTTATTTTATGTTAATTAGTTCTAATTTTCTGAAAACCATTTTTTATTGTACCAGTGACAACGTCCCGATGCAAGCGGAGGCGTTTTTTGTTGTCTTCATTCTATTATTACCCTCAAATTGGTTGAATATAGAACGCTCCTATACTATTGTCGTAATTCTTCAATGGTCTCTCTCCAGCGTGTGATGGCCCCAGACTCATCTTTTAACTGAAATGTTATCCCTGAAGTAATCTCCGCATAAGGTGCATGATCTACACGAACGTTTAACACCTGAGCCTCGAAACGATCTCTCGGATGCACAGCTGCCATGAGTTGTGGCAGTGAAGTCACATCCAGACGAATAGATAACAAGCATTTCTGATGAACAGCAATCAAGGTAGCCTTGCCTGTTCGACTCATATTCATACTTGTCTGTGTTCCCGGCCATAAAGCCAGTCTCAGCAGGTTGGGCGTGACGGCAATAACTTCCCCCATACTGATCATCGCCTGATGTGTCCAGCCATCTTCGGACACAGTCAGTAATTGCATCGCTTCGTGCTGCTTCTGCTCCAGATCCTGTCCATTGAACCACTGCGTCCATTTAGGGTCAAGCTGTGTTAAATTCATACGTATCTACCTCGGTTCGATTGAGTTGGTTGCGCAAGGTTTGCGCTATGTATGCAAAACAACCCGGACATGCTGTCCGGGCTGGTTGTGGTTCCATTGTATATGATGAAACCACATCACCGCAAACCGTATTACCATGTTTACGGCCATTTAAGCCAATTCAGAATTTTATCCTGTGACTCCTTGTCTTCACTGGCACTATGCACATGTTCGGCAAGCCGGTTCAATCGTTCCAGCTGATAGCCATAGTCATAGATCGCGGCAGCTACGATGGACAGTCTCAGCATCCCTTCCTGATCAATATCAAACTGGGAAATGGCCTGCTCCATGAAGCGATCATTATCCAAAATGAACTGTGCCGCCTCTTCCCCGTTCGGTTTCAGCTTATCCTCGAATTTGAGCAGCGCATGTTCATGGAATTTGATGACAAGCTCCAGATGTGTATCAAAGAACTGATCCATTTCCGGTGTTCGCGATGCCTGGAAATAATGGCGTTCTACCGAATCCAGCACATCGAATCCTTTTTGCAGACTCAGCAGCATCTGTTTGTATACGACCATCTGCCGGGTCTCGCTGAATGTGGAACGTTTCATCTTCTTCTGTTCTTCTTCAAACAAATTATATTTATCTGACAAAGATTTAATGGAACCGCCCAGATTATTTTTCTCATCCCGGAACACCACTTCCTTAATCTCATCCGAGATCGATGTCCGCAGCAGCAGTGACATGCCACTGAACACACTCTGAATCTGTTTCACGAACTGAATCTTCGGCTTGGGTGGAAATACGGTAATATTAATAAGAAAAGCAGATACAATGCCGACAAGTGTCAGCAGGAAACGGTTCAATGCAAAATGCCAGTCACCCGACGCTTCCATAATTGATACAACGGTTACCAGCGTCAGGCCAACCGTTTCGCCCATATTCAATTTAAGACAAATCATAATAACCAGCACAATAATTAACCCGACGGCGATGGGCTCATTGGACAGCACCATGCCTCCCAGCAGAGCCACAATTGCCCCAAGTGTGGTGGTCTGCAGCTGATCCAGGAAATACTTCCAGGAACGATAAATGGATGGCTGCATCGCAAAGATGGCCGCAATTGCGGCGGGAACGGGAGATTGCGGGTTCAGGAACATGCTGCTAAGGTACAGGGCCAGCGTGACCGCAATCCCTGTCTTAAGTACACGTGCACCAAATGACATGGTGACCCCTCCTCTTTTTCGAAACTGATTTCATTCGTTGGATGATCATTATCATTATTACCCCATATTTCTTTTTTTGCCCGAAATCAATTCAGGAGAACGATTTATTGTATCATGGAAGCCTTTGGGTTACCATGCCCTGTATCCTGTTGATGAGTTAAATTCCATTCCCTACTACTTCTATGTACACAAAACAATACCCCACACTCCACTCTCGGAAGTAGGGGGTATTGTATGTTTAACTCAAACGGAGAAAGTTATGAAAACCTTCCTTCCCATTCACGCTTGAACTGCTCCACAAACTGCACCATAAAGTCATGACGCTGCTCTGCCAGTTCCTTGCCATAGGACGTATTCATCAGATCTTTTAGTTTAAACAGCTTTTCGTAAAAGTGATTGATCGTTGTACTGCGTCCATTCCGGTATTCCTCCCGCGTCATCTGCTCTCGTGGCGGAAGGGCGGGATCATACATCTCACGACCTCTCGCGCCGGCAAAAGCAAACGTACGCGCAATACCAATAGCGCCCAGCGCATCCAGGCGATCCGCATCCTGCACCACCTGGGCTTCCAGGGATGAGACGGCAGGTCGCTGCCCTCCTGCATAGGAAATGGAACTAGTGATGCGTACCACAGCTTCCCGTGTACCCGCTTCAAGCGGCTGGGTATCCAGCCATGCATTCAGCTTCGCCATTCCGGCTTCAAGACTTTCGTTAAGCTTCTCATCCGGCACATCATGAAGCAATGCAGCGAGTTCACAGATAAAGGGATCGGCACCCATACGGTGTGCAAGCTCGACCGCAAGTGCGGTCACCCGCTCGATATGCGGCCAGTCATGACCATCCGTATGTGCGGCCGCATCTCCCTGTACAAAAGCACGAGCCGCCCGAAGAATAGCCTCTCCTGTTAACGTTCCATCAACCTGATCCCCATGCCCTAATTGTTGCGTGTGTAGGTTCAGATGTTGAGGGGAATTCTCTTGCATCTTACACGTCCCCGCCTTCGCGGGTTTGTTCACGCGGTATACGTCTTGCCACACCCGTTTTGACCGCTGCTTCAATCACGCGATTGCGCATCGATTTGACGATTTTATCGTTAAACACACTCGGAATAATATAATAGCGGGTGCGCTCTTCATCGGAAATGGCTGAAGCAATCGCCTGAGCTGCTGCGAGCTTCATCTCTTCATTAATCTCACTGGCACGGCAATCCAGAACGGCTCTGAACATACCTGGGAAACACAATACGTTATTGATCTGATTCGGATAATCTGAGCGGCCTGTCGCCATGACAGCCACGATGTCTTCCACCACAGACGGCATAATCTCCGGTACAGGATTCGCCATGGCGAAAACAATTGGATCGGCGGCCATGGTTTGCACATCTTCACGGGTTAACAGGTTACCGCGCGACAGACCGATGAAGACATCTGCTCCGCGAATCACGTCACGAAGTGAACCTGTCTCCAGTTCCGGATTGGTACGAGCCGCATAGTCGCTCCATACTTCATTTTCATAGGTATTCGTCCGTACCAGCGCACCATCACGATCCACCCCGACAACCCGACTCGCACCCGCGGACAGCAGAATATTACTGCATGCCACACCTGCTGCACCGATACCACAGACGACAATTTTCACATCCGTGATGGATTTACCAACCAGCTTGAGCGCATTGATCAGACCTGCATACAACACAACTGCTGTACCGTGCTGGTCATCATGAAATACCGGGATGTCCAGTTCCTCATTCAGGCGACGCTCAATTTCGAAGCAACGTGGTGAAGAAATATCCTCTAGGTTAATCCCGCCAAACGCTGGTGAGATCGCTTTCACAGTTCGAATGATTTCCTCGGTATCCTGTGTATCCAGGCAGATCGGGAAAGCGTCCACTCCTGCAAACTGTTTGAACAACATCGCTTTACCTTCCATGACTGGCATCGCGGCACGTGGTCCAATGTTGCCAAGGCCAAGCACGGCACTACCATCGGATACTACGGCAACCGTATTCCGCTTGATTGTCAGCGAAAATGCCTTTCCAGGCTCTTCTGATATAGCCGAACATACCCGGGCCACATCCGGTGTATATACACGTGACAGGTCTTCACGGTTATGAATCGGGACCTTCGGCGTAACTTCGATCTTGCCGCCCAAGTGCAGCAGGAACGTCCGGTCCGATACGTTTATGATGGATGCTCCTTTAAGCTGGCGCACCCCTTCTATAATTTTGCTATTATCTTGTGCATCCGTTACAGCGACAGTTAAGTCGCGCACACTTACATCCTGATTGGTCGAAATTACGTCGATGGCGATAATGTCTCCGCCAGCTTCCGAGATGGCCGAGGCCACTTCACCAAACTTGATGTCTTTTGTTGTCATTTCCAGCCGAATAATAAAGCTGTTACCGTCTAAATTCCTTTGATTCATTCCAATTCCTCCCAGACTGAAAGTCATGAGTTGCAATGTTACCTGTTTGTCTTCGCTGCGCGGACACGTTTATCCTTTATCTTGCCCAAAAAAAGTGCTCAGTGTGATCTAAATACGACAAAAAGGGCCACCCTCTCCGTCTGATCGAGACGTTAAGGGTGGCCCTTCTGCACACTATATAAGTTAAACTAAAGAATATTTACACTTGCCACTCCGATGATAGAACAACCTTCCGATCGCTGTTATCCCTACATTTTTCAGCCAAATGAGTAACAAATATATTATTTACGCTCAGCCGCTCTGCGCAGTACTCGGATATCATATGGTTGCAAATCCAGGCTGCCCTCTACAGCATCATCACTCAGCAGATCACGATAGGACTGGTTGTCCAGTTGTACTTGCTTCGTCTCCGGTGTGTAGTTCTGCACAAATACATAATCCGCTGTGCCATCTGTACGAATGTGTGCCGTAACTCCAGCAGGAAGCTGAGTTTCAAGAGCACGCTCTATACCCAGATCAGCGATTAGACTGCCATAGAAATCATCGTAAAATGGAGCTTTGAAACGTGTAGCCATATAATAGGCTTTACCTGAACCAAGGCGGTTAACGGTCAAAGCAGGCCGTCCGGCATAGAAGTCGGAGCGATATGTCGCCAGAGCTTCTGCGCCTTCCAGATGAATCAGGTCGCATAATTCGAAAGCATCATATTCGGCATTCAGTTGAAGCTCATTATCCTTCACAGGCACAACCCCATTCAGATCACGGTCATGCAAGCCGTCGATCTCTTCTGACCAGATCCCTAGTGTCTTGCGAAGCGGTCCAGGGAATCCTCCAAGGAAGCACAGATCATTCTCATTTACGATACCTGACCAATACGTGGCCACAAATGTACCGCCATTTTCCACGAATCGCTCAATGCGTTCGCCCACGCCTTCACGTACCAGATAGAGCATAGGTGCGATGAGCAGTTTGTACTTGGAGAGATCAGCGTCCATGTCGATGACATCCACAGGCACACCTTTTTTCCAAAAGGCATCATAATGCCATTCGACCGTCTGCTCGTACTTCACTCCGATGTTACGCGGCCCTTGGGAATCCTTTACTGCCCAGCGGTTTTCCCAGTCGAAGATGATGGCAACCTCAGCCGGAACGGACGTTCCAACCACCGCTTGCATTCCTTCTAGTGCCGCTCCTACGTCAGTTACATCCTGGAACACGCGGGTATGTTCATGACCAACATGATCTACAACCGCTCCATGAAGCTTTTCACTGGAACCCCGACTCTTCCTCCACTGGAAGTACTGTACACTGTCCGAGCCGTGTGCTACTGCTTGCAGAGATGCCAGCAAATGCATACCCGGACGTTTCAATTTGCTGGTCTCTTGCCAGTTAGTTGAGCTTGGTGTGCTCTCCATCAATAGAAACGGCTGCCCGCCCTTGATGGAACGAACGATATCATGCATCATCGCCACTCTGGATGCCAGTGTATCTTCTTCGTCCGCATCATGCCATGTCGGATAACTGTCCCATGACAGAAAATCCAGAATGTCAGCGAATTTCCAGTAGTTCAATCCTTCATAAAACTCCATCAGGTTGGTCGTTACCGGCAGATCGGGATTTTTGGCCTTCAGCGGTTTCGTTTCGTGCACGATAAAATCAGCGGTCTGATCGGTGACAAACCTGCGCCAGTCCAGATTCATCGCATGGACCTGTGTCTCTCCATGCGGGGCAGGAGACTCCACTTGACTCCAGTCTGTCACGGTATGGCTCCAGAATGTCGTCCACCAAGAGTGATTCAACTCGTCCAGTGTGCCGTATTTGTTTTTCACCCAGCCGCGAAAAGCATCCTGACAATAATCACAGTGGCAATCCCCGCCAAATTCATTGGAAATGTGCCAGCCAATTACTGCCGGATGATCCGAGTAACGTTCTGCAAGTTTTGTATTGATTGCAGTAACCTTCTCTCGGTATACCGGAGATGTGTAACAATGGTTGTGACGGAAGCCATGCAGGTTGCGAACCCGATTGGCCCCAACACGCAACACTTCTGGATACTTGGCCGACATCCAGGCAGGTCTTGCACCGCTTGGGGTAGCCAAGAATGCATAAATTCCATTGGCAGCAAAACGATCCAGCACTTGATCCAGCCATTCAAACGTATACACGCCTTCCTCCGGTTCAAGGGATACCCATGAGAAGATGCCAATGGACATCACATTACATTTGGCAAGCTTCATCAATCGGATATCTTCCTCAAGGACTTCAGGATAGCGTAGCCATTGCTCCGGGTTATAATCTGCACCATGTAACATATGAGGTGCTTTGGAACTCACAGGTGGATATTTGTATGTCATGCTGACAACTCCTTATTCATTTCATTTTTATTATCTATTTGATCAATGCAGCACTCGGCTGCTCATCCAATGTAGTGTCATTTTCCTCTCCAGCCTTCAGCGCTGAAAACGATTGCAACTTCTGACCCTTGAAGTCAAACATCGTCAGGTTGCCCCAGTTATTCGGATGTCCAACAGACCACTCTTCCTTGCTAGGAATCCAGGCAGGCTCCCAGTAATAGAATCCCGCTCCTAGACCTCCGGGAACCTCACGAATAATCTGCAGCAAATCCTTCAGATAACGTGTCTGTCCTTCCACACTTGCCGGATACCCGGGCAGCAACAGTTCTTCCTGATTCAGAATCCACTCGTGACCTTCAGGCTGCTCCAATGTCCAAGGATAAGCGGTTTCAACAACATTGATTGGTTTGCCGTAGCGTTCAGCCAAGTCATGCAGATTATCCCGCAGTGCATCCAGTGTTCCATGCCACCATGGGTAATATGAGAGCCCAATGATATCGAACTCCACACCTAGCGCCTCAAACCGATCATAGAACCTGCGACTCTCCGCATTATCACCACCGCGGTCTATATGAATCATAATTTTGATTTCCGAATCAACGGATTTAACAGCAGCGATGCCATACTTCACAAGTCCAGCAAAACGCTCCCACTGTTCATCGGTATCATGCTCTTCCCCACCAACACGTCCTTCATCCCATAACATGCCAGGTGTTATTTCGTTCCCCACCTGCACCATGTCCGGCAATGCATCATGCTCCTTGAGTGTTCTCAGCACATCCGCCGTATAGGTACATACCTCGCGTTGTAGTTCCTCATAGGACAGCTTCTCCCATGCCTTCGGCTTCCATTGATTGGCTGGATCAGCCCAGCGATCCGAATAATGAAAATCCAGCAAAAATTGTAATCCTTGTTCCTTGATCCGTTTGGCTACCGCTACCGTCCGCTCCAGATTACAGAATCCGCCTACAGGATCATTCCAGATTCGCAATCGGATTGCATTGGCATCACCCAGCTTGAGAAGGGTCAGCAAGTCCGCCTGCTGCCCATGCTCATCACGATAGCTCCCACCATGCTGCTCAATTTCATCCATAAATGACACATCCATTCCGAGAACGAATGCCTCTTCCTTTAAATTGCTCACTTCATCAACCTCCGTTTAATTTAGATGCAGATTCAGCCTTTAACTGAACCCAAGGTCATACCTTTGACAAAGAAGCGCTGCAGGAATGGATACACAATGAGGATTGGCGCACTTCCAATAAAAATTTGTGCCGCTCTTACTGTGGTTTGAGAAATGGTTTCCATCTCTTTCGGGTTCATGGCCATCGTACTCATATCACGTTTGATAATTACGGTCTGCATAAAAGTGGCCAGCGGATAATCCTTGGCATTGTTCATGTAGAGCAATCCGTCAAACCATGAGTTCCAGTGAAACACCATGCTGAACAATGCAATCGTTGCGATAGATGGCATGGAAATCGGCAGGAAGATTCTGAACAACGTTCTGAAGTGATTGGCTCCATCCATCAGCGCCGCTTCCTCAAGCTCTTTCGGAATACCCCGGAAGAAGTTTAGCATCAGAATAACGAGGAAGGTGTTAACCGCTCCCGGAAGCACCAGCACCCAGAAGGAATCCATCAGGCCGATCTTCTGGATGACCATATAGAAGGGAACGAGTCCCCCATTGAAGATCATACTAAAAACAAAAATCCATGAATAGACGGTTCTTCCTTTAAATTCATTATTTTCTTTCGACAACGGGTACGCTGCCAAAAAGGTGATCAGCAACGTAATTCCCGTACCAATGACTGTCCGAAGCAAGGAAATCCAGAGAGAGTTTAGGAAAATGGGGTTATTCATCGTTTTTTTGTATGCTTCAAGTGAGAACCCTACCGGCCAGAGGTTAACGAGATTGGCATCTGCGGCAGCCTTGTTACTGAAGGATACAGCCAGAACGTGAATCATCGGTACAATACACATAATGGCAACCAAAATGAGAAAACAAATATTGATGACATTGAACACGCGATAAGGCGTTGATTTATGATACATCGTGGTCCCTTCTTTCTCTGTTCATTCGATTAGAATATGCGGTATCCGGCGTATTTTTTGGCTAAGCTGTATGATACAAGGATCAAGACCATGCTGATGACCGATTTAAATAATCCAATTGCGGTCGCGAAGCCCATCTCTCCGTTTTCCAGCGCCGAGCGATAAACGAATGTATCAATAATGTCGCCCGTTTGATATACGAGCGGGTTGTACAGATTGAAAATCTGATCGAACCCAGCGTTAAGCACGTTACCCAGTGCCAGTGTTCCAACCACCATCAGCATCGGTACAAGAGACGGGATGGTAATATGCAGTGTCTGTTTCCAGCGACCCGCTCCGTCAATCTCTGCTGCTTCATACAGCGCTGGGTTAATGCCGGCAAGGGCAGCCAAGAAGACAATCATGTTATAGCCGAATTCTTTCCACACATCCGTTAGAATGATCGTCGGTCGGAACCAGCTGTTATCTCCAAGGAAGAAATATGGCCCAAGTCCGAATGTTCCGAGTACCCGGTTCACCAGTCCTCCGGTGGATAACAGATCAATCAGAATTCCGCCCAAGATAACCCAAGACAAGAAGTGAGGCAGATACACCAAGGTTTGGATCGTTCGCTGGATCGCCATCTTGCGAACTTCATTCAACAAAATCGCGAACACAAACGGGACAAACAAGTTAAAAATGAGTTTGAGTACAGCAATGATCAGAGTATTCCATATGACTTGCAGGCTGTCTTCGCGTTCAAACAAATATCTAAAATTATCTAGCCCGACCCACTCCGAGCCGCTGATGCCGAGCCATGGTTTGTAGTTCTGAAATGCCATAACGATTCCGCCCATAGGCACATAGCTGAATATGATCAAAAAGATGATGGCTGGCAGCAGCATTACGTGAAATGGCCAAGTTCGTTTTAAAGTTCTCATGATTGCTCCCCCTGTAATTCTTCCTACTCAAGTGCTCCCTGAGTGGCTTATACTGCGATTATATCAACCGTTTGCATAGGTCAAACAGCACATAAAAGCAATATAAATGGCACAAAAGCAACCAGTTTGGACTCGCTGTCATTCCAGTCATTCATCCACTGCTGACCCGCACCTCCCCGAAGCAAATCAGGCTCTCATAACGACAAAAAAGCGTACAGACCTGGTTGGTCTGCACGCTGCTGTATCCTTATTTTTTCACACTGTCATACCATTCGTTGACCTCTTGTGTGATTTGGTCGCCGCCACCCGATTTCCACGTTTGTACAAATGTATCGAACGCATCTACCGGATTTTTGCCATAAATAATTTCGTTGAATGCTTGATTCTCAATTTTGTTCAGGTAGTCCAGCTTGGATTTCATTGTCGCTGTTGTAGGACCTGTGAACATGTTTTTGTAGGAGATTTCTTCCTGACTGAGCAACACTTTCGCTGCGGCAGGGGTCTCTTTACCGTAGTTGACAGCAACATCCTTCTCAAGCTTCGTCTCAGGCTCTTTGCCATCTGCCAGATTGAGCAGGGCTTTCATCTGAGCATCGGGAATACGGGCGCCGTCACGAACGAGCAAATAACGTACAACGTTCACATATCCGCCTTCAATTTGGTCAATCGGCAATTGTTTGCCATTGGCATCCAATTGATAGTCATACTTTGCAAATAGACCGTTATCATACTGGCTACCCGGTGCCGGGTCTGCATAATTGTCGAACAGGTAGTTCTCATACGTGAAGAACGCTTCAGGGTGCTCCATGTCTTTCTTGATCAGAATGACGCCGTTAACAAACTGTGTACCATGACGCATAGCTTTGCCTTCTGGACCGGTCGGGATTTCAATCGGTTTCCAAACGGCACTTGGCACATTTTTCACTGTATCCAGAAGCGGCCATCCACTCATCCAGTATGGACCTGGGATAATACCGGCTGTACCTGCCACTGCTGGCTCGGCTGTTTTGTTTTCATCCCACAATGCTGCTTCCTGCGGGATGTAACCTTTTTTGAGCCATTCGCTCAATTTGGTCAGACCTTGCTTCATGCCAGGATTGATGGAACCATACTCCAGCTTGCCGTCTTCAGCTACATTCCATTGGAACGGCAATGTTCCGTATGCACCAAAGATCCAGGATGGATCTCCCATCCATGTGTTCATGGATGTTTTGAAACCAATGCTGAGCGGAATGACTTTATCTGGAGCTAAGCCATCCGGATTTTGATTTTTGAACGCATCCATGACTTTTTCCAGTTCATCGATTGTTTTTGGCGCCTCCAGATTCAGCTTGTCCAGCCAGTCCTGGCGAATCCACAGCAGGTAATCATTGTTGTACGCATAGTCCAGTACGGGAATACCCATTCTTTTGCCGTCACGGCTATACTGGTTCCATACATTGGGATCCTGCTCCATCGCTTTTTTCCATGTGTCGGAAGCGTATTTGTCGAACAGCGGACCCGCTTCCTGGTACATGCCAGAATCAATCAGATCCTGTGCAAGCAGGTTGTCCCCTACCATTACCACTTCAGGCATCTCCTGACCGGATGACATAGCAAGACGAAGTTTTGTCGCAAATGCGTTGTTCGTATCCGTTACAGACCACAAGGATTTGATGTCGATGCCAAATTGATCTTTAGCCCACTTGGTTGCTACGTTATTTTCCATCGATTCGCCATTTTTGAATTTTAGCTCAGGATCAATTCCCCATGCCGTTGTAATCGTTACTGCAGGATCATATTTTTCTTTGTATTCGTTTTCAATAGCTGGCGTACTTGATGCCTCGCTATCTCCTCCGCTATTTCCTCCTGTACAGCCTGCAAGGACGCCGGTCAGACACACCGCCGTTGCGAGAAGCGACAGTAATCTCTTTTTCGTGGATTTCGCTCTCAATGTTGTTCCCCCTTCAATCATTTTGGTTACCCTTTCATTATAGGCCTGCCGGGTCTTTCAGCCTATGTCACGAAAACAAGATTTCTGCACCTTTGGCAACCTATATATTGGAATGATGTTGAAATTATGCCTGATCCCGATATTCATTCGGTGTCATGCCGTAATGTTTTTTGAACATTTTGCTGAAATATTGCGGATTTTGGTACCCCAGCTCACTGGTAATCTCGTATATCTTTTTGTTGGTGTTTTTGAGCAAATACAATGCACGCTCCATCCGCATGCGAATCATATAATCGCCCAGCCCCTCACCTGTCTCTGCTTTGTAGATCTTGGACAAATAAACGGGATGCAAATACACCTTGTCTGCGATCATCTTCACGGATAGATCCTGTCCTGCGTCTCTGGTTACCATCTCCTGAACCTGCTTGATGACGTGTCTGCGACTCTGCACGCCTTCCTGATCCGACAGCTCCTCCTGCAACTTGGCAAGCATCTCAGTCGCCCAGCGTCGAAGCTTGTCAGGTGATTGAATCAACTGATGTGCCAATAGCAGATCAAATCCCGCATGATCAATTTCATGTACAAGATGCCCCTGCTTGTGCGCAATGTACATAAAAGCATTCGTTACAGACAAATACATCTCATACACATGCTCTCTGGAGAGACATACACGGTCCGCTGCATCAAAGACAGCATTCAGTTTACGTGCCGCAGCCTCCCACTGTTTGGTTTCAAGCAATTGAGGCAGAACGGGTGGCTTATAGAGCTCTTCAAGCGCTTGAGCCGCATCGTTCTCCGATCGTTTGGACAGCTCTTTATCCATGTAAATGATTGTATTTTCCTCTGGACCCGATAGTACGAGTGATCCCAAACCTTTACGATAAGCGGTTGTCAGATCGGCAAATTGAAACGGTGCAGTAACCACCATGGATAGATCGCCTTGCAGATATCGAATGACATGCTCGCGGAAAGTCCCAACTGGCTGCTTCAGCTCATCCACATTCGTCTGAGCAGGCTCCGTCCAGTCCTGACTCTGTATCATCATGACCAAACTCTCATGAGGACCTCGTCCAAACCATACGTTGAATTGGGGACCAAACACCTCTTCGGCAATATTGCCAACCGCAAACTCCATCAAATCCAGTGATTGCTGGTCCATTGCCGAGAACCGGCCTGTAAGGCGAACCAACATCATAACTGCCGGTTGATCCGGCTGAAGCACAATCTCATACTTTTCAAGCTGTTCACCCAGTGCCCGTGCTGTGATCTCGCGGCCCAGCAACAGATCGTGCATCAAATTCTCCCGCAAAATTTTATAATCTGACTTCCGGCTGTATAACAACCGATGGTATTTATCAAATTCATCCCAATCATCCCGAAGGGACGTGATGGCAGCAGAGACCGAAGCCATAAATTCCTCATCGTTTACCGGCTTGAGAATATAATCGGCAGCCTGCAGCTGAATTGCTTTTTTGGCATATTGAAAATCACTATGCCCGGTAAGCAGAATACAGCGGATATGCGCCCATCGACTGCTTACCTCCTCAACCAGCTCCAGCCCAGACATGCCCGGCATTCGAATATCGGTCACCACAAGGTCCACTGCATTCTCTTCCAAGATCTGCAGCGCTTCCTTGCCAGATGCTGCACGCAAAACCGTCGTAACCCCGAGCTCGCCCCAAGGAATGGTCAATTCTAGACTTTCAGTTACATACGTTTCATCATCCACCAGTAAAATATCAATCAAGACAGTCACTCCCTATCTGCTTCGTTATGCAATGCATTCTTTCTATAGTTCTAATTCTGTGGTCATATGGCGTCTCTATTTCTATCCTTCTATTCAATAAGATGTTTTTCGTCAGTAGGCCAGGACAAGGTAACACGCAGCCCACCAAGCGGTGATTCCGTGACGCTAATTCCCGCCTGCTCCCCATACCTGAGCTGAAGACGCTGGTTAACGTTCCACAACCCACATCCCATCTCTTGGTCCATACCGCCTGTGAGTTTGTGGAGCAGCATCTGCCGGGCCAATTCATCCATACCTTGCCCGTCGTCATCTACGGTAAGAATCATCATGCCATTTCTCTGTTCTCCGGACACCCGTATTTCCCCAGCTTCGGCATCGGCTTCAATTCCATGAATGACCGCATTTTCCACCAGTGGCTGTACGATTAGAGGAGGCACCTCTTGCCTTAAGAGGTCTTCCGATAAGTCAATTTTGAAACGTATTCGGTCCATACGCATCTGCTGAATCTCCAGATAACAGGTGACGAACTCAATTTCCTCTGTGAGCGGTACCACATCACGCTCCTGCCTCGTCGTATACCGATAGTATCGGGACAGATTATGCGACATGGCAACGACGGCATCGACACGCTTCAGCTTGGCCATGCTCGTAATGAATGAGAAACAATTATAGAAAAAGTGTGGATTAATCTGCGATTGCAGCTGTTTCAGCCGGGCTTCACGCACATGAATCTGTTCCAGGTACACGTGTTCAAACAACTGCTGAATCTGCGCCACCATAGAGTTGAATCGTTCGGACAAAAAGCTGAATTCATTGCGTCCTTTGGGTGTAATTCGGACTGAATAATCCTCCTGCTTCAATCGTTGGAATCCACGAATCAACTGTTTGACAGGGACTTGGACCTGTACATATAACAGATAGGCTACGGCAAAGCTCATCAATAGCAGACAGATCATCGCTGAATAGAACAGTATATTGGATTGATGAATCGGCTTCAGAATAGCCGATAGTGGCATGTAATCGACCAGATACCAGCCAGTCGTGCTGGACTTTACCGTATTAACCATATAAGGCTCGCCGTTAATGACTACCGTCCGGTTATCCACATCCTTAAGCTTATCAATGGCCAGCTTGTCCATAAGCTGACCTGTCAGGGCACGATCCGAGGTTCGGTTATAGATGACCCCCGTCTCTTCCCGGTAATAAAATGGATCATGGCGACCATCGTCCTTGAATTTGTCCAACATATCTCGAATGTTGTCACTGTCGAATTCTAGTTTAATCACGGTTTGCGCATTGGCTGCGGGATCGCTAATGCCGTACGGAGATACGGTGATCCAGCTGAAGATGAATTTATCATCTTGCCCTTCCTGAGTCTTTCGAACATTCCATCCGGATGATATGTTGCCTCTCAGCGTCTGCTGATCATAATAGCCAGCATCTCTTTCAGAGATGACTCTGCCCAGCGTCGGCGAATAGAGGTACAATTTCGTTGTCCAGTTGGATGAACTCTCCTGGATGCTCAGCTTGTTCTGAATACGTTTAACCAAATTGATCGTATCCAGATCGAAATATTTACTGTCGGCGTAGATCCGCCGGAAGCTCGCAATATCGGGATCATGGATGAGCAGATTCGGCCACGAGGATAACAACTCGATGTGTGTGTTCACTTGATTCTGAAAAAATTCCAGTTGGTTACTGTTGGAGCGATTGAGTTCATCTCGCAGAACTGCTGTCGTTTTATGGTTGGAATACCAGTACAGCAGTACGACTGGAACCAGCATAATTAGAATTAAAATGACCATTTTGGAAAATAGATTCGTCCGGTATGACATCTGCTTACCTCACCTTGCCTTCATTAGTCAGTGAATCTAATTTTAACGATGAAAGCGTTAAACATAAACTATTTTTTCTGGGCGAATCCGCTCCACAGCTCATCTGTTATTCCTGACTTAATCTCTTTAAAGAGACTCTCTATATATCGTAAGCGTTACCATATACATACATAAAGGTGACAAAACCAACTTTTCTGCACTAATTGCAACTTCCATGCCAAAAAGAGCTGGCAATCGCCAGCTCCTTTCTAAACACTATATATTGATTAATTTCTTCTAATTCGCAATGCTCTTCTTATGTATTCATTCTATCTTGCTAACGCAAAATCATTATGGAATATCGTAGTCAAACACAGTGTTCTCTCCATCTACGGCGACATCCATTACAATATCGGTTAGCTTTCCTTTGACTTGCAGCGGGGAGGCAGCCAAACCGGAAAACGCCAGTTGACCTTTAAATGTTCCATGCGGCTCAATCTCTATATGCACAGGCTTCAGCTGGACAGATTGCAGGGATTCATAGAGCGGATCATCCTGGTGTTTGTAACTGCGGGCCAAGTCAGGCAAAAGCACAGCTGCTACAGGCTCTCTGGTGTAATTTTTGAGTGTCAGGTCACAGTTTACTCGTGTAATGCCATTTTCCAGTACATCATAGGTACAGGAGCTATCGTTTTGGACATAGGAAACACCATTGATACCGGATGCCCCCCATTTGGCTACATACATCAATTTATCCGTCATGTAGGAATAACTGAGAACAATAGCGAGAACGATCAGCCAGAGCCGTTTGGCCAGAACCGGATATAATGGCATGATTTCTTTGCGTGTAAGATAGTAGCTGCACGCTAATATACCCATTCCAAAAAATAACGTGATATGCACACCACTTACATAGGATGTGGTATAAGGCGACATGCCTATAGCAGACAACATCGTGTCCCCCACAGAGAAACCGAGGTGATGCTTAAACGTAAAAATGATGCCAAACAGCAATAACATCGCAGAGAACACAAGTCTGGTTCTCGACACACGAACACCCCCTAATCAACCACCTGATTATATCATATATTTCCTTATTATGGTTTACGATCCAAATAAAAAAAGACGCTCCGGTTTTTAACCGAAAACGTCTTTGGTTTTGCAACTCAATTCTACTTTTTCGACAGGAATGCGTCGAGCTGTTCTTGTTTAGCTGCAATGATTTTATCAATACCTGCGGCTTTCAGCTTCTCCAGATATTTCGGGATCATCTCGTTCGGATCTACTGCACCCGAGGTCATACCCGGTTTGAACTGTTTGTTCACGTTGTTGACCGCAGCAATTTCGTTTTTGACGGATTGGCTATTGAACGTAAAGCCCAGTGCAGGTGACTTAACGCCTTTGGCATTAAACTCCTTGAACTTTTCCCATTTCTGCGGATCTTCATTATCCCAGAGATAGTTCAGGAACTGGTTACCTAGCTGCCATTGTGCACCAGGATTATATGTGCGACTGTTCGCATCTACACCTTCCGGCAAGGTAATAATGTTGTCCTGGCCGTCTTTCTTCACATAATGTGTGCCTTCAATTCCGAAGTTGAGCAAGTTGTTGATTTCTTTGTCGGAATGCAGCAGGTTAATGACTTGCATCGCCTTCTCCGGCTGCTCAGAGGAACGGGAGATCGCCAGCATCGCACCGGAAGCATCCCCGGTTGTAATCGTAGGCTGTGTCATCTCGATCTGGGTCAATGGATATCCGACATACCCTTCTTCTTCCTTATCCTTGCCCGGCTTCATGCCATCGGTCCACAGGAAGGCCTTGCCTGCCTTCGCCTGATCTTTCGGGAATACATTGGAAGTTGCTGCATCACTGTTAATGTATCCAGCCTGATACCACTTGCGTGCAAGCTCAGCCGCTTCCTTGAATTCAGGGGTCTCCACTTCATTCAGTACCGTCGTTGTACCCGCTGTTTTGGAGATGACGCCTGGAACGGATGCATCACCAAGATAATCCCAGTCCAGATTTTCTAACAGCCCGTTACCATTGGTATTGGACATATAGAATGGAGTGATGCCTGGTTCGTTTTCCTTGATTGTTTTGAGCAGCGGCTCCAGGTCAGCCCATGTTTTTACTGCGGTCAGATCGAGCTTGTATTTGTCAGCCAGATCTTTGCGTACGAGTACACCACGCGTCGCAGCTAACTCCTTGTTGGTAGGAACGCCATAGTTTACGCCATCCACCTGAGAACCTTCCAGAAAGGCTGGATCGAGATTTTTCTTGATATCCTGCCCATACTTGTCAAGTAGATCATTGAGCGGCAAGAAAGCTCCTTTTGCCACATTGACCGTATAATTTTGCCAAGCCGCTGTGAAAATAATGTCTGATTTTTCGCCGGAAGAGATCATAAGATTCAGCTTGTTATCCCACTGACCCCAGTCGATCGCATTAATCTTGAGTGTTGCCCCAATCTTTGGCTCCATCTTTTTGTTGATCTCGGCTTCCACCAGAGCTACATCTTTCTGTGGTGTCCCTGGATAATACAACGTCACTTCATAGGGCTTGCCCCCAGTCTCCGCTCCACCGCCACCCTGTGCTTCCGGTGTTGTTCCGCCTTTGTCTGATGAGCAACCTGCCAGCACCAGGCTCAGCGCCATAACTGCTGCCGCGAAACGCGGCCATACCTTAAACGTTCTAACCAAGTGAACCCCTCCCGTCATATGTTGGACCCTGCAACCGATTGCCCCAATTCGCACTGTTCCCCAATCTGCAAAAGTCCGTTCGCTTGCCGGCCCTCCGGCGTGTCTGTACTCGCTGCTTTTTGTATATGCCCTCTCAGGTCCATCTTCGATTATCCGTTGCCCTCTCCGCTAACCGGCCGGAGTTACCCCTTCACTGCGCCTACGGTTAGGCCTTTGATGAAATACCGCTGGAAGAATGGATATGCCAGTACGATTGGACCAATACCGACAACAGCCATCGCCATCTGCAGTGTTTTATTCGGCAGATTCAGCAATCCGCCCTGTGACGAAATCTGTGAAGAGACATTGGAGTTGGATGTTAAATATTGAATATCGAGCAGCGTCCGGTACATAAGGTACTGAAGACTGATCGTCCGGTTATCAGATATAAAAATCATGCTGAGATACCAGTCGTTCCAGTAATTCAATGTGCTGAACAGTGCAACAGTCGCCATCACCGGAAGGGAGAGCGGAAGCACGATACGTGTAAACGTTCTCAATTCACCCGCTCCATCAATCCGTGCCGATTCAAGAATCGATACCGGAATGGAATTGGCGAAGAACGTACGCATGACCAGCACGAAGAACGGTGACAACAGCAGCGGCATGATCAGTGCCAGAATCGAGTTTTTCAAATCCAGTACGTTTACATAGACGAGATACCACGGGACCAGACCGCCATTGAACAGCATGGTGAAAAAGATGAAAAAGGCGAACCACCCACGATACGGCAAATCTCTTCGGGAAAGCGGATATGCGTACAATGCAGTCAGCGCAACACTCGTTATTGTACCTATCACGGTTACTATAATTGAAATGCCATAGGAATGGATGATCTGATCCATGTCCTTGAACAGAAACTCATAGGCAGTCAGGCTAAACTTCTCCGGAATCAGCTTATACCCGTTCGCAATGACCGTCGTCTCGTCCGAGAATGAGATCGCGAAGACAAGCAGGATCGGCACGATGCAGGCAATGGCATAGAATATAAACATAGCGTGTATGACAGACGCGGAACGCCGCGACACGGCTAATGGATCACGTGATTTCACAGCTGGCTTGCCTCCTCTCAAAATAATGCATTATCTTTGTCCATTCTCCTAACGATGGTATTGGATACGAGAACAAGTACAAATCCGACAACAGCCTGATACAGCCCGGCTGCCGAGGACATCCCGATATCGCCTCCAATAAGGAAGGTTCGGTACACATACGTATCCAGAACGTTCGTAACCGGGAACAATGCGCCCGATTCCAGCGGAACCTGGTAGAACAGACTGAAATCCGCGTAGAAAATACGACCGATCTGCAGCAATGTCATAATCACGATCAGCGGTACGAGAAACGGAACGGTAATGAAGCGAATCTGATGCCACTTGCTCGCGCCATCCAGCACGGCTGCTTCATAATATTCCTCATCGATGCCTACCACTGCTGCCAGATAAATGACGGCATAATAACCGATATTCTTCCATGTGTTCACCAGTGGCAAAATGTACGGCCAATACTTGGGCTCCGAATACCAGTCAATTGGTTGTCCGCCAAAGAGCTGAAGAATCGTTGAGTTCATGAAACCCGAATCCTTGCCGAGAAACGCGAGCACCAGATAGCTGACTACAATCATCGACAGAAAATACGGAAGCAGCATGAGTGACTGATACAATTTGGACATCGCCTTGTTTTTCACTTCATTCAACAAAATCGCAAGCCCTACACCTACAAATAAATTCAGCGCAATAAATACCGTGTTATAGGCGAGCGTATTACGTGTGATCTCCCAAGCATCGCTGGTGGAGAATAAATACTTGAAATTATCCCAGCCGCTCCACGGACTGCCCCAAATACCGTCGGCATAGTTTACATTTTTGAATGCAATCAGAACGCCAAACATCGGCATATAGTTGTTCACCAGCAGAAATAGAATGCCTGGCAAAAACATGAGATACAAAACCTTGAATTTACCTAGATTGTACAGGACAGACTTTCGTTTTCGAACCGGTATGTCCCTTCCATCCGAAAGACGTGCTGCCTTACCCGCCTGGGGTTGTGTCTTCATAACTTGTTCTCCCTCACTCCTCTTGAATTTCATCCTCAGGATGAAACACCGCTGTGTCTCCTGTGGTTCAAGTATACGGCGGGGCGTTCAGGTCCACTATCTGCTGTGGTGACCTGTTCACTTATCAAATTATGACTTTAGGGCACAAAAAAACAAAAGACGCAGCATGCTGCGTCAAATCTGTACCGTTCGGGACTGTTTGCGAAACTCCTGTGGGGTAATGCCCGTGCACTTTTTAAACATTTTCGTAAAATGAGAGTAATTGTAGTAACCGACCTTGCCTGCGATATCCGTCACTTTCACAGTAGACTGGGACAATAATGTCTTCGCTTTGGCTACTCTGCGCTGGAGAATGAATTCGGAAAGTGACATGCCCTTTTCTTTACGAAAAAGGCGGGATAGATAGGCCGGATTAAATCCGGCAAAGGATGCAAGTTCTTCTCGCATCAGCTCTTCACCAATATGATTTTCAATGTAAATGCATAACTGGTCCACAATCGTCATTGGACTGTGATCGTCCGGATACAATACCGGGATGGCACGACTGATCAGGTCTGATGTCCACTGCTTCAGTTGGGGCAGCGAACGTGTCACAACGTTTTCTTCCGGCTCCCGTTCTCCGGGATACAGGCTGCGTACAGATACATTTTTCTGATGCAGCAACGGGTAGATTACATGCAGCATCGCATGATAATACAAGCGCAGAATTTCCGGTGACAAACGCTCCTGTGAAGCCAGTAATTCAAAGATTTCGTCCACACGCTCGCGCAGGTCGTCAAACTTTCCCGTTTCGAACAGGATGGACAGCTCGGAGAACCACGGTATTGGCAGAAAACGATCCTCCGTATCTCGGCCCACCTCGTCATAGATAAAGACCCCTTCAAGCTCGTTGATATTGCGACGCTCCATGTCCATCAGCTCATTCAGCATCCCCTGTAAATCTGTAACAGCAACCGGGACTCCGACGTAACAGGACAATCGACAATAAAAATAGGTACCACACTCCTGAATATAGCTCTGACATCCTTGTGCCATTTCACTCGCCGTAGGTATGATACCGTCCTGTTCGTATGCAAGCACAATATTTAGCCCACTGTGATCCTGAAACACTTCCCCAGGTTTGTCACCAAGCAGCATTTCCTTGGCAGCATTGCGGAGCGCATATTCCAGCACCTCCTCGTCACGCAGATCGAAGTCTCGCACCCATTCTTCGACGGAAATGACAATCGGCAACACGCGCACGTGCGGATCAATCTCGGCTCCATAGACCTCGGCCAGCTCCTGCAGCTTTTGCTGGGTTAAGGTTACGCGCTGTGAGATGGCGTCTTTCCAGAAACGCTCGGTCAACAGTGGTTTATGCGTTTGCCAGCGTTTGTACACCGTCTCATATACTTCATTGGTGCGGGAACGCTGCTCGTCATCCTTGATTTTGTCCATTGCCTGGCTCACAACCTTGATCAGCTGGTCTGCGGGAGCAGGCTTCAGCACATAATCGAAGCTGTTCAGCTTGATTGCCGTCTGGGCATAATCGAACAGGGCATGACCTGTAAGAAAAATCGTCTGCATGCCGGGATCATGCTTTAACACCCAGCTTTGCAGATCCAGTCCCGTTTCACCCGGCATCTCAATATCACAGATCATAATATCAATGGGATGGGATTTCATCAGCATTCTCGCTTCTTCCGCATCACCAGCACTGAATACCTGGTCGATTCCGGCCAGGCTCCAGTTCACCCCTTCCACCATCGCTTGCAAGGCGTATACTTCATCATCCACGATCAACAGGTTCCGCATAGGCTCTCCCTTCTTCTTCTTCCGTCTGAGCGGGCATATGAATATGGACTGCTGCCCCTCCTTCAGTCTGATTGCTGAACTGCAATCCGGCATGTTCGCCGTACTTTACAAGCAGCCGATGAATAACGTTCCAGATGCCAATGTGCTGTCCACCCGGATCTTCGGCGTATTGCCCCTGTTGCAGGCGCTCCAGTATTTCTTGCTCAAATCCAACACCGTTATCTGTAATTGAAAGTTGAAGAACCGAAGACGGTTCAGGATCAGATAACGTTTTCGACTTCCATGCTCTTATGCAAATAACAAAAGGCTCTTTGCGCCGCTGGAAGCCATGAATAATGGCGTTCTCCACAAAAGGCTGAATCGTTAAAGGCGGCAGCACATAATGCCCCAGATCCGGTCCGACATCCAGAACGAAATCCAGCTTGTTTGGAAACCGCAGCTTCTGGATCTCCAAATAATGACTGATATGTTCCAATTCTTCATCCAATCGAATAACACGTTTGCCTGCACGCAGGCTGAACCTGAAATAATCTGCCAGATGCCCCGCCATCTGCTGCACCAGCTCATGCTTTTGCAACGAAGCCAGGCTATGAATGATATTCAATGAATTCAGGTAAAAGTGAGGATTAATCTGCATCTGCAATTGTTTAAACTCTGCTTCCCTCGTGCGCAATTGTTCCTCATACACATCTATCTTCAGATGCTGGATCTCACTTGTCATCTGATTGAAGCTGTGCGTGACAAACTCCAGTTCAGATGAAGACGGCGTCTCAAGCCTCACATCAAGTTCTCCTCGGCTAACCCTTCTCATCCCACGTATGAGCACATTCATCGGACGGAATAGGAGCTGCCTGAGAAAAATCATAGCTGTGATCAGAATGACCGCTGCACCAATTGGAAGCAGGCGAATGATCTGCTGAAAAAATGGCAGGTTTCGCATCATATCCTCCTCGGGCAGCAGGACAACATAGTTCATCTCAGACATGGCTGAGGGAATGCCAAGCATCAGGTACTGACGTGCACTGCCTATAGACGTCACTTCAGAGATCACCTGGTACGGATTATTCAATCCAGTGATATGGGCTGCGGCCAGTTTGATTTGTGCCGAGTTCAGGGCTGAATCGGACAGCGCCCCGCCATCTGCTCCCACGATGACTGCACCTCCCCGGTCACCGGACTCCGTGAATTGCTCGGGGTGATTCAGTGCATTCATGTCCACCAGCGCCCCCGCATAGAACTGGGCGTTGATCCGCACCGTTTTGACCAAGGCATTCCATGTGCCTCCCCGAACGATGCTCCACTCTGGCTTCTGGATTTCCCCCTCCAGCTGCTGCATCTGGACCGGCATGCTCTCCTGCACAATCGACATTTTGACATCATAATTGCCCGAGGTAGCGAGTAACAGATCGTCATTCACGGCATCGTACAGAAAAAATGAATCGATCAGATTATAAAATCCGATATCGGTCATGAATTTGTTCATAATGCGCTGTTTCGCAATAATATAATCGCCGCTGCCGTATTTGAGAAAAAACAGGGAAATAATGTCCGGGTCTCGCTCGCCCAGACTGTATAAATACCGATTGGTCTCCTGCAGCACACGCTCGTTCTGCTCCACACTCTTTGCAAGATGATTCATATTGGTGAGAGACACTTGATCACGTACAACTTTCATGGCATATATGTTGTTGTAATATAGCAGCATGAATAGTGGCAGCATGATCAATGTCAGACCCACAATAAACTTAAAGCGCAGTGAACGGATGAAATTCATGAATTCCCGCCCTTTTGTTTAATCTAGATTTCAGTTCTTTTGCACATTGTTGTAACCGCTATCAAGATCAAGCGATTTCTCCTGTTTTTTTGATGCTCTACCACTGTATTTCTTCCATCTTCTTCCTTATAATGGCATGTTTATTGTAGTCATACTTGCTTGCATCTGTCTATGTGGTTCCGTGACCTGTCAGTGTCAATTCTGGTGACTTGCTCTTGGCTTACAGTACGTGTTCGAGGGTCCATGCTCTAATTAGTTCTCCATCTGTAAAAAAAATCCTGCTCCACACTCCACGAACGCCCGGTGATGACATGCATACGATATATCACTCCTTGGATTGACATCAAGGATGTAAGGAGGCATGTCCGATGAATATACAACTCGTCCCATTGCATTATGTATATCTGGCTTTTATCGTCTTGATTATCGCCGTCATGGTTCGGCGTAGAGACACAACCATCATTTGTGTCGCAGGTATCATGACCATTGGACTCCTGGCGACTGAAACATTAAGCGGATCGGTTTCCGGAATCTTCAGCAGTTTTATCTACGCAGCCAAGGAGCTGCTCAGCACCATTTTTATCATCTCGATCATTGTCGCCATGAGCCGGGTATTAATCCGGACGGGGATCAATGAAGTCATGGTGACACCACTCACCCGGTTCATCCGTTCTCCACAGGTCGCCTATTGGGGAATTGGATTCATTATGATGATCGTATCATTGTTTTTCTGGCCCTCTCCTGCCGTTGCCCTGGTTGGAGCTGTACTTCTTCCGGTAGCAGTACGAGTCGGACTTCCTCCCATCGGCGCTGCCATTGCCATGAATCTGTTCGGTCACGGCATTGCCTTATCAGGGGATTACATTATCCAAGGGGCACCCAAACTGACAGCTGATGCAGCTGGCCTTCCCGTTACCGCTGTTATGACTGCAAGTATCCCACTTGTCATAGTGATGGGGACGGTGTCTACCGTAACGGCATTCTGGATGCTGCGCAAGGAGATGAAGTCAGGTTCCCCCGTTAAACTCAGTGATCCGATCTCTGGTGAAGCAGTAACCGTTCATCCACCTTCGTCAGACTCTGCGCCGATCTCCGAGGAGCCAGCCGTTCAACGTCAAGCAATGCCCCCACGTTTGCAAAAGGTATTCGCTCTGATCATCCCATTGTTATTCTTAGTCAATGTCATTCTGATGTTTTTACTTAAATTACAAGGCGGTGATGCCACAGCACTAATTGGTGGAACGGCCGTGCTCATTCTGATTGCCGTATCACTTGCCGCGCATCGTCATACAGGTCCGGAAGAAACAACAAACTATTTAATTGAAGGATTTCAGTTCGGATTCAAGGTGTTTGGTCCTGTTATCCCGATTGCCGCTTTCTTTTATCTTGGGGATGCTGCGATCACAGAACTGTTCAACAACCCGCTGCCTGCTGGATCACACGGGATTGTGAATGATTTAGGGGTTGCTCTTGCAGGGCTAGTGCCATTGAATAATACGGTAGGTGCTATAACGATGACTGTGACCGGAGCGGTCACGGGAATGGATGGTTCGGGGTTCTCTGGAATATCCCTGGTCGGCTCCATTGCGTCCATGTTTGCAGGCTCGGCAGATTCCGCACCTGTATTGACGGCACTGGGTCAGGTCGCCGCCATATGGGTAGGCGGTGGGACCTTAATTCCATGGGCCTTAATTCCAGCTGCTGCCATCTGTGGAGTCAGTCCATTTGAACTGGCACGACGCAATCTGAAACCGGTACTGCTGGGATTAACAGTTACTACTATCGTTGCTATCTTTCTAATCTGATTACTTAACCGTGCTATTCGAACTGAAAAGACGTGCGCAAGCGGGCCCATTGCCAAAGCTCATCCTTACTCATTGCGGCCAGATGAAGCATTTCCTCATACGGGTCTCCCTGAAGTCCTAATACAGTAGCGAATGCAGGCTCCGTCTTCAAGCCTTCCAGCTTCAGTTTGCGAATTTCCCGATGTCCTGCTGCACCCCAGAGTTGCAACAATCCCCACTCTACCAGCATGTGAATATAAGCATTCTGCCTGCGTACAGATAGGGACTGAGCGAAAATCTCTACAGGCCAGTTTCCAATTTCCACACTACAGGTCACATAAGGACGCTGGCCAGCACGGCCATCCCCCCTGTCGCATCGAAAACCCTGCATTCCGCCCAGTTGTTGGTGCACCAATGTTTGGAACGCCTCGAGATCCGCTGCCTCACATAATAGATCAAGATCACTTCCAGGAATATCAATATCAATCGGCACTGTTCCAGCCGGATAAGGCTGATAAGCTGCCAATATGCTTAACAATCCACTGGATTGCAACACCTTATATGCATCCTGCTGACGCTCGTTCCCCGAGGCCAAATGTGCCATTACATCCGTAGTTGTAATCATGTCACACCCTCGGGTAGCGGTTCATTCTGACGCTCCTGTAACGACTTGTTTCACTCGACCCACCTGTCCACTGGTCAAACGTACTTTGATCCCATGCGGGTGTGTGGGCGATTTGGTCAACAAATCCTTCACGATACCGCGTGTCAGTTTGCCTGTCGGCTGATCTTGCTTGAGCACGATATCCACTTCAAGACCCGGTTTGATATTTACTCGTTGTTGTCCATTCATGGGTTTCCCTCTCCTCATCAACGTATTCCATGTCATGTAGCCATAATTTACAAAGCTTCATCTATTGTAGACGTTTTGGATTGAAAACGAAAGCCATGACCAATGTTCAAAAACATAACTGAACTGTTATTTCCGCTTTGAAGAGGGATCAGAAGATTTGCTTTTCATCACTTTCAGAGCCGATCGATAGACTTCATCTGCACTCTTTTCAGGTTCTTTTGTCTCCGTCAGCACCGTTTCGTCTTCCACTTCGGCAGGTTTACGGAAATGAAGCAATGCTTGGCGATAAGCTTGATCACCATCTGTAGTCTGCGTCTCTCTTTTCTGAGGTGAAGGGGTCACTTCCGATGTAGAATCCATCTGATGAATTTCTGTTTGCCTACGATCCTCATGTTCCAAAACTTCTTTATGCTCTGCCTGTTCGTAAATTCTGTCTTCCTTCCGGGCTCGATCTTCTTCATGCAGCAGGACAGGCCCTTCATCCATCTCTGTTATTTTGGAAGCTCGTGCTTCTGCAGCCTTGCGAGACGATCTGGAGTTATAAATCATCAGAAACACAACCCCAATAACAACAATTACCACCAAAATGATCAACATATGAGCATCCTCCTTATCATCCGCCTGTAGGCAGCCTTAATCAATATATTGGTGCCCTATTCTGCGAATAATATTTCACCTTGTTTCGTATAGAGCGACAAAGTAGCGGGAATGCTCCAAACAGGATTGTCAGCAGAAGACTTTCAGCACCAATCAAAGAGAAGGTTTACAGAAAACCGAATCGAGGAGGAATGATCAGCATGAATTCACGTGCCATTTTGATCAATATCATTGTTATACTGGTGATTTTGGGGGCCGGGGCTGCCGGGATCTACTATTACAACCAATCCACCAGCTACGTTAAAACCGATAATGCGCTTGTTACCGGGCAGCCTATCTCCGTGGCTTCCGCAGTAGGCGGTGAACTTCGATCCTGGAAAGGCAAGGTAGGTACAACATTTAATGCAGGCGATACTGTTGCCACCGTCACCGCTGCGGGAAAATCAACATCCGTGACGATGCCTGTTGATGGGACCATTGTACAACAGACCGCCGTCGAAAATTCACTAGTATCTGCAGGTACGCCCCTCGCACGGGCCTATGATTTCAATAACCTGTACGTGACGGCCAATGTAGACGAGACCGCGATTGATAAAATTAAAGCAGGTCAGATCGTCGATGTATATGTCGATGCATTTCCAGACACCACATTGACTGGCAAAGTAGACCAGATCGGACTTGCCACTGCGTCCTCCTTTTCACTACTGCCGTCGTCCAATACCAATGCGAATTACACCAAAGTAACACAAGTCATCCCGATCATCATTACAATCGAAGGATATAAAGGACTGGGTGTGGTTCCCGGCATGAGCGCTACCGTGCGCGTTCATATCTAAGGCTGCTGATGGATAATCAAAAAAACCAACTGCCACTTGGAAAAACCATCGCTGTCTTGCTACTTGGCGCATTTATCGCCATTCTGAACCAAACTTTGCTCAATGTAGCCATCCCCCATCTGATGAATGACTTTAACGTCTCAGCAACGACCGTGCAGTGGCTGTCCACAGCTTATTTGCTGGTGAACGGGGTACTCATTCCGATTACCGCCTACTTGATCGAGTCGTTCGGAACCCGCAAATTGTTCGTGACTGCGATGCTGTTGTTTACGTTAGGTTCATTGATCTGTGCCATCAGTCCTGGATTTACGGTCATGCTCATCGGTCGTATCGTACAAGCCAGTGGGGCCGGTATTATTATGCCTTTGGTTATGAACGTATTTCTGACTGTGTTTCCTCCAGAGAAACGGGGAACCGCCATGGGTACGATGGGTATTGCCATGATGTTTGCTCCGGCCATTGGCCCGACATTATCTGGATGGATCGTGGAACATTATACATGGCGCATTCTGTTCTATATGGTCATTCCGCTTGCCTTGCTTGATATTTTGTTTGCCTTCATTTGGCTGAGAAATGTGTCCAAGCTTACTTCGCCGAAATTTGATGGTTTTGGCGCATTATTCTCCACCATCGGTTTCGGCTTTCTGTTATATGGATTTAGCTCTGCCGGAGATAAAGGCTGGACCAGCGCGACAGTGCTGTTGACACTCATTATCGGAGTGCTCTTCATCGTCTTCTTTGTTCTCCGAGAAACGGCTATGAAGAACCCCCTGCTGGAATTTCGTGTATTCAAATACGACATCTTCACCATCTCGACGCTAGTCAGTGCAACGATTAATATGGCACTCTTTGGCGGGATGCTGCTGTTACCGATCTATCTGCAAAATATAAGGGGATTCTCTCCTCTGCAATCCGGGTTGTTGCTGCTGCCTGGTGCATTGCTAATGGGCGTCATGTCTCCCATCTCAGGAGCGCTGTTTGACCGGATTGGCTCTCGCCCCCTAGCCATTGTCGGTTTGATCATTACCGCCATCACCACCTTTGAGTTTAGTAAGTTGACGGGGGAGACGCCTTATGGTCACATCATGATGCTATACACGTTTCGTAGCTTCGGCATGTCCATGCTGATGATGTCTGTACAGACAGAGGGGTTAAACCAATTACCGCCTCATCTCACCAGTCATGGTACGGCCATGTCCAATACGGTCAGACAGGTCGCAGGTTCAATAGGGACCGCCCTGCTCATCACCGTAATGGCGACACGTGCAGGTATTCATTTGGCGGATTACAGCAACACCGTGACTACAACTAATGTAGCACTGACAGAACAAGTCGGTATGCTTGGCACGCAAATGGCTACTGCGGCAGGAATGCCGCCTGAACAAGGCACCAGTCTAGCATTACAGCAGCTCTATGGTATCGCTGTTCAGACGTCAACCATTGAAGGCATTAATGATGCTTTCATTGTAGCGACCTGGATTTCGATCATTGGTCTGTTTCTGTCGTTATTCCTGCGACGGGCTCGCTCCCGTCCTCGTAAAGTCAAAACTGAACGCTAAAATGGCGTTGGACCACCCTATATCCCCTATACAACCCTGTATCACAGATCAGATCCGCAAGCTTCACTTAGATCAATTGAAACAATAAAAAACCGCAAGTCTCTTTAATCCAGAGACCTGCGGTTTTTGGCTTGCGCTATGGATGCTGGGGTAAGGATGAATTGTCATCCTTGGCAGCCTCTCTCGCCTTAACGGCAAGCAGTTCCGATACGGTTACAAAACGATAACCTTGCTCCTGCAGCTTAGGCAGAATCGTTTTTAGCGCAGCAACCGTCTGGGACTTGCCCTCCACCTTGTCATGAAACAGAACAATGTCCCCGTTACGTGCGTTCTTCAGCACTTTGTTCACAATGGCTGATACGCCTGGTGAAGCCCAATCACGTGTGTCCTGATGCCAGGACCATAGCACAATCGTATAGCCTTGCTGCTTGGCGACCTGAATGACCATGTCATTGTAATAGCCTCCCGGGGGTCTAAACAACGTCGGACGCTGCGCCCCTGCTCCAACAATGGATTTCTCCGCTATGTTCATTTCATGGCTGTACTTATCCGCCCTTGTTGACCTGACCGCGTACGTATGTGCATACGTATGATTGGCGATTTCATGTCCTTCCCGCTGCTCCTGTTTGATCAGGTCAGGAAACTTTTCCGCCCATTTGCCAAGCACAAAAAAAGTGCCTTTGGCCTGATACTGCTCGAGTAAAGCCAGAATTTGCGGGGTCTGGACCGGATCTGGCCCATCATCAAAGGTCAGTGCGATGAGTTTGTCATGTGTGGGAACCTCCCATACAATCTCTCCCCGTTCCTCATAATACTGTCGGTTCTTCTGCACAGGTTTGGCGTAGGCAGAACTGCTGCCAAGCAAAAAAACCAGCGTACACAATCCGATGCATCGGGCTGCCTTCAGGTTCATGTTTATGTCCTCTCTTTATCTTCAAACGTAAACTCCCTGTTAGCATTTCCCGATTCACCAGAACTATTTAACGAAATATTTGATCAATGACTGCAATTTCCTCAGCTGTGAGCTCAACATCCAGTGTTTTCAGATTGTTGATGACCTGCTCTGGTTTCTTGGCACCAGGAATGAGCGCATCAATGGACGGCTGAGTCAGGTACCAGGCCAGAACGAGATGGGCGACCTCAGCATCCTTGGACTGTGCAATGCTGCGTAGTTGTTCCACCTTGTCCAGATTCTGAATAAAGGCTTCCCCTGTGAATAACGGGTTCTTCGCCCGTCCATCCTGGAAGGTTGTATCACGATTATATTTGCCACCCAGCAGACCTGCTGCCAGAGGGAAGTAAGGTACAAAAGAAATGTCATGCTCTGCCGTATAGGGCAGCAATTCCTTCTCCGCTTCTCTTTTGAACAAATTATATTCAGACTGCAGCACATCCACATCTCCATTCCGATTTGCCTCACGCAGCTGATCAATGGAGAAATTGGAAACTCCGATGGCACGGATTTTACCTTCGTCCTTCAAACGTTTCAGCGCACCTACAGCCTCATCCTTCGGTGTAAGTTCATCCGGGAAATGAATATAGAACAAGTCAATATAATCTGTCTGCAAGCGTTTCAATGCCTCATCTACAGAGGTTTTGAGGAAAGCAGGCGAGTTATCAAAGACTACGTTACCATCCACGAATTTATGTGCAGCTTTCGTTGCTATGATAGTATCTTGACGCTGACCCGTTTCTTTCAGCACTTCACCAATTAAGCGTTCTGAATGCTCAGGTCCATAGATGAAAGCAGTATCCAAAAAGTTAATGCCCTGTTTCAAAGCTGTACGAACGACATCCTTACCTGTCTCATCATTCAGCATATTCGGATAGATGTTATGTCCTCCTACTGCATTAGCCCCCAATCCAATCGGGTTAACAATAAGTTCGGTTTTGCCCAAGCGAGTACGTTGTTCTGCCATGTCTCATCCATCTCCTTTTCTGAGCGTTGGTAACTCACATATATTATATCAGAGGCTTAAGCATATTTAAAATATCGGGTTTATCGGATTAGGTGTTTTTCAGCGCTGTAGCTTCCACATCATTGATGAAACGGCGGAGTTTTGCAGCCACATCGCGGTTAATTTCGCCATTTTCGTATAGCTGCTGTATGGTATTGCGCTGCTCCTGCATCGCCACCATTTGCAATTCCAGCTTTTCCTGATCAAATGGATCTTCCGTTTTGCCCTGATTCCAGGTGCGTAATTTGGCAATTACCCGCTCATATCTAGAGATGACCGACAGAGCCACAATCCGGTTACTATCGTTCATATGAGCACGAATCGCCTTGATCGCTGCTTCAGAGGTACGCATCTTCACTTGACGGAACAGATCTGCATTTTCAATCATAAATGGCTGATCCGGCTTCCGTGAACGATTCGTAAACACATGTCCAAACAATCGTCCAATTTCACTGAGTGAGAACATCATCTGTGTATTCGTGCGGTTTGCAAGCATCATTTCCTTTCGATCCAACCAACTGTTACATCTAAAGGCGGCTTCCGAAGCAATTACATTTTCATCCATCATATTCTCAATTTCTTTGCGTTCAGCCCGTGTACCGATGAGATTAATGGCTGTTTCCTGTTTTAAAATGTCCTTGCGCTTACCGGCAGTAAGCTCGCCAGCCGCCTGCCTGATATACTTCGACAGATCGGAAACAACCGCAAGCGCAGCAGCTTTATTCTGGTCGTTCATTTCCGACTTCACTGCACGAATGGCAGCATTCAGCATAATATCCTGTGCTTTTCGTTCCGTCGTTTGCGGTGTACCTTCTTCTGCTTTATCTTCGTTCTTCGCAAGAATAGGAAGGAACACACTTGCAGCAATCAGAGTGAACAGTATCACACCTGCGGCCAGGAAAATGATCAGATCCCTTTCAGGAAAAGGAGACCCGTCTTGGAGAACATAAGGAATGGAGAATGCCCCCGCCAGCGTTACAGCCCCTCTCACACCCGAAAGAGTAATGATCGTAACTTCTTTCAGCCGAGGCTTCCCGCTCGACAACGCCTCACCGGAATTTTCATTTCCTTTCCAGAACAGATAGATCCAGACAAAACGAAGTACCAACAATAGCACTGAAATGAGGCCCACATATCCGAGTACTTGAAGGTTATCAAACGAGACATTCTCGAAGATGGTACTCAGCACATCCGGGATCTGTACCCCCAGAATGACAAAGACCAATCCGTTCAAAATAAATAAAATGACAGACCAGGTACTGGCAGATACCACCTGCATCTTCAGTTGTACAGACTCGGTCCGATCACGCTCAATTGCATGAATGATCCCGCCAGCGACGACCGCAAGAATGCCCGAAACACCGACCTCTTCACTGACCAGATAAATGACGAAGGGCGTTAGAATTTGCAATAACATATGAATCGTTACATCTTCCATCCCCAGACGCCGAATCCAGACACCCAATCGGATCAACAGGAACGATAATAAGGCACCAATCAGCAACCCGCCAATCGCGATAAGTATAAAACTAAATGACGCCTGAGCCAGGGAAAATACCCCTGTAACCGTGGCGGCAATCGCAAATTTGAATGCAACCAGACCGGATGCATCATTCATTAATGCTTCTCCCTCAAGAAGCCTATGTATGCTCTTGGGTAAATGCACACGACCTGCCATAGCGCCTACAGCCACAGCGTCTGTCGGGGACAGAATTGCCGCAAGTGCAAAAGCCGCAGGAAGCGGAATGGTTGGAATGAGCCAGTGAATGGCATATCCTGCCACGACAACCGTTACAAATACAAGGCCCAGGGCCAGCAAAAGGATGGGCGCTCTTAGATTCCACAGCTCGTGCCTCGGTGTTCGCTTCCCGTCGTTGTACAGCAACGGAGCGATAAAGAGTACGAAAAACAATTCCGGATTCAGTGGCAGATGCACACCCGCAGGTAATAGTGCAATGGCTACACCGAGAACAATCTGAATCAACGGAATGGGGATAAAGGGTACAAATCGGTTCAAAATATTCGATAAACCGATCAGTACCAGCAAAACAAGCACGGCGATAAATAGTTCCATGATGACAATCCCTTTCCGTATAATGAAGTGGTGAAAACCATTTTGTGTACCTTATTTTAACATAAACCAAAGTTTATTATAAAAATGTTGTCATATTAATACCCGTCCAAAGCGAATGGACAACAGTCCGATTGCAGATTTCTGATTGGTTCTGTTTATAAGATGTTACAATATGCTCAGGACAATACCCGTTTGGAAAGGAACTTGGTGTCTATGGCATTTGGAATTAAACGACAGGAGCTGACCGAGTGGAAAGAACGTGTATCTCGTGGCGACCTTGCCTATCTCACTCATTTCTGGATCGACAACCGTTTTCCGGGCATTACCAGTGTGACCAAAGTGGGCTGTTCGGATCTGAAACGGCTTGAGGACTGGTGTAGAGAGCATGGACTCGACCTACGTTACATCCATCGGCGTCAGCCTTTCCCCCATTTTGACCTGCTCGGTAAAAAACAGAAGGAAATTCTGATCCAGGAAGGTCTGACCGATCACATTCAACGTTTCCATCTTTAATTGAAAAAATTAAAACGCCAGCCTTCAAGATTCAAGTCCCAAAGCGGGCTCAAATTCTTGAAGGCTGGCGTTTTACACACCATATATTTAGCGATGCGTTTGTTCCAACGTTTTCATTTTTTCCAGCAGTTTCAGCTCAATTTTCTTCAGCATGCCAAACATCTGCAGTTGTTCCTCTTCCGTAAGCGCCTGCAAAAGTTCCCACGTCATCCGACCGCGATTATTAATCAACGTTCTTGCAAGCTGCTTCCCATCTTCAGTTAAAGACAACCATACAATTCTTCGGTCCTCTTCACTGCGCACCCGCTGGATCAGACCTTCGCTCTCCAGTTGATTCAGCACAATTGTGGTTGCTCCAGAAGATAGACTAAGTTGTCTGGCCACATCCACAGCCATACAGCGTTCTTCACGCAAAATCATGCCCAATATATGACTTTTCGTCGGATTCAATTTGCAGTTTGTTTCATTTCTTTGCTGCTGATCCAATACTTTATTTTTATATCTGAAGAAGGCCTCCAACAATTGATCGACATTTGCCAATTGAGAGTTTCGCTCCGTATCCGGGCTCATAAACGTTCCTCCTACCTTTGATCATAACCTACCTTATATTGTAACATATTTGTACTATTTTGTTTGTGAAAAATGCGCTTGTTTCCCAAAACCCTTTACTTGTCTGTAAAGTTCATGCTTATTTTGCCGTTTCATGTGACAAGCTACCTTATAGCATGAACAGATAACCACACAAGGAGGAATCAAGCAATGAACATTTATATTGTTTTCGATAGTGAAGGCGGTCATACACGAGCGCTTGCCGAGTCGATTGCTGCTGGCGCAGCCAGCGTGCATGGTGCAACCGTTCATTTGCATTCCACAGAAGAAGCCGACATTTACAAGCTGGTGGAAATGGACGCCATTATCTGGGGCTGCCCCGGACATTTTGGCTCCATCAGCTCCGGGTTGAAAAATTGGATCGACAAGCTGGGCTACCTCTGGGCAGAGGGCAAGCTTGTAGACAAAGTAGGTGCGGTGTTCTGTACCATCGCAACCGAGCATGGTGGACTGGAGTCAACGTTGATTCATCTGCTGACACCCATGCTCCATCAGGGCATGATCATTACCGGACTACCTGGCAACTTTGCAGATAATGCATTATATGGCTCCTATTATGGTGTTGGGGTGACTTGTCCGGTGGACAGTGATGATCTGCTCAGCGAACAGGGCATAGCACTGGGTAAAGCTCTGGGAGAACGCGTGGCTCGCATAACCAACCGACTGATCACATAGATATCAGAGTATTTCCCTTAAAAGAATTTGCTGTTCTTATCAAGCCTGCGCTCATAAGCTGAAAAGCAGTACCGCAGGCTTGAATCCTCCTTCCTGTAGAGAAATAGAAGGATTCTATTGCATTATTGGATTGAATTTGTTTATAATAACGTATATCTTTAAAGTTACTTTTAGTTACTTAATGATTTTTATAAATCTGTTATTATAAAGTAATAGGATATTCATCCATTATATTGCAAGGGAATTTTACACATGAATCAAAATACGTATTTAAAAACTGACGTTTGTATTGTGGGAGCTGGCCCTGGAGGGGCGCTACTCTCATTCCTGCTGAAACGGCAGGGAATATCCACCATTCTGATCGAGCGCCAGCCGCACCTTCTTAAGTCGTTTCGTGGCGAAGTGCTTAATGCAGATGGTGAACATGTATTGAATAAACATGGGTTATACCCTTCTGTCACCCAGCGTGGCGTGCTGCCTCTGGAGCAAATTCAATATTGGGAGAACGGTCAGATCATCCACACCATTTTCCCTGGAGAGCAAGAATCCCATGTGGGCATTCATGTGCCTCAGGATCATCTGCTGGAAGTCATCGTGTCACAATCACAGAACCAGGAAAACGAACAAGTCCTTTATAATACGGTTATGACTGGATTATTACGGAATAAGGCTGACCACACGGTTGGCATCAACATTCGGCAAGAAGGACGGCCTGCTTCCATTGAAGCAGCGGTTATTGTTGGTGCAGATGGCAGATATTCAGCTGTACGCAGACACGCTGGTCTGACCCCGGATATCCGCAAACATGGATACGATCTGTTATGGGCTCGCATTCCTGCTCCAGCAGGCTGGGAACCTGCTGTTCGAATGGCCAGTATGGATGGTCAGCAGTTGGCGCTATTCTCACAATTTGGAGGATACGTACAGATCGGATGGAACATCCCGCAAGGGTCCTTCTCCAAGCTGCGTGAGCAGCCTTTTGCTCCCTTTGTACAGAAACTCGTGGCGGCCTTCCCCTGTCTCGCTGATTCGGTAGCTCAACATATCCAGACATGGAGTGATTTTGTTTTGTTATCCGTAGAGAGCAGTTTCGCCGAATTATGGGCGCAGGACAACGTGGTCTTGCTTGGTGATGCTGCTCACACAATGACTCCAACGGGCGCTTTTGGATTGAATGCCGCATTGGAAGATGCGGACGTGCTCGCTGAGTTGCTCATTGATATGGCAGCCGATCAATTCACTTCTACAGAACGGCTGCAAGAGCTGCAGGCCCGACGTGGAGAAAAAGTGAAGCAGCAGTTGGCTAGGCAACTGGAGATGGAGTCTTCGTTCCAGCAGCGGTACGAATCTTTTCAATAATGGGGCGTGTTATTCACGCACCGCGTAAATCAACAAACAGCCGATGACTCCCTGTTGGGGAAGCATCGGCTGTTTTGTTCTTTGTGGAAAAACAATTAGGGATCAGGCTTCACTACCATTCATGGCGCTTACCCGTAGCTCAGTCATCGGCAGAGACAACTTATCGGGATGACGTAATCTCACCGTACGGCTCTCACCAGGGAGAAGATCAAAATAGTTATCACTAAAACGAACGCGTCCGAGGGGCAGCTCGAGCTTCACCAACCGTGCAATTGCACCAATGGCTGTAACCGACACGGATTGCTCCTCTTCGTTCACATGTACACTGAGCTGAGATTGAGGCAGGTTAACATCCTTCGGATCACGTAAGAAATATCGATTGAGTGGTGCAGTGAAACCTTCGGCTACCAATTCAACCATCACTTCATCTGCCAATTTGCCTCCCAATACTTCCGCTTCGCTCAGCTCTGCTATGCGATTAGCGGATTGCGAACCTGTCTCCACATGATGCGAGCTGGAGTATACTTTTTCCCCATTCAATCCATAGACATTAAGTCGAAGCTGTCCCTTCAGAGTGTCACGTGTATCATTCACAACCCATAACGTAAGCGGCTCACCCGGTTCATGTTCTAGAGACAGCAGTATCGGGTGAAAGAATACTTTTCCGTAATAAAAGGAGGCCTTTGGCAGCAGCTCGTAGTCAACCATGGACCAGCTTGTACCTGGCCAGCTGTCATTCAGCTGCCACACAAGGGCTCCACTATTGCGATGATTGATCCGCCGGAAATGTTCAATGCCATACCGTAATCCTTCCGCCTGTGTCAGCATCGAGTAGTTCATGTACTCTTCAATATTTTGCGGAATCCCCGTATATCCTTCCATTAGAAGAATGCCTTTCTGATGATTGGTATCCTTATTCCGATAGGCCATTTCGGGGCTGCCCCAGTAAAATTGCCCTCCAGGCATGTTTTTCTCCAGTGTGTAGCGGTTGGCCGAGGCGTGCATGCCGAATTCACTGCTGAACAGGGCATTATCTTTTTTATAGTTTTTGAAAGTCACACCCTCAATACTGTAATTCAGCAGTGGCGGCTCGCCGTGTTTTCGGGGATACACGGAACCATGCCATACTTGCCAGTTATGACGATCCCCCACAGCCGGATCGTTGGCATCATTGCCGTGACTGTCCCCATACGGTGAAGAAGGCCAGTATGGACGAGACGAATCCAGCCGCTCCAGTACTTCCGGTATCAGCTCATGGTAGATCAGCTCTCCATAGAAGGGGCTGGTAATATCTCCACTGGCGGACTTCATGTCATATAGCCAGTCAATTTCGTTATTGCCACACCAGAGTGCAAGCGAGGCACGATTGCGCAGGCGCAAGACATTATTTTCAACCTCATCCCGTACATTGTTCATGAAGTCCCGATTGAAATCAGGGAATAGGGCATTGGCAAAAGCAAAATCCTGCCACACCAGTACGCCTTGCCGATCACACTCATCATAGAAGACGTCCTTTTCATATATACCGCCCGCCCAGACACGCAGCATATTCATATGCCCTTCCACGGTCAACTCGATCAGCTCACGATACCGGGAGGCCGGGATGGCACCAATCAGATGGTCGGCCGGAATCCAGTTGGCTCCCTTCGCGTACACACGCACTCCGTTCAGGATAAACGTAAAAGCATCCTCACCCTGCTCATTATGAAGCGCCAGTTCAATGGTTCGTACACCATAAGGCTCGTTGTAACGATCTACTTCCACCCCATCGGCAAATAGCGTAACTTCCATCCTGTACAAGTAAGGTTCACCCAAATCATGCGTCCACCATAATTGTGGTGAATCTAATTTTAGTATTGTATCGGCGAGACCATTTTCCACAACTGCTTCGGCTGACCGTGCCACTTCATGTCCACTCGCGTCCAGTAAACGAATATCACAAGACAGGGCCACCGCTTTTTCACGTTTCTGTCTGCTACGGAAAGACAATACGGACTTCACATCCGCAGTGACATGGACAACTGCTTGCTGCTTGCTGGCTGATTCGGTACGTGCAAATACGTTCTCCAGCTTTGCAATCGTTCGTCTTTCAAGACGTACCCCTCCCCAAATTCCTACGGTGACCATCCGTGGACCCCAGTCCCAGCCAAAATTCATCGCAGCTTTGCGCAACCATGGCCGTTCCTTCGTATACGAAGACCAGTCAAACGTTTCCTTGTCTCTGTGATGCAGATAAAGGGGATCGAACTTGACCGCTAGGGCGTTCCAGCCATTACGAACTAGTGTAGTCACATCGAAATTATGGGACATCAGCATATTAGCCGTTTGCCCCACTTCATGTCCGTTCACATATACGGTGGCGAACGTATCCAACCCGTCGAATATTAACTCAAAGTACTCCTCTGCTTCCCCATCCTTCGACAGGTTGAAGCTAGTACGATACCACCATTCCTTCTGCTCGATCCATCGACTCTTGGCATCGTTATGCCCATAGTAGGGCGGATCAATGATGCTGCGTTCCACCAGAGCGGTGTGCACATCCCCTGGCACCTCCGCTCCGATCCAAAATCGATCATCAAGCGCTGCCGCTGCAACATCCATGGGCCGCTTCTCCCCAACCTCGAAATGCTGTATTTTCCATTGTCCTGACAAATCCTGACTTGAATTAATCATCTTCATCCTTGCCTCGCTCCCCAGTTTCCTTGGTAATAAAATATCGAAAACGTTTGCAATATAAACATGACTTCGTTCGTTCTTTAGCCTGCTAACCTTTAATGTCCGGAAGTCTTGTACGACACAGCCTCCTCGCGATACTCACTCGGAGTCTTGCCTGTATGTTTTTTGAACAGCCTGCTAAAATACTTAACGTCCTCATATCCGCTGATGGCGGCCACTTCACTTACTTTTGCGGGAGAAACCACAAGCATGTCCATCGCGCGTCGAATTCGCATACCTGTTACAAAATCACCAAAAGTGACGCCCGTTTCCTTCTTAAACAGTTCACTGAGATGGCCCGGATGCAGATGAACCTGACCTGCGACATATTGCAGGCTAATATCCTGTGCCAATCCAGATTCCATATAAGCAATAGCCTTCTGTACATGGGTAGTCCGCCCTTGTCCCATCTGGCTGTGATAGGTATGCATCAGCCCATATAAATGATGAAACAGCAGATCACGAAGTTCACCAGCATCGGCATCCGGGTTTGGCCTCCATGGTTCGAATCGTTCCAGATCGTCTCTTCCAATGGCCCGCATCGTGCGAATCAACCAGCGCTGTCCGGCATTCACCGCAGCATGCAGACAGGCATCAAAAGACTCTGGCGTTACTTCGGGGTCCATCAGGAGTTCATCCACCAGTTCTCGCGTCCATGTGGTCAGCATAATCGAGTCGTTATCCATTAATAATGTCCCCAGGGTAGTTTCTTCCTCATGCTGAAGGACGGCTTTGCCTCCTATGCGGTGCAAAACGTCTTCATATTGCCATATCCTATCCTCAAGTAACCCGTGATAACGGTATGCAATCGACGCCGTTCGGTAGCTCTCATGCAGAAGTTGAACCTCCATGCAAGGTTGACCTGCTGCTGCACGCAATGTACATTTTAACAATTGCTCCATCCGGGTTAACGCAATCCCCAAAGTAAATTGGAAATCCTGCTCATTCGGTGGCAGCTGTACAACACAGATAATCCGGTCTTTTTGAATGTGTGCAATTGCGCCTGACAGAACATCCTCCAGCATATTTTGCACGGCAAAGTTCAGTAAAGTAACCGAAGAATGATTCCACCCCTCAGCTTTTAAAATAAGAATCTGTCTCTGCACTTGCTCCTTGTCTGAGGAATATTCCGATTGCACATTCATTCCCGACTGGAGAAATACAGGACAAGGGCTTGATTCAACGTCTCCATCAATGATCCATCCAGCGAACAGGCGCTGTTTGTTCTCTCGCAGCAGCTGCCCTTCTCTTGATTTCTCAGCCCATCGTTCGGTAATCCGTTGTTTGGCCTGAAGCACCGTCTTGATAATATCTTCCGGTTTACTCGTCTTAAGCAGATAATCCGTGACACCTTGACGAATCGCTTGCTGAGCGTAAGAGAAGTCATCGTATCCCGACAAAATAATGACCTCGAGTTCCGGCAGCATATGCCGCCCTTCCTCAGCCAGTTCAAGCCCCGACCTTCCCGTCATCCGAATATCAGTCATCAGAATATGCGGCCTCTCCTCGGCCATGCGTGTTAACGCCTCTTCTGCCGAGGCTGCTGGCGAAAGCAGCTCAATCCCCAGTTCATGCCAAGCGATTACACTGGCGAGCCCTGTGCGGATAATTACTTCATCATCAACAATCAGTAATCTCATCGTGATTCCTCCAGGATTGGAATGGAAAATGAAATCCGGGTTCCACCTCCGACCCGGCTGTCCACTTCGAGCTGCGCCTCCGCTCCGTAATGAAGCAGTAGTCTCTCGTTCACATTGCGGAGTCCGTAACCCCCTTGGGATGTTTGCTTCATTGGCTCTTTCTCCGTCCAGTAGTGGTTTGAATCATGGTGCTCTTCCTCATCCGATGACACAAGGCTGCTTCTGACATGCTCAAGTCTGTCCCGCTCCATGCCAGCCCCGTCATCCAGAACCAGCACATTCATTCGTTCCTGTTCTTGACGAATCATGATCGTAATTGTGCCCATACCCGCTTTTGGCTGAATTCCGTGAATCATGGCATTTTCGACAAGTGGTTGGAGCAGCAATTTCAGCATCATTCGCTGTTCAAGTGCCGGATCCACAATATAATGCACGGCGAACTTGTCGGGAAATCGGATGGATTGTACACGAACATAATGGCGAATGTGGGCAATCTCCTGCCCAACTGGACAATAATCCCTACCCTGATTCAAACTGATGCGCAAAAAATCACTCAATCCCTCAACCATCTCTGCGATCCGCTTTTCCTCAGACATCAAGGCAATCCAGTGAATGGATGAAAGGGTGTTATACAGAAAATGAGGATTGATCTGCGCCTGAAGTGCCCTGAGATCAGCTTCCTTCTTGCGGGTTTCACCACGGATAACCTCTTCCTTCAGTCTCTTAATATGTGCACCGAGCAAATTATAACTCTCTCCCAGCTTGCCGATTTCATCATCACTTTCCGATCGAAATAGGGGCATCGGTCGATCCGGGTCCATTCGGGACAAATGTCTCGTAAGAACTCTCAGCGGCTTTGTGACTCGTCGCACCGTAAACCAGACCAGTCCTGCACTGATCGCAGCAGACAGCGTCACTGCAACAGCAGTTAGGATCAGAATATAACCGTTTTCGGACTTATACTGATCGTAGGGAACCGTTCCGGTCAGCGTCCAATCTGTCAACAGTTCCGGATAATAGAGCAAAGTACGTTTCTCATTGCCGCTGCCATACGTGGCTGTTCCACTGACTTCCTGTTGGATCAGCGTATGTACTTCAGGCTCGATCTTCTCCAGTGACTGTCCAAGACGGGATTTGTCCATGGAAGACAAAATCTCTCCAGTGGGACCGATCAGTTCCAGTCGACCTTCGCCCATACCCAGTCCCAGCGCTGCCCATCCTTTCGAGATTGCCTTCTCATCTAGACTGATCGCCAGCCATCCGATGGGCCGATAATCATGAATGCTGCGAATGGGTCGAACCAATGTTATTACATTTTGGATACCCGCATAATTCTGAACCGGATATACGCCAGTCCATGCTTTAACCGCATCACCACGCGGAGCAGGAGGATAAGTTACATTGGATGATTCATACCATGTAGCCGTGGACAGAGCCGCATCGAAACGTTCCGGATAGATGGCAATGTTGGCAATATATTTTTTGGAAGCGGCCAAATTGGTCATCCTGCCCAGAATATCCACACGCTCCTGCACATCGTCCTCATCGCTACTCAAATACTGCTGAATGTCCCTTTCTCCAATCAAAAAAATCGATAATGTCTCGGCATCCTGCAGCATATAGCGCAAATTCGCTTCTACCTGCTTCAGTGTGTCCATGCCGGAAAGCTTTGTTTTTTGCTCTGTGATGCGGGAAGAGATCAGAAAGGCGAACAGCCCCAGTGCCAGCAGCGGCACAATCATGGAAGCCGTAACCACGACGGACAGCTTCCGCTGCAGTGAAGATGTTAGCCAGCGTCCCACACCTTTTCCTCCTCTGGATGCGCTCTCATTTAACCTTTGACTGCTCCGGCCGTCATGCCTTTCATGACTTGTTCCTGAAATACCAGGTATAGAATGATGGTCGGGATTACGGACAAGGTCATGGCAGCAAGAGTCAGGCCGTAATCGGTCTGATATCCGTCGGCAAAGTTGGCGATCGCGAGCGGTAACGTTTTCAACCCTGTTTTGTTAATAAACACGAGTGCGAATGAAAAGTCATTCCATGCGTGTAGAAAACTTAGAATAGTGACCGTTGACAAGGCAGGCACAGACATGGGAAGCATGATCCGGGTGAACAGCCCCCATAGACCTGTTCCATCAATAAAAGCGGCCTCTTCAATGTCACGTGGAATGCTAGTCAAATAAGCTGTTAGCACAAATATCGCGGTTGGCAACGCAAATGCGGTATACGGCAATATCAGTGCCCAATACGTATTCAGCAGAGACATCTGTTTCATCAAAATAAATAACGGAACCAATGTGCTATGAATGGGAATCAGCATACCTACAACGAAGAAGGTCATGATCAACCCTTTCCAACGAAACTGGAAACGTGCAAGTATAAATGAGGCCAGCGCTGCTATAAACAGCGTTATGATAAGCGAACCTACGGACACAATCAGGGAATTGCCAAAAGCGGTTCCCAGCTTTGAGCTTTCCCAAGCATTACTGAAATTCTCCACGTTCCATTTCTCCGGAAGCCCGAAGGGCCTGCTATAGAAATCTTCATTCGTTTTGAATGCACTGATCACAAGCCAATAGAACGGATACAATGTTAAAATACCATAGACCGTCAACAGCGTCCAAACAATTCCACTACGGAATTGGCGAACCGGATGGCCTGAAGTATTCCCTGGTGTTGGCATCGATAACGGTGTAACACTCATTACATTCCCCCCTCTCTCCTAATTCTCTTTTCTCTTACGGCTTGTCGCCCACTGGCTTGTTCCGATCAGCAGCAGGGAGATTAGCACAATGGTGGTCGAGATAGCACTCCCGAAGCCATAGCGATACGTGTTGAAGGTTGAATTATACATATACGTTGCCAGCAGCTCTGTCGCATGCGCCGGGCCGCCTTTGGTCATGATGTACACCAGATCGAATGATTTTAGGCTGCCCGAGATACATAGAATGATCGCTACCTGAACCGTTCCCCAGATCATGGGCAAAGAAATGGAAACCAGCTTGCGAATTCCGGAAGCACCGTCAATCTTGGCAGCGTCATGAATTTCGCCGGGAATATTCTGCAGCGCCGAGATGAAGATAATCAAGTACAAACCGACAAAACTCCAGAGCAGCGGTGGCACCAAGGAGAAAATGGCGATTTTCTCATCTGAAAGCCACTGCAGCTTCCAGCTTTCCAGCCCTAATGCATCCAGTAGAAAGTTCAGTATCCCGATCTGCGGGTGATAGATATATTGCCAGATCATACCGATAACTACTGTGGATAATACCATCGGCAGAAATACGGCTGAACGCAGAAAACGCTGTAACGGATTGCTTTTGTGCAAAATGACCGCCAGCATCAACGCTAACGGAATTTGTCCAAATACTGAAGCTAGAACAAAAATGACGTTGTTTTTCAGTGCCCGCCAAAATACGGAATCATGCCATATTTCCACATAGTTATCCAGTCCGATATATTTTGACTCTCCGATTCCCGACCAGTTGAAGAATCCATAGTACGCTGACCATACAACCGGCACAAATACAAACAAAGCGTAAATTAGAACTGCCGGAGCGAGCCCCAGCATAATAAAACGTCGACTGCGCAATGCGTTCATCTTGCTCACTTCCTTTCATCAAACCTTTGGTAATTACAACCCTTGATATCAATGCAAAACCCCTCCCCTACCGGGAAGGGGTCTGAATCTTACCGCAAAGCATCTTTCAGCTCATCCAGATCTGGATCGGAATGACCTATGACCTTAATTTCCGACTGCACTGGCTTGCGATGCCTGAATTTTATTCGCGATATCTGCGGCTTTACCACCCATCAATAGCTCCTGCAATCCATTGTTGATAACCTCGACGGTTGCAGATCCTAGTTTGGAATCATACACCGGAGTAATCTTTACTTCCTGCATTAAGTCATAGAGCTCCACAAACAATGGATGGGCTTTTGATTTGTCCAGATCAATCTTGTAGCTGACGAGTGTGCTGCTATCCAGAGTTGCTTTCTGACCGTCAGGGCCTGCCAAAGCGTAGAATAGCTCCATGGCCGCATCTTTCTGGGCACCGCTTAACTTTTTGCTTACACCCAAGCCTGTCCCTACAACGCCAGATGTCGTCCTGGCCTCACCCTGGCCTCCATCTACTGCTGGTAAAATCGTAATGTGTGTATTGTTCAAAATGTCTTCCGGTGCGTTGTTGACGAGGTTGGCCAATGCCCATCCGCCGTTCATCACCATCGCTGCTTTTCCCTGGAAGTACAGCTGCATCATCTGTGTTTCGTCAATACTGTTGAAACCATCCTGAAATGCTTTGCTGTTACCGAGTTCCTGCATTTTGTCCAGCGCCTGGATGAATTGTGGGTCTGTAAAGCTGGCCCCATCCTGCGCTGTTGCTTTTAAGAACCAGTCTGTGCCGGTTACCCGGTCAGCCAGTGTACTGAAGATCGTGGATTGAGCCACCCAATTGGCCTTGTTCCCCAGTGCCATCGGTATTACTTTGTTCTCATTAAATGTAGCGATGGCCTGCTCCAGCTCAGCCCACGTTTCAGGTACTTTCACGTTGTACTGCTTAAACAGTGCTTCATTGTAATAAATAAAGGAAGTGGGTGCGAGATTCATCGGTACCGAGTAGATATCCCCGTCCACCGTATATCCATCCAGAGCGTTCGGAATAAAGTTGTCTTTCCATTCCGGCTTCGCGTCCAGCTCGGCATTGATCGGCTGCAACAGATCCCCTTTCACAAACTCCTTGGTCATCGCATCCGGCCACATGACGAACAGATCCGGCATTTCATTGGCCGCTGCCACCGTCCGGAGCCTTGTTTTGAGGCCATCTGTCGGCAGACCTTCATCCACGACTTCAATATCCGGATGCGACCCACGGAAGTCTTCAATGATTTTGCGCATCGCCACCGCTTTGGCGTCCTGTCCAGTCCAGTTGTGCCATATAGTGACGGTTACTTTATCCTTGCTGTCGCTGCCTTCTGAGCTGTCCCCGCCGCCGCAACCAGCCAGAACGATGGAAAATAGCGTCATTGCCAATATTCCCGAAAGCCATTTTTTCAACATCTCTATAGTCCCCCTTGGCGATTTGAATACACTTATTTTAAATGGTAACGCTATCATTCTGTAAGGTGACGATGCACGGATGCAGGGGTGAAAAATATCGGATTCCCCGTTGATCCTGCAATCTTTGCTACATACAGAAAGAGCCCTCATCATGAGAGCTCTTTCTGTATGTGGATTCGGGAACCATTCTTGAATTTATAAATAAATGAATAGATAAGTTCTGATTTATTTCATACTGTCTTTCACAAGTGCTGCAAAAGCTTCCGAACCTTCCTTCGTCAGATGTACACCATCTTTTTCGAAATATTCGTCATGTCCTTCACTTGCAGTGTGCCAGTCAATGAGAGATACATTGCTATAATCTGACGCCGCTTCGTTCAGTGCTTTATTCACGGTTCGTTCCCATGGGCGAGGGACTCGCACAGTAACCAGATAAACATGTTCTTCATCTTTCAAATAATCCAACACGGAATTCAGACTTTTGGAATTGAAGGAACCGTTTGTTCCAAGCTCCAGTACGACCTGACTGCCCATTTGGTTATTTCTCTTCAGGCCATCCAGTACATCGGCAGCCTCCCACATCTGACGGCCGATATGACCGTCCACGTGCACGCCCGAAATGGTTTGTTCAAGATAAGGCTTGGCGTCCAAAATAACTGAATCTCCAATGACCGTATAATGAATCTTGCCATCTTTGGCTGGAGGGGCTGTTTCCTCTTGCTCTTTGGACGAATCTGATGTATTGACAGGATCCTCGGGTTGTTCATTACCGTTGTCTTCTGGATTTCCAGGATTGTCGGTGCTTCCTTTGGGTTTACCAACAGCATGGTTCGAGTCGCCAGGAGTTGATCCTTTCTGCTCACCTGAAGTTGGTTCCTCAGATTTCGGAGCATTACCTGGCTTCGTCGTTTGCTGTTCTCCTTTGCCTGGTGGATCTCCAGCGTTCGCCGCTGGTTTATCGTTTTTCTGTGGCGCAGGTTGGTTGTTGGCCCCGGAGGTGCTCACTGTTGCTGGAAGAACGTCCTGCCCCTTTTCCTCCGTTACGGAATGATCTCCATTCAGCGTGGCCGACATCGATACCGAATGGGAATCAGAATTCGCTGCTGACGTAATCATCATCTGTGACACCGTAAAGCACATCAACAGAATACTCATCAGCAATCCAGCGCGCTTCCACCATACGTTGCGAATACCTGTTGCATTGCGCCCTCTTCCCCATAACCGGGACCAGGAATCACGAAATCCGTTATGACGAATTGGATTTTCAATATATTTAAGTGACAAGGAGGCCAGTGCAACCGTTGCTGCAACCTGCAAAACCATTCGCACAGGATGTGCTCCACCCGTGTCTACCGTTGGACTCGTCAGAATAATGACAGGATAGTGCCACAAATATAAACCATAGGATCGTTCCCCGATCCAGCGCAATGGCTTGGCGCCAATAAGCCTTGCCAGGAAGGATGATGGATGAGCCAGTACAGCTACGAGCAAAGTCGTCGCTATAGCCTGAAGTACCATTCCTCCTCGATACAATGAAGGGTCGTACTCGCTGCTATTCAGCATCATGTAGATTAACCAAGCCAGCGCAGCTAAACCTAACACGTCCAGGACAAGGCGATTGATGCGGGCAAGGGATGACGATAGTTTGCGACTCGGCCATACCACGGCCAGTGCAGCACCAGCCAATAAGGCGAATGCTCTTGTATCTGTTCCATAATAAACACGGCTCGGGTCCAGATCCGGATTATACATGATGGCCATCGCACCAGCAGACAATTCAGCTGCTACGACAATAAAGACGACCAGCCATCCCTTTCTTTTGAACAAGACGATTGCTGCGACCAGTAGAAGGGGCCAAACAATGTAAAACTGTTCTTCCACAGCCAGCGACCAGAAATGTCCAAAGGGTGATGGAGGGCCGAAACTTTCGAAATAGGAAACGTTATGAAAGATATACCACCAATTGCTTATGTATAATACTCCCGAGACAATGTCACCACGCAACGCAGCCAGTCGAGATGGATCTGTGCAAAGCAGCCAAATCATCACCACTGCAGTCATCGTGATCATGCCAGGTAACAAGCGCCTTACTCTTCGCACCCAGAAATCACCGAGCGAAATCCGGCCATGCTCCTGCCATTGTGTCAAAAGAATATCTGTAATCAAATACCCTGATAGAACAAAGAAAATGCCTACACCGAGCAAACCGCCCGGAATAAAACCTAAATTCAGATGATACCCTATTACTGCAAGCACAGCGATGGCTCGCAAACCATCCAGTCCGTTCATATGCCGCTTGCTTTTCAACGATTGTGACATGCGAGCCCCTCCTTGACAATGTGAGTCGACATCATCCATGTCTGGGGCGTTCGAGAACTCCTTGTGGTTCTGGTTGTCATTAACATACGTATTGCACCTTCCATCATTCATTTACAACATAAAGAAGACGTGTTACTTAACCATGATGTTTTATGATTACGATTTCTTTATATCTTTGTCGTTATGTCCCGTTTAGCATTATACGCCCGAAAGATTATTCACAAATTACAGTAATAGTTACAATCCAGTGAAACGATGTAACCTTTCCTGCCAAGCATATATAGCTGTAAAATCATACTCTAATTTTATTTTTAAATACAGCATTTTTCATAGAATGGCTAATATTACCTTACCTTTTATTTCATATATGAGCAGATCCCTCTGAGGGTCTGGAGTGTACACTTATGCCAATAGGAAAAGGCTGCCGACTTGCTCAGCAGCCAATAACCATTATAAACCTATCTCTTGCCGGATTGAAAGTTTTGCTCATAATTGCATCTTGGTGCCTAGGACCCTAGAGGTAAAACGGATGAACCTTCTCCTCCGCACTCCCATCAAGAATCCGATAAGAGGATCGTCCTACGTACATTGGAATCTGCAATTTGTCCAGATTAACCATTCCATTTTCCAAGAAGTATTCCGGGTCTTGATACCGCTGTATCACTTCACCTGCAATCCATTCATGATCCCCATATGTTGTGATATTGATTACCTTGCACTCGTAAGCAAAATAAGCTTCAGTCAGAATGGGTACATCCACTTTAATTCCTTCTTCGTATGTAATCCCGAATTTCGAGAATTTGTCTGTGTCTCTTCCACTGAAGGTTCCCGCAGCCTGAATCCACTCCGAATGATGACCCGGAAGGAAGTGTACCCCGAATACTCCACTCTGCTCAATCAATTCATAAGAGTACGTTTCCTTCCTCAGCGATATCCCGTAAATTCCGGGAGACGACCCAATATAGGTATGCCAGCCTGAGGCCATCACATTCTGCATGCCCTTATGACGGGATGTCACTACCGCCACCATGCCGGGATAGGAATAAAACATAGGTTCATCTATCGGTTTCCGCATCTGATCACCTCTTCGTTTTTAATTGGCCCCAAAGCAGCACTAGGCCGTTTTTCTCATCCATTATTATACAATATAAGTAAAGGATGAGAAAGAATTACTTCCTTATCACAAATCACTTTTTGAAAAGAAGAGGCTGGGTGAACTATCAAATGGATTGCGTTATAATTAGCATTCATAGTAATCTTGATTAAACACAACTGAGAAATGGGGAATAGCAGTGATTGAAAAAGCAACGTTTGCCGGGGGATGTTTCTGGTGTATGGTAAGTCCCTTTGAAGAGCAGCCCGGCATTCACGGGATTATATCCGGATACATGGGTGGAACCGTAGAAAACCCTACATATGAGCAAGTATTGACCGGGGAAACGGGGCATTTGGAAGTTGTGCAAATCTCGTTTGATCCAGCCATTTTCCCATATGAGAAATTGCTTGAGCTGTACTGGCCGCAGATCGATCCCACAGATGCCACGGGTCAGGGTAATGATCGCAAAAGCCAATATCGGGCTGCCATCCTGTATCACAATGAAGAGCAACGCCAATTGGCCCTGAAATCCCGAGAGGAACTTGCCAAAACAGGCCGATTCGATAAACCTGTCGTTACTGCCATTGAGGAAGCCTCCGTATTTTATCCGGCAGAAGAATATCATCAAAATTTCCATCGCAAAGATCCGAAATATTATAAAGAATCCCGGATTTATTCCGGACGTGACGAAATTATCAAGAAATATTGGAGTTAATCTCTTTAAATAATTAATTAATAAAGCGGCCACATGGGCCGCTTTTTTGTCGCATCCATTTTACAGTACACCGATTAAAGTCTTCAACTCCTCGAAGCTATCAATAACCCGATCCGCCTGAGCTAGTTCATCGGCTTGAGCAAAGTCAAAATTACATCCAATGGAAATTAAATCATTATCCTTCGCCGCCTTAATGTCAGACAAGCGATCCCCGATAACCATGCCATGAATGATCTTATATTTCTCCACGATGGAGCGTACGAGATCAGACTTATTTTGTGATGAAATCTGCTGTATGCTGAAGGTTTCCGTTACCCACTCATCCAAATGATAATAGGTTACGATGGCATTCAAGTATTCGATTTGTCCATTACTCGCTATGTATATCGGTATACTCTTCTCTTTGCAGTATTGAAAGAACTCTTCTACGTACGGATATAGTGCTCCATGGCCTGCCTCGATATTGGCAATTAACTTTTCATGAAACCATTCATTTGCTTGTTGTCTAATCTGGTCCGAGTATCCGGGCAATAAATTCTCCCAGACGACGGGCAGAGGAACTCCCATAATCTCACGGTACTTTTCTATTGGCGTATTCTGCTCCCACAATCCCTTTGATCTCAGATGATTAAAAGTGTCATGTAGAGAAGTTTCCAATATTCGATCTGTCTGAAATAACGTACCATCCATATCAAAAATCAATGAAAGCATAAACAGATTCTCCTCCTTCATATTCAGGATATAGTTTGAGATATAATAGTCACTCTACTTAAGTAAAGTGACTATTCATCAACATACGTGAATACCTATCATTTTACAACCCTTCCAAACTTTCTGATTGAAATCACCCCTTATTCCAAGGTTGGTTATGAACTGCCTCTCATTCGTCCATACTATTACCTACGAATAAACCGTCATCACGAATGGCAGGGGAGGAAGCACCATGAACCGGAAAAACCCGCATCAAATTAATCAACCTGCAGCAGAACTACCCGTTCCGCTTGAATTCGATCGCAGCTGGATCACCCAACTGGAGTCCAGACTCGATAAAGGCGGCCCTTGGGGCGATTACAGACTCTTTCAACTTGGTATTCAAGCTGAAGAGACGAATCTGATTCCCAATTTTGATGAAATCCAATGTCTGAAGCATTTACAGGGACTCACTCCTCTTCCACACCAGATGGATACTGCACGCAGAGTACTGTTTGAAATGTCAGGCCGTGCCATTCTCGCCGATGAGGTTGGACTTGGCAAAACGATTGAAGCTGGCCTGATTTTGAAAGAATATATGGTCCGTGGACTTGTATCCAAAGTGCTCATTCTCGTGCCTGCGTCCCTTGTACTACAATGGGTCCGGGAGCTGAATTCCAAATTTGGCATCCCAGCGATTGCACAGAAAAAAGCCTATTCCTGGCAAAATGAAATCGTGGTTGCCTCTATGGATACAGCAAAGCGTGACCCGCATAAAGATATGCTGCTGAATACAGATTACGACATGATTATTATCGACGAGGCTCATAAGCTCAAAAATAAAAAAACAACGAACTATCAATTCATGCTGAAATTGCGGAAAAAGTACTGCCTGCTGCTTACGGCTACACCGGTACAGAATGACATGAGCGAGCTGTTTAACCTCATTAATCTGCTCAAGCCGGGACAGCTTGGCCGTCAGGGTGATTTTGCAGCCAACTTTGTCGTCGACAAACGCATTCCGAAAAATCAGGAGCAGCTTAAGGATGAGTTGTCCAAAGTCATGATCCGTAACCGTCGCGGTGAAGGACCTGTTCAATTTACCAAACGAAACGTGTCCAATGTGAATTTACAGCTTTCGCCTGAAGAACAAGCCCTTTACGATGGGGTGACTTCCTTTGTGAAGGATCAGTACCAGGAAGCCGGCGGCAATCTGAGCAGCATGCTTTCGCTAGTGACGTTGCAACGCGAAGTATGCAGCAGTCGGGATGCCGTGTTTGTGACGTTGGTCAATCTGTCGAAGAAGCTTCCACTGGACTCCCCACTGCGGGATAAGATTTGGGAACTCGTTGCCCATATTAAAGCGATCAAGGAAAATACCAAAGCGGAAAAAACAATGGAACTCGTTCGTGACATGAATGAGAAGGTTATTATTTTCACCGAATACCGTGCCACGCAGGAGTATTTGCTCAATTATTTTCGCAACAACGGCCTAACCGCTGTTCCCTACCGGGGCGGCATGAACCGTGGTAAAAAAGACTGGATGATGGACCTCTTCCGTGGTCGAGTACAAGCGATGATTGCAACCGAGGCGGGCGGTGAGGGTATCAACCTGCAATTTTGCCATCACATGATCAACTTCGACCTGCCCTGGAATCCCATGCGTGTCGAGCAGCGGATCGGTCGCGTACACCGATTAGGACAGCAGCATGATGTGAACATCTACAACCTTTCGACGACAGGCACAATCGAGGAGCATATTCTGAATCTGCTTCATGAGAAGATCAATATGTTCGAGATGGTCATTGGTGGATTGGATGTCATTCTGGAGCGGCTGGAGAAGAAGGAATCGATAGAAAAAAGCTTGTACAAAATCATGCTTGAATCACAAAACGAAGAGGATATCCGCCGTAAAATGGACTCCCTTGGACAATCGTTGAACTCCATTCAACGCGAAGTCGCAGATGAGGCACCAGCCGTATCCGGGCTTGATATTCGTAAAGGAGGCCTCTGATCATGACCATGTCACCCCATGAAGTGCAAGCGTATGTGCTCACTTACCTGGAAACACTTGATTGTCAGATTATGGAGCGTTCTCCTGCCCATGTTACGGTAAAACTTTCACCTGAAGCCGACAAGGCATTAACCAACCGTCCGTATTATTGGGGATTTGTGGAGCGAACCGGTGCACCTGCGGAGACGATGTCCTTTACATTCGTCTTTGATCCGGATGCCCATCAGCAAGCGTTGGAAGCTGAAGAAGCAAAAGCTGCACAGTTAGCTCCTCCAACCTCACCAGGTACCGGTACCCCCGAAGCTCCCAAAGAGACTATTCTAGGTCGGTACTTCGGTATTGTCCCTTCTCTGCCTCAGCTGGGACCCGGACGGATTTTGAAAGAAGATGTTGTATATGGCAGTCGCAGGTTGCAACAGATCTTCAATGCAGCGCGTGAAGGCGGCGCATTCGTGAACCTGTTCGAACAAGCTGCAAAAAGGCAATTGCGAGCTACCGCGCCAGCAGTATATGAGCCATGGCTTGGTGTGTGTTTTAAAGTGGAATTCGCCTGTGATCTGAAAAAAGAGGAACTTCATTTTATCGGTATCTCCCTCAGAACAGGGGAAATTGTCGAGAAGTTCGGCTCGAAACTGAACAGGCGTGACCTTAGCCCAAGGCTGGCTGAGAATATGCACGTACAGACCGCCAAAGTATCGCTAGCCGATGCCGGGGCAGCTCTGGAATCGCATTTGACAAATCGCTTGCTGGAACTCGACTATAGCTGGGCAGAGAAAGCCAAAGAACGGCTTGATCTGGAGCTTGCTGTTGTGGATACGTACTATGAAGCAGTTCTTAGAGAGGACACCCCTGAAGTCGACGTTGATACAACCTCTGCCTCCAGCACAGACGGTAGTTCAACGGATCAGGAACATACAGGGACCGGGCCATCTCCCCAAATGCAGACTTCTCGCTCCGGCCCTACTCGTATCCAGAAAGCACATCTACAGCCCGTCGAACCAACTAGCGTGATGATTGGAGCAGATGTCGAACTCGCTGCTGAAGCTGCTGTTCAGGCAGAACCAGAAACGGACCCGGAACAGGAGAAAGCCCGCCAAGCGGTCATGGACCGGGAAGCTATGAAGCTGCAATATGAAACACGGCGTACCGAAATGATCTGGCAATATGAGCCCAAAGTGAAGGTGACCGCAATTAGCAGCGGCATGTTTCATTTGAGATAGACGACGAAGACACTACTTTTCCCGCAAATGACGGCAAAAGTAGTGTTTATTCATGAGTGGCAGCCCGACAGGTTGCAGCAACCTTTGCATAACCTGTCCTCTAAAATGGAATTAGAAACGATCACGTAGCGAAAATGGAGTCCGTTTTGTCAGGATATGTACCCCAGAAAAGTAGGTGTTGGCATGAAACGACCCTTCCACAAGGGATGGAACGTGATTCGCCGTATAACCGGCATTGTAATGTGTTTTCTATGTATAATCACCCCGCTCCCCATACTCCAAGCTGAAGGTGCTGGAATCCAAAATGCATATAGGCCCGTACTACCCACTACATTGGCCACAAGTACGGCGGGACTTCATTCCGACACACTGGCTCCTGATGCAGTTCAACAATTTGCTCGCGAGCAAGCTATCATTCTAAGTACTGAACATGAAGGGAACCATTGGGATCATGCTCAATTGGACTTTTATCCCCTCGGTCCAGGCACACGCAGCTGGTTGGTATACGCTAATGTTGGAGAGTCACCCGTTGGTTATATGATCATTTCAGCTAACGAGCAAGGACAATTACAGCTCAGCGAGTATGGTCAGGGAGAACAACGACCGTACAACATTTCCTTGTTGGATCAAGCTCTGGATCGACAGCAACTGGACTTGAAGAAAATGATTAATGACGGAGGAGGGCTTCAATTACGTTATGCGCCTCCCCTGCTCGCTTATTGGAAAGTGGAGAGACCTAACGATGATGCAATCTATATTGACGCAACCAACGGCGACACCTTACCAACGGGTATTTTGGATGCACTGGATACGGACTCACGGCAGGCTACGAGTCGAATGAAGTTCATAAGGTCAATATCTGTACAAGCTGTCGTGATGACCCCCGAGGATTCGCCACAAGTCTCCTCGTTGTCGTTGTCCGTTGACTCCATGGATCTGCAACCTCTCTTTGATCCCGCGGACAATCTGTTATGGATCACGTCAAAAGCACTTTCGATCAATGGCGTAAAAACATTGAATCAGCAATGGAAAGAGCATAAAAAGATCGTTTTCTCTGCAGATGAGAAAAATGTCTTGTATGGCGGGGCTTTGCCTGTCAGTGGTTATCAAATCTGGCGTGACGACCGTGGAACCGTTCAAAAACAATATGTAGCTATTGGCGGGAATACTTCGGTAAGACGATTTGTACCTCTTCAGACTTTGCTGCGGGACGGGCATTTCTATGCTGTGAAACCTTGACCGATCTATACAACAAATAAGACGCCTTCCTCTGGTTCTTCATAGGAATGCGTCTTTTTCTTTGGAAGAAGCTTCTACCTATGTTGGTTCTTGATTCACCCTTTACCTGAAGAGCTTCGTTTCTGCATTTTCCCCTGCGAATTCATTGCTTTTTCCTTTTTTCCAACCCATAGAGATACAGCAAAAGGAATCATTCCAAACCACTTCATAGTCCATGGCTCTTTGGTCTTGGTTCGTCCTTTACGTTCATCCTTCGGTGTGTCGATATAATGAACAACTCGCTCTGTAATGTATTTCACCAGCTCATCACTTTTGGCCATAACCTCTGCCTCCTTAGCTCCGGCAAAGCCGGGGCTTATGTTATCTCTATTGTGTGCAGAAGGGATCATCAATAAACATTTTTTTTGCTGCAAAGAGTATGAAAAACAGAAGAATGCACAGTCTAATGCCAAAGGTATCCATCCACTCACTTTATGGCATAAGATGCCTATTTCAAGAAGGAGCGTGTATTCTCATGTATAAGCTGCTGGCCGCATCGATGGCATTGCTAATCAGCATCAGTTCCATCCCTCTGACCTCCCATGCCAGCGCGGCAAAATTTGCCTTAACCGACCTGCCTACATTGCATTCACAACGATCACCCATAAGCCCATCCATGCTGCCGGTAACCGATGGGGATGCCTATCACTCCACTCATCATGCGTTTGCAGCACCTGTCATCCTTCTAGACGTTGGTCATGGCGGCATTGACGGTGGAACAACAGACCATGGCGTACTGGAAAAAGACATCAACCTAGCCATTAGCCAAAAAGTGTATCTTCTGCTTCGCAGCAAGGGTTATGCAGTCATCATCAACCGACTTGGAGACTATGCGCTGAGTGACGAGAATCGCTGGTTAAACAGTCGCTCACGCCATCGCAGAGATTTGGCTCAACGCAAAAGCCTTAGCGAAGAGGTCAGCACCGACATCGTCGTCAGTATCCATGCCAACTGGAGTCCAAGATCAGCTGCTCGTGGCCCAGTTGTTTTACATCAGAACGAAGGAAGAAGCTACATGCTCGCAAGTTCCATTCAGAATCAGCTAAATCAATTGTACAAGACGGAGCGCGATGTGGTATGGGGCAAGCCCTTTTACCTGTTAAATCATGTGAAGCAACCCGCTGTAATTGTTGAAACCGGATTTCTGAGCAATGCACACGATCGCGCAATGATCAGCGACCCGGGCGAACAGAAACGGATTGCACAGTCCATTGCTAATGGCATTATTTATTATCTGTCGGCAGTTTAGGCTCAGCTTGCCAATGCCACACATCTCGGACCAGATCGCTAATACCGACGAACTCAATCTGACCTTTGAGCCGAGATACGGATTCATGGACAACAGCAGAGGTATTTAATCCGGTATGACCAACGTGACCGATCACTACACACACATCTTTGTCGAGAGCACGTTGGGCCGCCAAATCCATTTGCTTGCGTATTTGTTGTTTGGAATTGTGGTCATCTAGAAAAATATCGTTGCCGACGGGTGGCATATTTTTGGTGATGGCCAATTCCCCCACCACAGATCGAAAATTGGTACGACTATCCACAAAAAATAGCCCGCGCTCTTGACATACATCCAATACAATGGACATGATCCGTTTATCAGACGTAATTTTGGAACCCATATGGTTGTTCATGCCGACGGCATAAGGAACTTCATCTATGGCTTTCTCGACTCGATCACGCACTTCCTCATCCGTCAGATTGGTTGTGATCGCACCTGGCCCAAGCCATTCTGGTCTTCCCTTTTTGGGCTCCATTGGCATGTGAACAATCACATCCATTCCTTTTTCATGTGCGGCAATCGCATCTTTCTTCGTCGTTGGCAAGAATGGCATCACGGCCAACGTTAACTTAACCGGGGTCGCCAAAATTTCAGAAGTACCTTTCATGTCATTCCCCGCATCATCAATGATGATCGCCATTCGTTTACGCTGCGATTTGTCTGCCGGAGTTGGTGATATCTGACCTGAAGTTGAACCAGGTGCTTGTATTATGGTTTGCTCCGTTAACATTTGCTCTGGCTGCCCTGAACGAATTTGTGATTCCGCACTGCTGGCAGAAAAGCCAAAACCATAAACCATGAATATCGTACCTGTGAGTACCACTGACATTTTAAATTTCCAGGTGCAGGACCACCCTTTTCGTCCGGCCTTATTCATCCATCGTTCCCTCCTTTGTTCTGTCCCATCATTATTTGAACAATGAAGGGGGAATATGTAGACAAAAAAAGCCTGTTCATTCCAATGGAGCGCTGAAGGCCGCTGTGTTGGAATGATGTAAGCGATATTGGCGAGGAGCCTGACCTGTCAGTTGATGAAAAAGGCGAGAGAAGTAATGAACCGAGCTAAAATGATATTTTTCAGCAATTTGAGTGATATTTAATGTCGTGTGAAGCAAATCATACTTCGCCCGTCCAATACGAAAGTGATTCATATACTGGATGGGGGAGTATCCGGTAGATTTCTTGAACAGCTCGAAAAAATGACCACGGCTCATTTTGAGACTTTTGTGATAGATATCCAGCGGCTTGGGTGCTCCGTGAAGTAAGTCTTTCTCCAAAATTTTAAGAATATGGGCTATCCGGCGATCAGGGATTAAATGCCCCTTCTCCATGCAGCAGTTCAGAAAGTAGTCGATAAACGTTTGAAAATGACGCTGAATCGTCAAGCTCCGCATAAAAGTCTGCTCATTGGTATATGAACCACTTTTATAAAAGTCTTGGAACAGATCCTGCCAGATTCGCAACGACTCCACCTTTGAAATCTCCCTAAGTTCATATGGAAAGGCTGGGCCAACAAAAGCTTGTTGCAACACCTGCGGCGGATAACAGATCGGACAGGACGTATCAAATACCTCTTTTCGCTCCACATAGTGCCAATCAAAATAACAACACAGATGTACCATAGGGTTATTCCCATCAGCCACCCATTCATGTAATTGCCCTGCTGGAATATAGACCAGCGAACCAGGACCGAGCCTGCTGCTCAGACCATTTATACTTAATATCCCATACCCTTCGCTGATCAAGTAAATGGAACTGGTATAACAAATTCGCGGAGAACTCGACTGTCCCTTCGCAAAAGGGTATCGGGTCGCCAAATATACATAGGGATGCAAGGAAGCAAAATTCATTGGAAGTTTCCTTTCCGACTCCGTTTTTCTCGATGTTAACCTTTCATCTCCATCATCGAAAGGTACAATTGGGGACTAGAGGTACATATCAGCAGAGCACCAATTGATCTGACGATCGTGCAAATCATGGACGTCTTGCTAAATACAGCAAACTGCTGTTCAGATACAGTAATAACTGTACATCGCATGACTTCATGAGGAGGACGACTTGTGCAGAAGAAGGATAGTCTAACGAAGAGAAAAAACGAGATAAAAAAGAACAGAGGCTATGAACGGGCCAAGCAGCATCCCATTTCCTTCACTGGTCCTGCGCCGGATTTTTTTGAAGGCGCACTACTGGGCAATGGAGGACTAGGTGTTGTCGTAACAACCCGTCCAGACGCTGTGATGCTCCATTTTGGGCACAACAATGTATGGGATATTCGTCTCGCCGAAGAACACCGTGAAGAGCTCATGACTTTCCAAGAGGTATATGACAGATTTGCTGCTCTGCCAGCTGATTTACCGCGATTAACGGATCATCCGTGGTACAAACAATATTGTGAGTTGGCTGGCCAAAATTACAGTAAGGCATATCCCAAGCCCATGCCCTGCGGGTCACTACTGCTGCGGTATGATCGGCGAAAGGCCGAAGTCATCGGCCACACCATGGATATTGCCAACGGCCTTTGCACGATTGATTTCCTGATCGATGGCAAACCTGCTGTATTCGAACTCTTTGTGGAAGGAGCGCACGACCGGATCTGGATGAAGGTAAGTGATACTGCGACGGGTGCTCCGATCCCCTTATTCGAGGAGATCAAGCTCATTCCTGATCCCGAAACACCGCCTGAATTTCCTCAAGCAGCAATCGTAACCAGTGAAATTACGGGTAGACAGTCATTTACGCAAATTTTGCCGCATGTTGAGCATCCCGCTACGCCCTATATCACACATGAAAAAGATAGAGCTTTCCGGCTCGCTGTTCGCTCGTCTGGATTAACAGCAATGAAGAAACATGCTTTGCATCATCAGACGCTCGCATCCAACGGCTGTCCTCTGGGAGAACCTGAACTCGGCTTTTTGGCCTGTGCAGAGCTCTGGGAAGGCCTTTACAGTGAACTCAATATTGAGGCCGACCCGCCAAAACTGTCTTCCTTTAGTCAAGCTAAGGAAGAATCGAATGTAATGTGGCGTGATTATTGGAGCCGCTCCTCCGTCTCTCTGGAAGATGAATTTCTGGAGCGTATCTGGTACCACAATCTTTACTTTTTTAATTGTGCCGTGAGAGAGGGCGTTACCTGTCCAGGCCTATTCGCCAACTGGAGCTACCGTACCATCGGTGCAGACTGGCATGGGGATTACCACATGAATTACAACACACAGCAGCCATTTTGGCTCGCATTCTCCAGCAATCATCTCGACAAACATCTGCCCTACGTGGATATGGTTGATCATGTACTTCCCATCAGCCGAGCATGGGCACGTGATTATTACGGACTAAGCGGAGCTTATTTCCCCCACTCAGCCTATCCTGTTGAGATGTCCATGATGCCCTACCCTGTCCCGCACTGGGGATGGGAAATCTGTGAGACGCCTTGGACCGTACAAAGTCTATGGTGGCACTATCGATATTCCATGGACGAGACGTTCCTGCGTGATCGTGCATTTCAACCCATGAAGGAAGCCGTGCTGTTCATGGTCGATTACATGAATCGTCCGGAAGCACAGGGTGAACGCTGGGGAGATGGTAATTATCACATTTTTCCGACGGTGGTGCCGGAGCTATATGAGATTTCACCCGGCTTTGCCAAAAACAAAGACTGCCTGATCGACCTGACACTGACGCGATTTCTGTTCAATGCGTTCACCCAGGCCTGCGGTGTTCTTGAAAGGATAAAATCCGAGCAGGAACTGCTAGAGAATGTAGAGGAGATTTTAAACCAGTTCCCTTCTTATCCCACAGCCGAATCACGCAACGGTCCAGTCTTTGTGTCGGTGGAGGGGGAAGATCCTGACGTGGTGTATAACGTCCCAATTCCTATTACGACTGTATTTCCAGGTGAAGATCACGGGCTTCATTCGTCAGAGGAGGAATATCAGACCGCAGTAAACTCCTACCTTAACCACCGCAACGAAGGCGGGAATGAACTGGTATTCTTTCATCTTGCAGGAGCCCGGCTTGGCGTGTTGGATCTGGAACGCTTCAAGCGTCAAATCCAGTATTGTCTGCTACCAAACGGTACTTGTACAGATCGGGTCCTGATGAGCGGTGGTCGCTATGCTGACACGGAGAACTTCGATTTCATGTCACGCATGGGCATCTGGTTCGAAAATTTCTCCCTGCCTGCCGTTATCAATGAATGCCTTCTTCAAAGTTATAATGGCACCCTGCGCTTCTTTCCCAACTGGCCGAATGGACAAAAAGCAGAGTTCCATACTCTCCGTGCTGTGGGAGGCTTCCTTGTCAGCGCGGCTTTTGTGGATGGGGAGACGGATTGGATCGAGATTGAGAGCGAAGCTGGTACTTCCCTAACCTTCTATATCCCATGGGCAGAAGGGGCATTGTGCACAGTTTCTTCTGGTGAACAATATATGTTTTCTGGTCAGGTTGGCAAGATCTCAACCGTAGCAGGAGATATCATCTCCATTGTTAAAGCGACGTTTTAGCGTATCTTGTAAAATGTGACCATAAATAAGAAGCGTCCCTGACCATCCCGGGACGCTTCTTATTACCAAATTTACTCTTCAATTACTTGGAAGACCACAGTTCCATACGCTGAGCATATTTCTCGTTAATGATATCTTCCACTTTCTCATCGCCAGCCTTCTTCATATCCTCCAGCATCTTGTCAAATACGGAGTTGGCTTCAGCTTCACTTGGAGCAATAATGGCTCTCGTAATGCTCTGATCCATAATATCCTTCACCTTCTGGGCCGTCAGTGCTTGAGGTGTTCCCCCATCCGGATTCAGGTTATCATACTGTGCTGTATCCCATACGGAATCACCAAGACTCTTGAGGGCCAGTTCATCCACTTCACTGCGTTGGAATTTAACGGCCATGTCGTACGGCTGTCCATTTGGATCCAGGCCATTTTTGACAAACCATAACCATTTACGAACGCCACTTTTCTTCACCGTATCATCCCAGTTATCCTTGAAGCTTTTCAGGAATGCAGGGTCCGGTTGTCGCTTGCCATCCACCATAGTGTATTGCTCGCCTTCCTTGCCCCACAGCAGCAAATGCTGTCCTTCATCACTCGCCAGATAATTAAACAGCTTTATGGTTTCTTCCGGGTGTTTGTTGTTTTTGGTAATCGCAATGGCATCCCATCCAAGCGAGCTTCTTGGGCCAAATGTTGTTTGAGCCGGGTCTACACCTGGAGCAACAACCTTGTATGCGAACAACTGATTCTTTTCCCCGCCATCTTTCTTCAAGGCTCCATTGCCGTTACCTGGGTCCCAATAGGCACCTGGTGTAGAGAATACTGCGCCAGTCGTCAGCTTTTGAATCCAAGTCTGTGTTTTGCTGATCGCAAATTCCTTCTCAATCAGACCTTCTCTATATAAGCGATTGATATATAACAGCATCTCGCGATATTTGGGGTCTTTAACATCATATTGCAGACGTCCATTGTTGTCATAGTAGGCTTTTAAGCCCCACATGCCTTTGAATGTTCCCAAATTCGCGCCCATGTTCTCACCGTTCATCGTCATGGGAATGGACTCTTTGCCATCAATCGTGTTGTATTTTTCTTTAAAATTTTTCAGGAGTGCTTCAAACTCATCCGTTGTAAGTGGCTTTGAACCATCTGCTTTGTCTGGAAGAAACTCTTCCAGTAGGTTTTGTCTCATCAGCATACCGAAGACCGGATCAGTGTCGAGTCCATACCAGTTTGCCAGATAGTAGTTCTTGCCGTCTGTATAACGTGTTTTGGTCAAGGTTTCGCCATACATCTCTTTCAAGTCAGAACCATACTTTTCAATTAACTCATCCAGTGGAATGAATGCACCGCTTGAAATGTACTTATCAAGTGAAGCGTCTCCCCGACTCATGACCACCACATCCGGATAGTCACCACTGGCGAGCATCAAGCTTAGTTTTTCCGTTGGATTACCTGTTGGTTGTTGGATGGAGATCTCTATGCCCGTCTTTTTGGTAATTTCCTGGGCAATTGCATCGGTAAATGGTTCTCCTTTGGTATTGCCATCAAACCACGTCAGCGTAATCGGCCCTTGTTCCCCATCTTTACCCGCTGTATTATTCTCCCCATCATTGGAGGAGCAGCCCGCAAGCAAACCAACGACTAATGCAGCCGTAATTCCCATGGTCATCCATTTTTTTGTCTTTATCATTGACACCCTAATTCCTCCCAATGAATAAATTCCTGTAGTGCTAGATTGAGCATTTCCAAAACGATCTTTGCCCACCCCCTTTCAGGGAGAAGCCACCGGACAAGCCTTCCCTGCAACCGGATCACGGAATAGATTAACTCTTAACAGCTCCCAAAGTCATGCCTTTAACAAAGTATTTTTGCAGGAACGGGTACACCATAACGATTGGTAAGGTGGCCACCATGGTAGCAGCCATTCGAATGGTATCACTCGAAACAGCATTTCGTTTAGCAGAGTTGGCCAGCATCTGCGATTGTGAAATCATGCCGCCAGTCTGAAATTGATTCAAGATTTTGACGAGCACGGCCTGCAGGGTCTTCAGGTCCGAGCTGTAGGTGAACGCATAGGAATCAAACCAGGCATTCCAATGCCCAATCGCTTGAAAAAGTCCTATTGTGGCAAGTACAGGTGTTGTCAGCGGCATCACAATCCGGAAGAAAATCGTCAGATCGTTAGCCCCATCTACCCTTGCCGATTCTTCAATCTCATGGGGCAGCTGCTCCATAAAGGTACGGACAATAATCATATAGAAGACATTCATCAAACTTGGCAAAATAAACACCGAAAATGTATCGATCATGTTCAGTGCCTTAAGCACCATGTAGAACGGAATGAGTCCACCACTGAAATACATGGTAAAGATAAAGTACAGGTTCCAGCCTTTGCGGCCAACCAGATTCCGCCGACTTAGCGGATACGCAAGCATCGTAATGACGAGAACCGATAGCGGTGCGCCAATCAGCGTCCGTTTGACGGTTACCCACAGCCCGTTTAAAATCTCACTATCTTTCAAAATCTGCTGATAGCTGTCCAAGGTCAAGTCCCTGGGCCACAAGTAAACGCCGCCCCGTACCGTATCCTCCGCGCTGTTCAATGAAAGAACGAGTATATTCCAAAACGGAAGAAATGTAACCAGTAATACGAGAATAAGAATGAAATACACAATAATTTTGAAAATACGATCCCCGAATCTGTTCAGAATCATCACAAGCGCTCCCCTCTGTCTTTTGTAGTTAGAACAACGCCTGGTCGTTCACTTTTCTGGAAATCCGGTTCACGATGAGGACAAGAATAAAGGCAACAACGGATTTGAACATCCCCACGGCAGCACCGTAAGAGAACATGCTGTTCTGTAGTCCGTATTTGTAAGCATAAATATCAATAACTTCGGAGTATTCAAGCACGGTATTATTTTGCAGCAGGTATTGCTGTTCAAATCCTGCATTCAAAATGCCTCCAACCGCGAGAATAGCCAATATGACAATAGTAGGGCGCATGGATGGCAGCGTTATATGCCACATTTGCTTAAATCGGCTGGCTCCGTCCACCCTGGCCGCTTCGTAGAGCTCCGGATTAATGGAAGCGATTGCGGCGAGATACATAATGGCGCTGAACCCCATCTCTTTCCACATGTTCGACAATGCGATAATCCACCAGAATAGAGGCCCGTTCTGCAAAAATGCGACTGGTTCTTTGACAATGCCCAGCAGAACCAGAATATTGTTAAGCATTCCATCCGAAGCAAGCAGCGTAATTACAATGTTGGCTGCAATAACCCATGAGATAAAATGCGGCAGATAAGAAACCGTCTGTACAAAACGTTTGAAAAATCCCTGTCTCGCTTCATTAAGTACAAGCGCGAGAATGATTGGCGCAGGAAATCCGAAGAACAGCGTCAGCAAGCTTGTCGCAAGCGTATTACGCATAACCCGATAGAAATCCCCTGTTGTAAAGAAATACTCAAACCACTGGAAACCTACAAATTCGGCATGGAAGAACTGGTATAAAAAAGATCCCCCACCCGGCTGATAATTCGTAAACGCCATATACAGTCCGAACATCGGACCATAGGAAAATAGCAATGTCGCAATGAAGGCAGGAAGCATAAGCACGAATAACCATTTTTGCTCTTTTAGTCTGCTTATCAGATTATTGCTCCTGACTGTTTTGATAGCGCTTACCTTATGCATTAAGTACCCTCCCTTTTTCTATACAGCAGCATGGCCGGCCATATCTTGATTCAACTTCTCTCCTATTTATCATAAATTTGACGCAGATCGCTTGCCATAGTCGAATTCTCCGAAAGATACCGCTTTTTAAAGATGTTTTTGTAAAAAGAGAGGATTGGTTTTCCATATTCACTCTGCTATGATGAATTGTGCAACGAATAATCAGTCAAGAGAGGGCTTCCAAATGCGCCAATTCTATCGAAAATACATATACATGCCTTTTGTTAACCTGAGCTTTCGTTCCAAACTATTTATGGTATTTGTACTCGTCACCATCATTCCAATGATGTTATTGGTTTATTTTTCCTATGAACTTACCAAAACGAAACTTACCGAGCAGATCTACATCAACATGACGAACTCCACAGCTCAGATCACTAAAAATCTGGAGAATAAACTGGATAGCTACGAACATATTTCCGCCTCCATTTATTTGGATAACCGCCTTGCCAATTACCTTACGAACGAGTATCAGGATGATCCGTCTTATTTGGATGTCTATAATTATATTGGCAATCGAATCGACACCGTGATGGCTGCCTACCCCGATTTTGATAGCGCATTCATTTATTCGGACAATCCATCTCTGCCCAAAGACAATTATTATATCCGGCCGATTACACCCGAAGTTCAGAACACGGAACTGTTCCACAAATTGAAACAATCCTATGGGAACATTATTCATCTCTCATCGCCGCAGACAGAGAATAGTCCCGCCATGTTTACGCTTGCCCGGCTGCTGAACAACAACAGTAATCAGTATCCCTACGGAATGCTGGTCTTTCAAATTTCCGAGTCTGTCATCTACTCTCTCATGGAAAAAGAAGCAGGCGGCAAAGATATCTTTATTATAAATGACAAGGGCATTATTCTTTCTTCAGCGGACAAACAGTTAATCAATACAAGCTTGCCCGAATTGCTTCATCAAAATTTTGACGAGACGCCTTCAGGCAGATTTGATACAACTTATCAAGACGTGAAGGCTCTAGCGGTCTATAACACGCTTAAAAATGGCTGGAAAACGGTGTCCATCTTCCCTTACGACAGTATTATCAAAGATGCCAAATCTCTCTCTCAGCTTATTATCAAAATTTCACTGGGCTTCATCGGCGTGGCGCTGTTGCTCATTTATATTACTGCATCGCTGTTCAGCAAACGTATCAGGACGTTAATTCGGATGATTCGGCGCATTGAACGGGGGGATTTCAATCCTACCCATGAGGAACAAATGGGCAATGATGAGATAGGACAGCTTCACTTTGCATTCGAACAGATGACAACCCGGTTGAAAAGTCTGGTTACGGAGGTCTACCAGAAGGAGCTACAGAGTAAGGAAGCCGAGCTTGACCTGCTTCAAGCTCAGATCAATCCTCACTTTCTGTATAACACACTCGGCTCGATCTCCTCTCTGGCCGTAAAGCATCAGGATCCGCAGATTCAGGATATGGTCCTTCATCTAGCCAAGTTTTATCGGATATCCCTGAATAAAGGAAAGAGCATCCTGACCATCAATGAGGAATTGAAATTGACGCAGAGCTATAATGCCATTCAGCTTATTCGATTTAAAGGCAAGCTGAATATCACCTACACGATAGATCAATCGATCTTGCCCTACTCGACCGTAAAGCTTGCGTTACAGCCTTTTGTGGAGAATGCAGTGATTCATGCACTTTGGAACCAGGATCGGCCCCTAAATATCCATATCAAGGGCGTCATCGAGAACAATAGTATCATCTTATCTGTTATAGACGATGGAATGGGCATGCGGCGTGAGACGCTTCAGTCTTTGTTTGAAGAGAAAGAAGGACGCGGCTATGGCATTTCAAATGTGGATCGGAGAATTAAGCTGAAATTTGGTGAATATTACGGTGTAAAAGTGTACAGCAAACTAGGCATGGGAACCACGGTCCAAATCCGTCTGCCACAAAAAGAGATCCAATAAAAAAGGAGTGCAATGCAGCCACTATTGGCTTGCAAAGCACTCCTTTTAAAACATTCTACAGCATCCTTTTATACCTGCTCACGGATACGATACACCAAGCTATCGAAATCGCCACGTAGAGGCAGCTCCACCCCGATGTTCATCAGCGCACGGCCACTGACCGATAATCCCAGCTCTTCAATGAGATAGGTCTTGTTAGCATGAAGACCTGCCAAACGGAGTCTAGGCAACGGTTCACCCAGCTTCTGCGAGTGAAGAAAAGCGAACAGCACATGATCACTTCCTGCAGCATCGCTGTACTGGACAGCCGTAACCCCCTTATGTCGAAGCGCAGTCAGGCGGAATTGTCTGCCGAATTGCACGAGATGGCGAATGGCTTTGTACTGACCGATGAATTCCCCGGACTGCCCAATCCATTCATCACTCCACTCGTTCAGATTGGAGCCAATACCAAGCGTGCCCATCATTGCACTGTGGAAACGATACTTCAGGGAGACGTTTCGACCGTTCATTCCTGTAGGTGACTCAGTTACCCAACAGGTCATCATACGTGGTGCGTACGTATAGGAGAAGCCTTCCTGAATGCTCAGACGGTCGAACGCATCCGTATTGTCACTCGCCCAGGACTGGTCGGCATAACGGAAGATGCCCAAATCAATCCGCGAGCCACCTCCTGCGCAAGTCTCAAACTCCACATCCGGGAACTTGGTTCTCAGCTGTGCCCAGATATCATAGAGACTCTGGACATGCCTTACCCATACTTCTTTCTGGCGGTTAATAGGGTGCCCCTTCATGCCTGGCTCCGTGATGGTCCGGTTCATGTCCCATTTAATGAACTTAATCTCATGGTTGCCAAGCAGTTCGGTCATAAAATCGATAATGTATTGCTTAACCTCCGGCTTGGAAATATTCAGCAGCAGCTGATTGCGAAGCTCCGTACGTTCCCGGGTCTCAAAATGATATACCCAGTCTGGATGTGCTCTATAGAGATCACTATCTGGGTTGACCGACTCCGGCTCTACCCATATGCCGAACTCCATCCCAAGTCCGTGAACCCGGTCAATCAGCTCAACAAGTCCGTTCGGGAACTTCTCCATATTCACGTTCCAGTCGCCCAACCCCGCTCGGTCGGAATGCCGCTGTCCAAACCAGCCGTCATCCACGACGAACAGCTCCACGCCCATCTTGGCTGCCCGCTCGGCAAGCGCCATTTGGTCCTGTGCGTTAACATCGAAGTAGGTAGCTTCCCAGGAGTTGTACAGCACTTTCCCGATTTCACTGCGAGGCAGTATGTAATTGTATTGATATTGATGCAAGCGGTGGCTCATTCCGCCAAAGCCTTCTGGGCTGAATCCGCCGACAAAGACAGGCGTCTCAAACGTTTCGCCCGCACCCAGCAACCATTCATTGTCAAAATCATTGATGCCACCTGTTACCCGCACATGCGTGAATGGGGTCTTCTCCGCAACAATCTTCCAGTTGCCGCTCCAGGCCAGAGCACCAAACCATACCCCGCCGCCGCTTTCTGTCGAAAGACCATCATCAATCGCAAACCATGGGTTGGCATGACCGTCCGTGAAACCTCTCCGCGATTCAAGTATCTTTTTCCCCTCTGTCAAAATGGTATTACGCAGTTGGAATTCACCCGACCATTTCCCCGTAACATGCGTCAGGCGGTAATCCTGGAGATATGGAAATGTCCAGGCTGCGGATTGCATGCTTTCCAGCACGATATCCTCCTGTCCCGTATTTACGATATTGGCGTAACGCTCCACCAGGTCGAATTCCGGAATGACCCGATATACCAGCTGCGTTTCAAGTGCATACACCTGATCCTTCAACGTGATGATCAACGTCTGTCTGCCATCCTGTTCAATGATCTCATGACGGTCATACCTTACCTGAAGATCGCGGACACCATCAGGCATACGCAGTTTCAGAGATGGCTCTGTATAAGATGCTCCTCCCCAGAAGCTATATTCCTCCATCTCTCCTTCCACTTCCGCATCAAAAGAGCTATGGGATTGTAGATGGAGCAACGGAGCGCTGTCCGCGATGTCTACGGGGTCACCCCAATACAGATGCTGGAGGTGTTCTCTCTCATTGATTCCGAAAATGTAGGACGAATTTTGCGTCTGTATTGCAAATATACGTAGTTGTTCATTATATTGAATCGTCAAGTTTATCATCCTTTCGAGTTCCAGTTACCCTCGTGCTGTGTGTTGTGAACATACCTATTATTGTAGGAAGCAGGAGTTAAATTAGCCATATCGCATTCTTACAATCCATAGGGGAAATCATCTCTCATTTCAAATTATGAAAATAAGGCTGCGATGCAATTCGCAGCCTTAAATCTTACTTCAAAATCAGGTTATAGATGACCTGAGCCGCCTCTGCACGGGAAGCTATCCCTTTAGGCACAAACTGCCCCTGTCTTTGGCCTTGAACTAGTCCTAGTTTGGCTGCATCCTTTACCGAAGCAGTTGCCCATGAAGAAACCTGAGCCATATCTGTAAACAAGATGTCTGTAGAACCAACAGGCACTTTCCCATCATTCAGTTTGTATGCTTTCATCAGCATCACCGTGATTTCCTCTCGGGTAATCCGTGCGTCCGGCTGGAAACTGGTTGTGCTTCGGCCGTTGACAATACCAGCTTGGGTCGCGATCGCGATAGGTTCCGCGTACCAGGCATCTGTCGCTACATCTGTAAATTGTACTTCCCCTGCTACGGTCAGTCCCAGAGAATGAACGAGCATGGCGGTGAATTCAGCGCGAGTGACTGCACGTCCTGGCTCAAATTGATCTTCGTTTGTGCCTTCAACATACCCCTTTGCTGCTAACTCCTTGATTACAGAGCTAGCCCAATGATTGGCCGGAACATCGGCAAACGTCCGATTCAGTTCCAGAACGGCATACTTGCTGAAGTGGCTCACTTTAGTCGTTAATACGCCATTCACGTAATCCGATTTGAGAAATTCCAATTTCCCATTTTCGTTAATATAATAAATCCCTCCCTGTGAAGGGTCGAAGCCTTCAGCCGCTTCCAGACTCAGCGTAACCGGATGATCGAACGCAGAGAGTGTTTCGGTTGTACCAGATTTAGTTGTTACCGAAAGGCTGAATTCATAGATTTCTCCCTTAAGGGAAACCGTTGCCCGGGAAGATGATTCCACTGCAGCAATGACCTCCTTGGCCTTGCTGCCAAGCGGAACCATTTTCAAGGAAATGGTACTATCTTCCTGTTGCCCCGCTGGTAGCTTGCTCAACAGCTGCTGGAACAAACTCGCAGGTACTTGCAGGGTTAATATGCCTGATTTCACTTCCAGTGCACGGTCGCCGAGCTGGCGTAAAACATCAGATGACAATTGTAGCTCCTGAGTACCAGCCTTTATGTCCACAACGGCTTTCCCTGCCCCACTGTCCACTTTCAGCATATCGGCTGTGATGACCAGTTTTGCTGTATCGTTCTCCGGGGTCGAGCTATTTCCGGAGTTCCCGCTAGTATTATTGGTATTGCCATTGTTGCCAGGGTTGCTTGGATTACCTGGGTTGCCTGGGTTGCCTGGGTTGCCTGGATTTTCCGGATTGACTGGTTTTTCGGTCAATTTAACCAACTTCGATTCAGCCGGTCCAAGCGAGATGGACCATGAACCCGTGGCTGACGAAGATTCACCTGTCCACAAATCTTGTAACGTGTAGGATTTGGATTCATTCAATCCGGCACGACCCAAATTAATCGTTTTGTTCGCTGAACTATTGGCGCTGTAATTAAATACGGCAAGGTAATAATTATTGCCGTCTTTCAGAACAAACGTATCCGCAGCATTTGCATTCGTATTCCCTTCAAGCGGCTTGAATGCTTTTCCTTTCAGCGCCACCTGAAGAACATCCGTGTTATTGTACAATGCTGTCATGTATTCCTGTGCCTTGGGATCGTTCACATCATCGGAATCCATCATCACCGTGCCGGCAATCACACCGGAATTTACCCGACTACGGGCTTCCTCCAGGCTTGAAGCACTGCTTAATGCCAAATGATCTGGGTCTGTATAAGAATAGATCGTTCCATTTTGCCAGAAACCATATGTCAATGAATTAAGCATGTACTCCGTCTCATTGATTTTGCCATAGGTGTCACAAGAGATCCGTCTGCTATGCGCGTATTGACTTGGAAAAATCGGAGCAATGGACGCACTAATAAACATTTTCCCATCCAATCGATCTTCGACATAACGCATCCCTTCATTGTATGCCTGGATTCCTGTCGTCACGGTAGTGTCATAGTGTTGGCCTTCCAGTGATCCATGGGTCAGGAAATCCAGTTTGATGAATGTGAATCCAAGTGATTTAAACTTATCCAGAAAATAATTCATACGCATTTGACTCCCCGGATGTGTCACATCCAGTGCATATGCTCCATCCAGCGTAGGCAGAGGTTTCCCCTGAGCATCCTTGAGCACAATATCACCATACGTATATTGCCCGTTGGTACCATCTACTTTTTGGCTCATATCGTTGCCCCAATACACAAATGGTCCCCAATAGATGCCTGCATGCTGACCATTGTCCTTAATTACAGATACGGCTTGGGCAAGCTCTGCATCACTTAGATTATCCCAGTAGGAATCCATATTAATGAATACATTTCCGTTATTGTTGAATTTCTTAAGGTTATTCTTGAAATAATTGGACACATCCACTACGTTCTGATACGAAAGCCCGCTGTCATAAGCTCCCCAGCTATTCCAACCTACTGGAACACCTTGTGGCAGCTCCGGATTCAACGCCAGCGGAGGTGTAATAATCGCATTGGCTTTACCGTATTCTTCAAGCCCTGTGCGGTAATCACTGAAACCACCTACCATAATCAGCGGTGAGGACAGTTCAGTACCGGTCAGGCTGCCATGTGGTTGGGTATCGCGAGTAACGTCACTCGCTGCACCACCATACACAGCAAATTCATTCAGACGATTAGCTGAGCCTTTCCAGTCAATACCGGTCTTCCAGGTATCATGGGTTACTGAACCGATCACCAGACCGTTACGAGTTGAGTTATTGAATACCGTCGTCATCTCGTAGCTAGTATCCGCCCGGTTCATCGTTTGAGATTTATAGCGAATCCAGGCGTCATTGTCAAAAGGTACTGTCAGTACACGATTATCCGAGCTGACGCCGATATCCACACCACCCGTATTTTTCACAGTAATTGGTGACATGTAATTACTCTGGATCTCTGTGTCACTGAAGGCATCCAGACGGTTGAGGAAATACGATTTATCTTCATAAAACCGATAGACCTGCTTCAGGGTTGGTTTGCCAATTGACGTATGAACAAAGTTCAACTCAATGCCTTTGCCGAATCCATCCTGAATCTCCACAGGTGTTCCACCGCTCTTATGACTCTCATAACCTTTGGTTTCCACAAGGCCGTCACCAAGTTTAATGCTGCTGAAAATCCCCCGCATCTTCTGCCCTTCTGCCCAGCTATAGCCGACGAATCCAGTCTGGGTATTATAAGACACTTCGTATTGTCCGTTCGATACCAGAAGGCCATACGTGTAATCAGTCACCGTGATATCCCCGTATTGTTGCGAGTCACCCGGTGTTCCCAGATCGTCATCTCCTTCACCTGGATTTTCGGGTTCTGTCTCTATCGCAGGCTCTACGATAATTCGGTCCAGATCGGGAGAATAGCCATTGTTATCTGAAAAGGTAATCGTATTCTCGCCCTCAGTTAATGGGAGGGTAAGATCATACGTACCTACCGTATCCCAATCCGGGGTTTTAGGCAGGTCGTGGAACTGTTCTTCCCCATCATTCGCATGGACATAGAAACTCCGCGGATCACCGGAAAAATAATCTACCTTAACGCGGTAATCACCTGTCATTGGGGCTATAATTTTATTGAACGTCAAGGAGCTCCCGCCATTCAGGTAGCCGACCTTTTTGCCTCCGGAAGCATTCGGACTCTCTGTTACACGCGCTTCACCAGTCAGTGTATTGCCCGAATCTTCGGCTTCATAGCTAAGCGTATACGGGATTACTTCAATTCGGTCAAAATCGGGGGAGTAACCATCATGATCCGAGAACGTAATGGTATTAACTCCCTTATCGAGGGAAGCTTCTGCATCATACGTGCCTACCGTATTCCAGCTTGCCGTTTTGGGCAGATCAATCATCTCATCCGTCTCATTGTTCACCTGCATATAGACAGGTCGCTGGTCACCAGAAATATAAGATATTCGGATCAAATATGTACCATCTGCCGGTACAGTAACATTCGTAAATTGCAGTGAACTGTTTTTGTTCAGATCCGTTACTTTTTTCCCGCCTGAACTGATACTGCTGTCCACCACTTTGGCATTGCCTTTCAAAATATTGTCGGCTGCTTCTGCCTCAATGATTGCACCATGCAGATTTTTCTTCCAGCCGTCTCCGCCACCTTCTCCCGGGTGGTCACTGTCCAAACCGCGGATCACAATCTTGTCGATGTCGGGAGAATACCAGTTGTTGTCATCAATCAGGATTGTGTTGGTACCCGCGTTCAACGCAAGAGTCACATCATACGTTCCCACCGTATCCCAGTCGACTGTCTTGGGCGGTTCTTCAAATTGCTTCTCCCCGCCATTCGCACTAATATTAAACGGCCGCGAATCACCTGAAATGTAGTAAACGGAAATCTTATAATTTCCTGTCTCACTTACAGTAACATTGTTAAATTGCAAGGAACTGCCTTGGTACATGCCTCCGACCTTTTTGCCGCCTGAAGCCGTCGGGCTATCAGAGATTTTCGCGTTACCAAGCAAAATATTCCCCTCGGCCTCGGCTTCATAGGTATTCATATCATCGGCGTGAGCTGTTCGGACGAACTGGCCCCCGCCAACTACCAAGCAAAAAATGATAAAGAACACAAATCCTTTTTTCATAATCCGTCCCAACATAACATGCCTCCATTTTCTTATGATTGAGTTAGGTCTCCATATGCCTATCCTGCGGCGGTTCACAGCCATCATCTGTAATCGCTTTCATAAAGAGCTGTTAAATCCCCTCTCTCCTCCTTCCTTTCCTATATGCCTAATTGTAAAAAGGAGGAGGGGGATGTTCCATACCACATTGTTACTATTCATACAGGAAAGCCTCTTTCATTCGCCATATCATGGGTTAATAAGAGGGAGCCTATCCAAATCATGTTCAAGGAAAACGGGAGGATCATGATGTTACCAGACAGCCTGTATCTTCATATACTTTTCCTGTATTCGTTGGGTGTTACGCCCTCTGTCTTCAGGAAAAGAGATATAAAATAAGATGAACTTTCATAGCCCACGTTCTGCGCGATATCGTGAATCTTGAGCGAGCCATCTGCCAGCAGTTCCCTGGCTTTATCCAGTCTGATGCGTGTCAGATAATCGTGAATGGTCATACCTGTTTTGTCCTTAAAAATGGATCTCAAATAGTTTGGTGACAAATAGACCTGATCAGACAGGCTGTTGATGGTAATCGGCTGATTGTAATTCTGATCGATGAGAGTACGGACCTTGTGAATCAATTTTGCATTTTTGTCCATAAACCGCTCACCCAGCATACTCACGGCATCTTCCGCAGTACCGAGAATCAGATCCTCGATCTCATGCAGAGTCAGTGCATTATAGATGGAATGATACAGCTCTGCCCGCTTCGGAACAGGTTTATGAAGTTGCTCCAGCAGCTCATTAACGAGATCTATCGACCAGTCGCAGATCATTTTCTTCTTAACTCGCAGTGTTGCCAACCCCTCAATATACCCGTGCAGCTTCTGTGCCGCCCATTCAAAATCCAGTCGGTTAATGGCCTCAAACCATTCCTTTTGTTCAAAAGGGGGCATATGCTCCGTATAAAACTGGTTCGAAAGCGACTCCGCATGAATAATGGTGCCTGTACCTTCATAGAAACGCTCATTCAAAACGATGCGTGTCTGTTCGTACAGACAGTGAATATGGGATAACTCTGTCTCTTGTCCTCCTACAGCTGCCGTCACCGTAAAATCGAGGGCACTACGAATAGCCTCAGCCAAGTCTTCCCACGCATAATGTCCCGGCTGCTGGGCCGCTTCCATAAATACACCCGTCTCTCCTTCCTTGTAATCCACAAAGATCGCTTTCAGGTTCTTCGCCTTGAAGAAATGGTCGAGAAAAGACACCAGCCGTCCTGTACATTCCTCCAGACTTTGCTGTTCCTCTTCAGCCTCCTTGGGATCGATACTGAACAAGGCCATTGCATATCGGGTGGTCTCCGGTTGTCGGGTTAGACGGCTGAAACTAAAAGCGAGATCAAGAGCACGATCCTCATTTTTTTCGTAAGATAACTCCTTCAGGATATTGGCTTTGGCCGCCTCCATGGAACGGTTCTTCATTGCAACTTCTTCACAACGCTGTTTAACTTTACTGATAACGCTTTCAATTTCGTTTAAATCCAAAGGTTTTAGCATATATCCCACGGCCCCTACGTTGATAGCCGATTTTACATATTGAAATTCATCGTGCCCGGTCAGAAACATCACCTGGATCGAGTCGTAGCTCTCATGTATCTTTCTCGCCAGATCAATACCGTTCATTATCGGCATCTGAACATCGGTAAGAACGATATCAGGCTGGGTGGCCTCAATCTTCTCCAAGGCCTCCCTGCCGTTACTCGCCGTTCCCATGATATAGATACCCATCTCTTCCCAACGAATGTAATCCCTCATCATCTCAAGTCCCAGTTCTTCATCGTCTACCAAAAAAATACTGTACATCAACGTCCCCTCCCTTTGTCTCTTTCTGTCTCTATTATATGTTTTTCCCCCCGTTGGACCATGGTCCATATAAATGAAAGTTATTTTCAAGTATAGATCGTTATTTTACCAACTCCAGCTCGCTATTGAAATAGTAACTTTCGCCTGCTTCGGCATGAAGGATCGTTCTATGGTTGCCCCAACAAATGGTGAACGTTCCCGGCGAGAAAGTGTGAATGTTCGTAGAAGTCAGCTTTCCATTCTCCCAGACGATGTCAACCTCGGCATTTCCTTTTGCTCTCAGCCCAGTTATCGAGCCGGTGCTCCATGCCTGTGGAAGCGCTGGGAGAAGGTGGATCTCGCCCGCATAACTTTGCAGCAGCATCTCCGCTACGACAGCTGTACCGCCGAAATTTCCATCAACGACGAAAATATTACTCTCTGCTCCAGCAATTCCGGATTTGGAATAGGTGAACAGATTATCGAAGCACAGGCCGCCGATCAAATGTGAGAGGTGTTTATATGCCGTCTCCCCATCGTGCAATCTCGCAAAACCCAGTCCAAACAAAGCAGCTGTAAATTCAACATCCTCCAGCTCTTCCTGGACCATGCGGTTCTCCAGCGTTACTCGTGCTGCAGTACTGAGTTCCGGTGTATGGTCAGGTGTAATCTGATTGTCCGGATACAGCGCATACATATGAGACAAATGCCGATGCTCCGGCTGCACCTCCTCATAATCCTCCAGCCACTCCTGTAACTGACCTTTCTTGCCGATCTGTAGAGGTGGTAGCTTGCTGATTGCTTCTTCCAGCTTGCGTCCAAGTTCCTCGTCTTTGTTCAAAAGTTCAACTGAATTAAGACAAAATTCGAAGAGCCTGCGCACCAGCATCTGGTCCATTGTTGTTCCCATGGACAGCTGCTGTGCCCCCTCTCTCGAATTATCAGAATAGAAATGATTTTCCGGCGAATTGGAAGGACCCGTCACCAGCCAACCGTTCCGAGGATGCTCACACATGTAGTCCAGATAGAAAGCCGCGGATTCCTTAAGTACAGGATAGGCCACATTCTCTAGGAAAACACGATCCTGACTATACTCATAATGCTCAATCAGGTGTGTAGCCAGCCATAATCCGCCTGTAACGTTCAGCCCCCATGAGGTCTCCCATCCAGGCAACGTAAAGCCCCATATATTGGAGAAGACATGAGCGACCCACCCATCGCATCCATATACATTACGAGCCGTTTCCCTGCCCGCCTGTGCCAGATCCTCAACATACCTAAATAACGGAAGATGGCTCTCTCCTAGATTCGTAATCTCTGTGGGGTAATAATTCATCTGGGTATTCATATCAAGGTGATAATCACAGCTCCAGCCCATTCGGCACGCTTCACCATCATTCCAGATTCCTTGGAGATGGAGTGGCAGCGGAGAGTTCTCGCGAGACCCCGCAATGGTCAGATACCGTCCATATTGAAAAAACAATGAGTACAGCTGCGGATCTTCATCCCCATTACCCTGTTCCAACAAACGAATACGTTGATCTGTAGCCAGACCGGATTTCCCCTTGAGCCCCAACTGAATATCAACCTTGTCATATTGCTTGCCGTAATCGCGGATATGATCCTCCCTAAGCAAGGCATACCCCTTGTTTAAAGCCTTCATCAGCGTATACTCGTTCTCTGTTTTCCAATCCTGATCTGTACGGCGATAATCCGTGCTTACACTAAAATAAATCCATGCCTCATCCGCTCCGGTCACGTTCAATCGACCATCTCTACTTACGATGGTACCCCCGGATACAACCAACTTGACCAAACCCTTGGCCCATACGCCGCAAGTCCCATCACTATGTACATTTTCCGTTGCCTGCCCTTGGAATTCAAGCGTGTTGTCATCTAAGGCTACTACCTCGAATGAGTCCGTGCCTGCCTGCAAGCCAAGTGTAAAGGATACGCAACCCTGAGCATTGCTCCAAATTCTTGAGGCCACTATATCATCGGCGTGAGAAGCGAAAACTTCACGAAGAATCGTGATGTTGTCATCCTTCCAGAACGCCCCGGCCAGCGCATGAGTCAGATCCAGCTCGCGTTGGAAGCTTCCAGCTTCATCAGAACCCGAATTCTTCTTCCCAAAATCAATAACAACATCACATAATCCAAGATGGGTGCCGAAATTACGTTTCTTTGGCTGTAAATGCTGCTTGGCAAGACGGTCTCCTCCATCATAATCCCCAGAGAAAAAATGATCTCGCATCTCTTGAAGTGCAGCCTTGCCTCCTTCGGAAGGGTGCTCCGGATCAATTCGACCCGACCAGTAGGTGACCTCGCTCATACTCCATACCTCTCGATGCGAAGACGCCATAACAACCGCCCCTATTCTTCCATTGCCCAGCGGCAGGCCTTGAGACCAATCCGCTGCAGGGGTTGAATACCACAAAGTAAAATCGTTCATATCATGTCCTCCAGTTCAATAATGATTATCTATACAGATAGACTCATGACCCAAAACAGACAAACGCGCGATCTGTGAGATACAAAAGCGCGCGTTTGACTTTGTTTTTATATTCTAAAACCGTTTACTTCTCTGGGTTATCATTTCTCCCAGGTCAGTTTCCCTTCACGGTCAATCTGAAGATTTTGGATTCCGCCGGTTCCAGTGAGACCGTAAGCTCTCCAGACGTTTCCCCTTGTGAGCCTTCCCACAGATCTTGCAAACTGTAAACGGCATTGGTGTTTAGTCCGGCCCGCTCCAGCGAGATGGATTTCACCGCGGCCTGTGCAGCATCAAAGTTGAAGACGGCGAGATAGAAACTTTTCTCTTCCGACGATTCAAGGACAAACACGTCAGAAGACAGCTTCCCAAAATCACCTTCAACTGGTCGGAAGGTTTTGCCCATACGAGCAACGTTCAAAATCTCCTTGTTACCAAGCCATTCTTTTGCTCGTTCGGCAGCATCCTCTTTGCGGAAGTCATCCCCGAGTAGAAGCACCGTACCGGCAATGATTGAAGCAGTCAGGCGGCTACGTCCTTCATGCCAGCCGGTAGCTTCCTGGTTGAAGCTCTTGTATAACACCGAATGATCCGGATCATTGTAGCGATAGAGCGTATTGCTCATCCACCAACCGTGTGTCAGCGAGTTCAGCATATATTCCGTATCCGCAAGTGTACCGAAGACATCACAGGAAATACGGCGGCTGTGGGCAAATGCATATGGAAATAATGGAGCGATGGACAAGTTTATGAAAAATGGCCGTCCGATTACTTCTGGCGAGAGCTTATGCTGCAAATAAGACATGCCATAGTGATAAGCCGCGATCCCTGTTGTAATATCCGAATTGTGGTGCTGTCCCTCCAACGAGCCATGTGCCAAGAAATCCAGTTTGATATATTCGAAACCTTCCGCGATGAATTTATCCGTGAACCAGTCGATTCTTTGCAGGTTGCCAGGATGTGTCGGGTCTATTGCCAGACCACCGTCTACATCTGGCAGAATTTCGCCCTCACTGTCACGCAGCAGGATATCTGCATAGGTGTATTTGCCGTTCGTTCCTTCGACCGCTTGACTGAACTGATCAGGCCCTCCCCAGAAGGCAAATGGGGTCCAGTACGTTCCCGCTCTATGTCCGTTTTGCCGTACTCGGTCCAGTGCGCTCTTCATCTCTTCCGGCGTGAAATTGTCCCAGAAAGCATCAAAGTTGATATATAACGTATCCTCATTCTCGAATCCAAGCGGCTGCACTTCATTTTTCAGAAAATCGCTGGTCGCTGTATATAGATCATAGTCCAGATCACTCATAGCCGCAGACCAGCTGTTCCATCCGATGGGGACACCGCCCTCCCAAGGTAATTGAGCCTCAATCCAGCTATTAGCCCTACCGTAGGCTTCAAGACCTTCACGGTAGTCTTCATAGAACCCGACGAATACCAATGGAGATTCAACTCTTTTTCCCTTCACATACCCATGAGGCTGGGAATCGCGAGTCAGTTCACCCACCGCACCGCCGTACAGATCAAGTCCCTCAATTTGTCCGCTTTTTTCGCTTTGCATACGAATCCCTGTTTTCCATACCTTATGCGTAAGGGAACCCATCACAATTCCCCGGCGGCTGTCGGGCGCGAACAAGGCTGTCGCCTCATAACTCTCCACATCAAGCGGCGGCTTAACCACCGTATATCTGACCCATTTATCGTTGTCAAACGGAACACGCAGAATGCTTGGTTCATTCTGGCCGGATTCTCCGCCGAGTGATATGGTTTTGGATTGGATGACAGCCATGCGATTCGCCTTAAGCTCTTCATCACCGACTATAGTGGTCTGCACCAGTACATACGGTGAGGATTCATACATATAGAAATGCTGCTCCAGTTGCGGCAGCAACGAGGCTTTATGCAGAACGACCAAGCGGATGCCTTTTCCAAATCCTTCTCGAACAATATCTTCCTGTGCCGTCAGCTCATGGTTCTGATAATGATCCGTGCTGTATTCCCGGCCCTGCCAGCGAAAAGCACTACGAATGCCCTTCACATGGGAAGAATGCTTGCCGATGAAGGACACTTCACCATTTTCAAGATTGATCTCCAGGCTCACGTGGCCATTTGTAACGCTTACAAGATTAACATTCTGTTGCTGCACTTGTACGGCTGTATCGCTAGTTAGCATCATATGCCTCCTTATTGTTGCATGCTGTGCCCTGAGCGGAGCTGATTATGTCTCTCCTGCCCAAGTCTGCCCTCATTATAAAGACCGAATAGAGCATTTTCCATGCAACGATCTTCCGATCCATAACGCGATTTAACTCAACTTAATCTTGTAAGTACGTCCTGCAGATGTAGGGAAACCTATGATATTTGAATCGGTGTCCTCCGTCTCAACCACGCTGCCGTCAAGCGTTACCACAACTGGGCCTTCACCTCTAAGCACGCAGTCCCGGCCCAGATGAGAAGTGATGTACGCTTCTACGAGTTGTCGGTTGTCCCACCGGATACTGACCTCAAATCCACCTCGGGCACGCAGGCCGGAAACGTTGCCCTGTTGCCAAGCATCCGGCAGTGCAGGTAGCAGTTCCATATAAGGACGGTGAGATTGCAGCAGCATCTCGGCTATCCCGGCAGAGGCCGCGAAGTTGCCGTCGATCTGAAACGGAGGATGTGCGCCCAGAAGATTCGGATATACACCGCCATGGTTGTATTGTTCCGACGCTCCATCTCTGACCAGACGCAGCATGTTGGAGAGCAGATGCAGGGAACGATTTCCTTCCCTGAAACGGCTCCAAAGTGCAACACGCCATCCCAGGCTCCAACCCGTGCTTTCGTCTCCCCGCCGCTCAAGGGAGGTTCTGGCGGCGACAAACAACTCTGGTGTCTCTTCGTCCGAAAGCTGTCGACCCGGATACACGCCTACCAGATGCGAGGTATGCCGGTGGTAAATGTCCTCATCCTCATAGTCCTTCGCCCACTCCTGCAATTGGCCATATTTCCCGACTTGCAGCGGCAGCAGACGCTCACGGATGCTCACCAGTTCTTTTCTGAAATCCAGGTCCGTTCCAAGTATTTCCGAGGCTTCAATACAGTTGGTGAACAACTCCCAGATTAATGAGATATCCATGGTTGAACCCGGACTGACCGCTGCTACACCTTCCGCTGTCCGGAATTTATGCTCCGGCGAAGTTGAAGGCGAAGTCACAAGGTGACCGCTACCATCGTCAATGAGCCAGTCCAGTGCGAACAGCGCAGCTTCCTTCATCACTGGATACGCGGAATTCCGCAAATACGTCTCATTTCCGCTGAAGGCATAATGCTCCCATAAATGCTGGGTCAGCCAAATACCTCCCATCGGCCAGAAAGCCCAGCTTGGATCACCGTCACCATAATTGCCCACCGGTGCCGTCTGTCCCCAAATATCCGTGTTATGATGCGTGGTCCAGCCTCGGGTACCATAGTTGACCTGTGCGGTCTCAACGCCCTTCTTCGCCAAATTGCTGATCAAGTCCAGCAATGGCTCATGGCATTCAGCCAAATTGCATATTTCAGCCGGCCAATAGTTCATTTCAGTATTAATATTCAGCGTGTAATTGCTGCTCCATGGAGGACGAGTTACTGCATTCCATATGCCCTGAAGATTCGCAGCCTGCGTTCCCGGACGGGAGCTTGCGATCAGCAAGTAGCGCCCATAATGAAAGAGAAGCTCCACAAGCCCCGGATCCTCCGCCCCATAGGTCGTAATCCGCTGTTCAGTGGACATCTGCTCCGGAGCAGGTGAATTCCCCAGCTGAAGCTTCACCCGATCGAAGAGCAGACGATAATCCGCAATATGGGAGTCAAGCAGGCTGTCATATGGCTTGGCTACCGCCTCATTCAGAAATGAACTTGCAGTGAAGGAAGCATCTTTCCCCTCGACTCCCGGAATGGCATCCATACCATTAAAACTTGTTGCCGCACTGAAATAAAAAGTTGCCGTTGTCGCACCCAATACATGAATTCCACTGCCATCCACAGTTACCTGTCCGTCCTCTGTCTTTACCGCTAGCTGTCCTTCAAAGACCATGCCCTTGTTATTTCCGGGGTCACCGTATCGGATCGGATCGTCGCTTGCAACATAGCTGGGATCGACATGTTCAGGGGCCGTTCCTTCCATAACAAAGCGGCCTTCCCTAACACTAGTCACATGCCGAAGCGGGCTATCCAGTGACGCATGTACATTCAACGCACCTTCCACACTCGCAGCCAGCCGCAGTACAAGTACCTGATCAGGATGCGACGCAAACATTTCACGGGTATATATAACATGGCCAATCTGATATTCAAGGCTGTGCACTGCATGTTCTACATCCAGCGTCCGCTTATAGGAATGGTAGATGTTCCCGTGCTCAAAACGTAGGAGTAAATCCCCGAAAGGCAGGTACGATTGAGTGTAAGGTCCCATCATTTCTCTGGTCAGCGTGTCCGCTTCTGTATAACGTTCCTCCTGTAACAGCTTGCGGACCTTTGGCAGAGCGTCCTTTGCGCCAGGATTGTTGCCGTTCTTCGGATAACCGGACCATAAAGTATCCTCATTTAAGCTGATTTTCTCCTGCTCCACTCCACCAAAGATCATACCGCCCAGACGGCCATTACCAATGGGAAGCCCTTCCGTCCATACATGTGCAGGTTTGTCATATTGAAGTTTCATGTGCACTCTCCCTCATGATTTCTCAATTGCTAGTCAGTACCTTCTGGAACATTAGTGAACGTATTATTCGCAATGTCAACCTCGCTGCAGGCTATTGCATAGACTGCTTCTTCAACGCCGGATAACTTTCCTGTCTCGCTGGAGGAACATATTTTATTCGACTTGAAAACCAACCCACAAGTGGATTTGGCGCTTAGAATCGGGACATCACTACAAGTTTCGAAACGGTTATTCAGGATAACGACCTGTCGGTGGACCGGAGCGCTCTCATCAACCACCACATTCTCCGGGGATATGAATATCACGGGATGCTCACTGCCGCCACATTCAATAAAATGGTTATCGGAGATCGTCACATCCTCTACCCTTCCGGACTCATACCAGGACTCGGCATCCACCGCAATCAAAATGGCATTCATGGACATGCGTTCAAACGTATTCCCGGTAATCAGCACTTTCCGACGAGTCGTTACGAGGATGCCTCGTGTTGGTACTCGGGCAAAATGATTATTTGTAATTTCCACTTCAGGTGTCCAGGTTACATTCTCAATGACATCATGGCTGCCAATACCGTCCGGTACCGGATGAGCAAGAGTCAGCAAAAGCTCACGAGCACTTAAACGCTCAACCGCAACCACATTGTTGGAGGCGTAGGTCGTCAACGAACCGGAACGGACAAATTCGATTTCATCACCAGGATAAAATGCTGGAAGCCCATACGTCTGGGGATGCATGAATCGAACCTTCACACAATCCACTGCTGGCTGATCTACAATTCGTAAATAGGTACCGTGGACATTGACAGGATCATCATGCGAACCGGAAAAATAGCTGTCCCTTACGGCAACCTTGCCTCTGCAGCTGGAGATGTGCAGAAAATCCGCAAAGCCGGCAACTGTACGTTCCGTTTCGGTGCGGGGCGCCAGGTTCATTCGTGAGAAGGTCAGATTTGTGCTGAACTGTCCAACGACACCGAGTCCGTGCAGAAAATGCAGACTCACGTCTCTCCACGTTATATCCGAGCATTCGGTCATAAAAGCTCCAACTTGATCACGAATGCCATCGCGGTTTTGTAGCACATGACCAGGGACCACATCAGGTTGAAAATCAAAATGCAAACGGATGGTCATGGGCTCAAGCTCTTCCACAGATTGGGCCAATTCCAGCCAATTGTCGATTCGCCAGGTTGTATTCCGCAATGGATCATAGGTTTGCATGGGACCTTCCGCAAAACTCCAGCCTTCACCGAGCCAGGTTAGCTTGTTGTCCCGAATCTGATAACGGGAATCGGGGTGAACCCGCGCATCGAAATAATGCTTTCCGCTTGCGATAATCGTCATCTCCGTCACCGTCGGCTGGTAATAGTCTGTACGCAGGTTGCGAATCTCTACATTGGTGCATTTGTCCAGCAAAAACAGGGTCTGTTTGCCGTGGAAAATAAACAGGGAGCCGTTGCCCTCCAGGGTTACATCGTTCATCCCTTTCAGCAAAATGGCAATGGTCTTGGTTACGTCTGGATTCTCTTCTTCACTCGTCGTATTGGAGATATAATAAGGCGCCCGAATCGCCTCCTCCGGGTAGAAATGATATCTGCCTCTTGCACAGTCCAGCACCACCGGACCAGAAATTTCGGCCGCCGCCTGAATGGCACGAGCCATGGCTGGCTGGGTGTCCAACTCAGAGTCAGGCACAGCGCCATAATCCGTCAAACTTATCGTCGTGAAATTCGTGATATCTTCTTGTTCTGTCACAGAAATGATGATCCCACCCTTCTTGGTATGTAACACATCCATTGCTTCTTCTCTATCATCACATATACTCCATCATCATACTTCGCTTCTGCCTAAATACAAGGAAAATCAGGTGCCGGTACATCATAGGCACCTGATTCCGATATCCCTCTTAATTACTTGCTTGTATCATATGCTTTTTGCAAAATTTCTAGATAACGATCGAGCTTCAGGTTCTGTAAACCTTTCACATAAGCATCCCAGTCCTTATTCAAGTCCTTGTTGCCTGTGATGAATTGCAATTCATTTTGCTCAATGTAGTTTCTGATGTTGGTTTGCAGCAAACTGGCTTCGTCAATTTCGTTTGGATCAATCCAGACGGACCAGATCGGGAACAGCTCTTTCGGCTCATGCCCTTCGTACAACAGCGATGCGTCATATAATCTGCGCTCATAACCATTGGATGCATAAATATCTGTGCCTTGAACGAAGGTATCACGATATTCTTTTGGCATATAGAAGTGAGCCATACCACTCCAGCCCGCATTACGTGGTGCCTCACCCTCAGCCATAGGGATTTGTTTCACTACAGGTTTAACGTCTTTACCCAGTGCCACATCACCTTCCACCGGGTCAGTCCAGTCAATCCCCTTCATACCGCTTGCACCGTTCGTTTGACCTTCTGGTGTGAACATGTAGTCAACCATTTTGATCAGGGCAATTTGCGCTTCTTCACTTGCCTTGTTTGTGATTACAAATTTCGCTCCTGGAGATACACCGCCCGCATCATGCGTCGCATAGGACACACCCTGTGGTCCAGAAATCGGCGCCAGCGGGTTATAGTGCGCCGAGCGAGTATTGCCTTCGTCAATGTTCACGAAAATTGCGGGATGCATAGCTGCACCAGCACCCAAAATTTCAGCGTCAGCATTTTCACCGATTTTCTTGAACGCTTCTGCATTTTGTGTGAATGCGCCAGGGTCAATCAGACCTGCATCAAAGAGGGACTTAATGTAAGTCAATCCTTCTTTCCATTCAGGTGTAATTGCCGCAGATTGAACTTTTCCATTTTCCATTTGCAGGTAGTTTCGGTCATCATCATAGACAAATGCATTCATCAGGAACGGAATAATTCGTACGCCGAACTCCTCTATGGAACCACTCAGAGGTACCTCATCTGCTTTGCCGTTTCCGTTCGGGTCCTGCGTCTTGAAAGCTTGCAGCACGTTTTTGAATTCTTCGGTCGTCTTTGGCATTTCCAGATTCAGCTTTTTCAGCCACTCGGTATTAATCCACATCTTACTCGGGTAGGAGCAGTGGAAACATTCCGTATATGCAACAAGTCCATAGATATTGCCATCAGGTGCTGTATTAAGCGTTTTCAAATTAGGGTTCTTCTCCATAGCTGCTTTGATGTTGGGAGCGTATTGATCAATGAGATCGTTCAAAGGAACGAGCACACCCTGCTTGCCATACTTCAGCAGATCTGCCTGAGAGAATTGGTCTATATAGTGGGTTAGCAGATAGGCATCAGGATAGTCGCCGCTTGCCAGCGAGATTTGCCGCTTTTCCTTGGCTCCATCCGATGGGTTGATCTCCCAATTGAATTTGATATTGAATTTGTCTTCCACAAATGCAGTGAATTTATTGGTCGGAATATCAATGCTAGAGTCCTGAACCGCGAACACGCTGATATTCACCTTGCCGCCCTCTTCCGAGCTCCCCGGTTGTGCTGTAGATGAGCTACCATTGGAACATCCGCTCATGACAACTGTGAATGCCACTACCAGCATCAATAACGTTACCATACTTTTCTTCAAATCTGATCACTCCCTTTTTGTAGTTTACCAGTTGAGACGATGGTACCTTGCGTATGAACTGTCTATATCTTCTTTCTCCATACACCGAATCTAAGGATCAACCTTTAACAGAACCGACCAGCATCCCCTGTACAAAATGACGCTGTACAAATGGATAGATGACAAGTACAGGCAAAGTGGCGACCACAATTAACGAATATTTTAACAGTTCGGTAAGCTGCTGTCTTTCCACCATTTTCGCGACGTCCATGGCACCCGAACCATTATTTTGAATGATGATACTTCGCAAGATGAGTTGCAGCGGGAACAGGTCTGCCGATTTGAGGTAGATCAGGGCATCAAAGTACGCATTCCACTGCCCCACAGCATACATGAGAACCAGCACGGCGATGATCGGCTTCGATAACGGGAGTACAACACTCCAGATAAATCGCATATCACTACAGCCGTCAATTTCACTGGCTTCCAGAAGCTCCCCCGGAATAGAAGATTGAAAGAACGAGCGAGCAATAATGACCTGCCATACCCAGATTGCATTCGGGATCAGTAACGCCCAGCGAGTATCAATCAGATGAAGCTGCTTCACAACCATATAAGTCGGAATCAGCCCACCACTGAAAATCATGGTAAAGGTAATGATCATCATCAGGGTGTTCCTGCCGAAAAAGGTTTTGCGTGACAACGGATAAGCAATCATGATGGTTAACGCTACACTGATCAGGGTACCTGCGACCGTATAGAAAATGGAGTTACCATAGCCGATGAGAATCTCAGGTGTATTAAATAATGCCTTGTAACCGTTGAAGGAAATATCTACGGGCCAGAGCCATACTCGACCGGAAGTTACTGCTGCCGGGCTGCTGATTGAGCTGCTGACGATAAATATCAGTGGGTAAATGACCACCAACGCCACGATACTGAGCAAAATGTAAATTGTAATCAGAAACGTTTTGTCCACAGCGGACTCTTTAATCTTGGTTTGAACGTTTGCAGCCATAGGTGAACTCCTTTCCTACCAAATGCTATTCTTAGTAACTCTCTTCGCCAAACCATTTACCGTAACCAGTAAGACCAGATTGATCAGTGAGTTGAACAGCCCCACCGCAGTTGCAAAGCTATAGTTGGCATTCAACAGGCCGACTCGGTAGACATAAGTTGCAATGATTTCAGAATTAGCCAGATTGAGCGGATTCTGTAACAAATAGACTTTCTCAAAGCCAATCGCCATGACATTTCCGACATTCAGGATCAAAATAATGACAATGGTTGGCACCAACCCTGGCAGATCCACGTGACGGATTTTTTGAAAACGCGAGGCCCCATCGACTTTAGCCGCTTCGTACAATGTGGGATCGATTCCGGCAAGTGCTGCCAAATAAATAACCGCACTGTAGCCCGCAGTCTGCCAAATGTCGGACCAGACATAGATCGAACGGAACATGCCCGGCTCACCCAGAAAATTCACGGAATCCAGCCCAAAGAAGTTCATGGCGATGTTCACAAATCCAAGCCGTGGTGCCAGGAACAGCATAATCATGGACACCATCACGACTGTTGAGATGAAATAGGGTGCAAAGGATACGAGTTGGACGAATTTCTTGAACTTTGCTCCGCGTACCTCATTAATCATGAGTGCGAGCACAATCGGAATTGGAAATCCGGCCAACACTAAATAACCGCTAAGTAAAATGGTGTTCTTCACCAGGGTCCAAAATAATGGGTTCTCAAAGAACAGACGAAAGTTTTGAAAACCAACCCAATCACTTCCCCATATCCCCTTGATGACGTTATAGTCCTTAAAGGCAAGAACCGCATTGATCATCGGATAATACTTGAAGATGAGAAAAAATAGCAAGGGCGGAATCACCAGTAGGTGTAACTGCCAGTGCTTCATCATTCTTTTGCGGGCATTGGTCAGAAAACCAGGTGCCTTCGGCTGTGTTGATGTCTTGTGATTTAATACGATTTCCTTCTCCAGAACAATCCCCCCTTACTAGCTGTCTGCGATGCGTAAATTATGATAGCGCTTTCTTAATTCTGATCATAGTCGATTTTGATGTCCTATAAACAGGTACACCTGCGCCGTTACACGTACAGTTATCCTGTTTTTGGGGGCACACATCCGCAGTACGACAGCCATTTTTCCATTACGGAGGCGCATTCGCAAAAAAAGACCGCATTGTCCGGAACACGGACAACACAGTCTATGGGTCTTCCTTTCATTTAATCGTCAACCGATTGTCTATACACACTAGGCGAAACGCCATTCAATCGTTTGAAGGCCCTCCTAAAGGAGTGAGAACTATTGTAACCTACCCGTGACGCAATCTCGTCAACAGTATAATTGCTCTCTTTCAACAAAATCACAGCCTGATCCATTCGGACTTTGATCAGGTGATCGGAGAAATTAACCCCCGTAAACTCTTTGAACAATTGAGAAATGTATTTCTCAGGCCGCTCCACATGCTCTGCCACCCGATACAGAGTCAGCTCTGTATCTGAATACATTTTCGCAGTATATTCCTTAATCTGTTTGATGATTTGAATATGAGCATCCTTCTTCTTGTTTGCAATAACGGAGCAGAGCTCTTCCATGATCTCATAAAACTCAGCTTTGATCGTTTCGAGCGGCTCCGAGGAACCAATATCAATGACCCGCCGTTTCACATTCTCGATGGAGGCATATTCCGTAAACGCCTTTTGATCCAGCAACTTGAGAAAAGTCCCCTTCATTTCTCCAACAAGTTGATGCTTCATTTCCATGGACAGTTCCCGCTGCTCCATGTTCTGCACAATGATTGCATCGACAATCCGTTTGGCCTCTTCAAGTTCTCCTGCACGAATGGTGCCAATCAGTCGCTGCTCCGAATCCAGCGGGTAATAATACGTTGTATTTTCGGTTTGGGCTTCGTTGTTCCACATCATACCTTTTTTGTTCATGTAGACTGCATACTCCAGCGCCTGATTGGCCTGATCAAAGGAAAGGCTGACCTCTGTCAACGATGTGAAGAGATTTCCGAATCCCGACTGGATGGTGATCCTGTATTCATTGAACACATACTGTGCCAGATTCTCCATGATATGCGTGATATCTTCCTTTTCACGATCCAATTCGGAGTCGGTTTCCTTGGAAAAGAACAGGATGACCACTTTATCCGAACCCATATCGGTCATCAGGACATCCACGTCCAGTTCAGCCAAAGCCTGCTTCAACAGTAATCGGGAGGCATTCAGTTCATTCAGGATCTCGACGCTGTCCATACTGGCATAACCCTTAATCTGGACAATTCCAGCATATCCCGTGCCTTGATACAAATTAATATCTGCCTGTTCGGCAGCGGAAAGAATCTCATCCCGCGATTTGAATTCGCCGGAGATCAGCCGCTTCAGGAAGGCATCCCTGACCAGTGGGAGCTGGCGATTTAATTCGGATTCAAGCAGCTTGTTCTTAGTAAGCATAGCAGCGATATTTCCACTCAAAAAGTCAAATTCATTTTTGGGAGCCGATTCATCCTTCCCAAACTGCTCTTTCATTACACTTAACAGTCGATTGATTGGAACGCTGTTGCGATAAGCCAGCACAAGTCCAACAATCAGTCCGATGAGCAGTGTGCCGCCCGTAATCAGCATCGTCATCCCCTTGATCCTGTTTGCATTCTCCATCAGGACATGACGGGGAATACCCGCCTGGTATACCCATCCGTTCTTATCAGATCTTGTAGTGATCACGAGATCATCCCCATAGAACTGGCTGACTCTGCTTGGGTCAAAATGAGAGTCCGAGGCCATTTTCACCATCTCGGGCTCAGAGCTCCCTTGCAGCGCAATGGTATTGCCCTCCGCATCGCTGATATGAACCCAGCCACCGTATCGGTCATTCAGGCTGGACAACAGACTAAGAATCATTTTCTCGTCAATGATTACAACGGCGACAGCCGGTGAAGAATCATTGAAGCTGTCCAGAGGCAATGACTGCATATATGTGATTACCGAAGTCTGCTTCCCCCTACTAACATAGGAACTAAGCGGTTTAATCTCACTCCGGTGGGTCTTCCCCAACACGTCCTTCATCCATTCTTCCAACGAAAGATCGTTATAACGAAAATCAGTATAATAGTGATTCGGTCTGTAAGAAGAGCCCGGGGTCAAAATTAGATTGTAATTCGCAAGATAAATATAATAATTTTGCAGAAAATCATTGGTCTGTCCAAAGGTCAACACATTCTCCATCGTTCTCCATATTCCATATACGTTGGTTTCGTTGTCCCTTTCATTCATCAGAACGTTCAGTTCCTGATTAACTGCAAGCTGTCGGGTGAAGCCCTCCACTTCCGCCATGCGGCCCTCCAATATTTCCTGGCTTTTCTGGAGTTGGGTAACACTATTCTCAATGGAAATGGACTGTGTTACGGAGATGGAAGTTAGATAAGACATATAACCGCCAATGCTGGGTATAACCAAAATGATCACGTAGGAAATTAAAAATTTACGAAAAACATTGGAATATTTAATGGGTAACCCTCCTCCCCCTCCTTGAGGTATTGGTAGCGTTATCAAAGATAATAATATTTTCCGGGTTAGTCAATTGTTTTATCTCATTCTTCAATCGTGTTTCATTCGGGAATGAATAAAAGGCAACGATAAAAAGACGATTATCATTGCTTTTTTTAGCATTTCCGAAGTTCTTTGGTTTGAGATGATAACTCCTTATCATTCAGAAAAAAGGGGCCGAGATGGCCCCCCAATCCTAGTTTACATCATTTCTTCTTTGGTTCTTCCACCTCTGATCGGGCTTTTACAACCTGATCGACGGATGCTGCTTCAACATCGCCAAAGGCCCAGTGTGTGGAAGGAACATCCTTCCACTGTGGCTGCGAAACGTTCGTGAGCGGTGCTCTGCCCAAAGCTCTGTTGATTGCTACAACGGCTTCCGCTCTTGTCAATAAAGCATTCGGTCGAAAAGTTCCATCTTTATAGCCTTTCAGAATGCCTGCGCTTTGCGCTTTCAAAATGGCTTCCTTGGCCCAGTGGCTGCTGATATCAGAAAATCCATCGCCTGAATTCTCGGAATCCGGACCGAGAAGGGCTACGAGAGTGGCCATCTCCGCACGAGTCAATGACTGATTTGGCTTAAACGTCCCATCCTTATAACCACTCATCAGCCCTATCTTGCTTACCTTAGCAATGGCGTCGGCTCCCCAATATTCAGATTTAACGTCACTGAATGCAATAGCAGATCCTGTGCCTTCTTTCTCAGATACCATTGCGAGTATGGTTGCCATTTCTGCACGGGTGAGCTTGTTATCCGGCTTGAACAACCCGCCCGGATAACCTTGAATATACTTCTTATACGGAATATCCTGACCACCCTCTGTTCCTGTTGTCCCGTCTGTATTTCCAGATTCAGGAGCTGGCGCAGGCACAGAAGTGTCTGAAGGCTGGACGACAGGAGTCGATGGTCCACTTGGATTGGATGGACCACCTGGATTCGACGGATTCGTTGGTTCACCGTTTCCAGTAGGGACAATAAACTTCAGTTGATCGGCCAGCATGAGCTCACCGGATTTCTTCACAGCTTTGAGTGTATGCTGGCCTTTTGCCAGTCCTGAAATGCTGTAAATCTCCTGCTGAATCTGCCGGCTTGGACTGTAGGCGTTCACGGTCTGCACCAGCTGTCCGTCTACATAAATGTCCACTTCGCCCTGTTCTGGTCCAGTCGGTGTAATCATACTTATTCCAGTGCCCTTGAAGGTGTATTCGAAAGAATCCCCGTCCACCACCGTGGAATGCACATCATTGAGATAATCACCGCCGAAGGCAAAGCTGAGGTTCAGCATCCCCACTGACTGCGCAGCAAGATACGATTTTTTCAGTGTAACTCGGTTCCCTGCAACTGTATAATCGGACCCCGGAACCAGATCAAGTGATCCGTTAGTAATACCACTGAAGCTTTCCACCTGTTGCAGCAGCGTCACATCAATGTCCGTCTGAGCGGAAGCTGACTTGTCGAAATCCGCGGTTACCGGATTAATTAGATTCGGAAGCTCAACTTTGAGCATATCGAGCAGCATGTACTCCCCCGATTTCTTCACTGCCTTGAGCGTGTGCTGCCCATCCGGCAGCCCCGATATGCTGTACAGGTTCTGCTGTGCCAGCCGACCGTTACGATGGGCGCTGACTGTTTCCTTGAATTGGTCGTCAACATAGATATCCATGTCTCCCTGTGACTGGTCAACCTCCGTAAATAACTGGATCCCCGTTCCCTTGAAGGTGTATTCAAAAGAATCATCGTTTTTTTCGGTATACTGCACATCGTCCTTATAGTCACCCAAACCTCGGCCAGTGCTTCGTGACCAGGAGCCGTTGTACTTGATTGCCGGATCGTCGTTATTGATCATTATAAATCGAATGCCCGTAGTATCGCTGATCCTTATTGCCAAAGACTGGGGATCACCCGCGCTAAAGATTACGTTTAGACTCGTTGTCCCTATAGGCAGCTGCGTGAGGTACTGCTTCCTGATAGTCAGCTTGTCATTGACCACCGTGTAGTCGTCATCACTGAGCAGCACCCCGTCATTTTCAACGCCGGTCAGCATATTGCCGTTCAAGGACAGCCTCACGGTGACATCCTTCTGTTGTTCCGTCTCCTTTTCAAAGTTTGCAGAGGTCGGACTAATGGTGCTGTTCTGCCCTCCAGGAGGAATTTCCATGGTTACTCTAAGCGCATCCAGCAACATATACTGGCCCGAGCCCTTGACCACCTTCAAGGTATGTGGGCCGTTGTCCAAATCAAGTTTGCTGTACAAAACCTGCTGGACTTCCCTTTCTCCACTGGTATAGGCGTTTACAGTTTCAGGTGCTCCATTATCGAGGGTGACAATCATGTCTCCTTGGTCTTTATCCTTCTCCGTCAGCAGTTCAATGCCTGTGCCCGTGAAACTATACTCAAAATAATCGCCGTCTTTTTCAGTAAAATGCACATCGCCATTGTAATCACCGTAACTTCTGCCGGTATTGGAGTTCCATGAGCCCGTGTATTTAATACTGCTGTCATCATCATTAATGTAGACCTCATTGGTAACAGTGGCATCTTCCACGGAGATTGAATTTGCAGCATTGTCAGCTTCAGCGTCCAAGGCACCCCCTTGACTGCTATTCGCTGGACCAGTGCCAGAGGAATCCGTAATCGCTATGCTCAGATCCTGTCTCCCATCTGTCTGCTCCTTGCCCCCGTTGCGCTGCCAATCCCCGATATAGAGCATGCCTGTATCATCGTCATTGACGGCTGATGTGCCGTTCAGTGCGGTTACTTTAAGCATCCGGGAAGCATGGGGTTCTAGCACGCCGCCACTGAATTCATGATTAAAATTCCCCAGCTCGGAATGGCTCCAGAGATCACGGACAGAAGCCGGACCGTTGAGGCCAAGATCGCTCCATTTGACTTTAACCTCCGCACTCTGGTCGCCCAAATTGAACAAGGCTACACTGTAAGTACCATCTCCGTTATTGGCATACCAAACCTGCTGCTTGGTCTCCATGGAAACCGGATGGCCTGGACGTCCGGCCTGATTGACGGCAATGACTTCGTCATTCGTAAGCAATTCCAATCCATAGCTGTCCAGCCTTGTTAAATCATCACCTGTATAAAGCGGTGCTGAAGAGATAGACCAGAAGGTCGTGGCCGTTTGCCGCTCAACCTTGGTCAGACCATCCATCGAGCCATTCCCGACATTCAGTGAATCGAAGTCGTTCCAGCCTCCGGGACCTGCATCCCGCCACCAGAGGGCAGCGATGGGGAACAAGCGGGAAATACTCGACCATTCGGTCAATCCCTTACTGCTGTCGTAAGCTTCAACGTCCCAGTCGATCCTCCAGCCGTTTGCATACTTTTTCCAGAAGTCCACGTAATTGTGATCAAGCGCCCAGGAAAGCTCAAACCAGATGTTATTTCTGTCCAGGGCTTTGGACCATGCCTCCACATCACCACGTGCATCCCGGCTAAGATTATTGATTCCCGATCCTGGCGTCACACTGTCGAATTTGACAAAGTTGATACCCCACTCGCCAAGAAGATCCGCGATGGAGTCAATGTACTTCTGTGAGCAAGGGTTCGAAAAATCAATTTTGTACGTGTACGAATCCCAAGCATCCATAACAACGAGCGGTTTTACTGCAATATCTTGCATACGACATGCCCCGCCCGACCCATAAACCTCAAGATTTTTATCATAGGCGGTGATTGATAATCCCGGAATCAGATAGATTCCGATCTTCTGTCCGTTATTATGGACGTAATCAATGACCTCCTGAAATCCATTTGGATAAAGAACAGTACTCGGAATAGGACGGCCGTATTCATCTTCGTCACCGTTCCAGCCAGCATCAATATTAATGTATTCATATCCATGGGCTTGCAGCTTCTCACGCATGGCGTCCGATTGCTTCTTTATACTCTCGGCCGATGTCCAGTTACCCGGCCCGTCATATACCTGCATGCTGTAACTGCTCCAACCCATATACGGCTTTTGGGCCAGACTCTTATCTGCTGCTTGTGCCACATTACCTGTCGTTCCCATAATCCCGAACTGCACCGCCGCAATCATAAATACCATGAAACACATTGCCATCCTTTTTCCGATTCGTTTCAAATTATCCCTACCCCCTCTGAATTTGGTCATTCAAATTCCTGTTGATAGCGCTTCCACACGAGAAGAGAATAGTGGATGAGGCATTCCCAAGATAGGTACAATTCGGTATTTTACGTACAATTAACCTGAAATATAGGGGCAAACCGTCGCAGAACAAACATATTTCCATTAATGGATAAATAAACAAAGGGAAACTTCATTTTTGCTCAAGCCGAGGGAATGGGTTGAAAAGAATCAGGAAAAGCAAAGATCAAAATCTGTAAACAAATAAAAAAGGTTCCTAGAGTGGCAGCAATGCCATTCTAGGAACCTTTTTCGTGTTACATATGATGCGGTCGAGAGGACTCGAACCTCCACGGGGGTTAGCCCACACGGACCTGAACCGTGCGCGTCTGCCAATTCCGCCACGACCGCGTATGTCTTATCTCCGAGAAATTATATCGCGGCGACAAGAGATAATATATCATGTGCAGGTAATTAGTGTCAACAAAAAAAATATAATTTCGCCTTCAATGATAAAGCTTTTTATAAATCATATCTTTGAAGGCCAGTTGCCATACCAGGCATACCCACCTCTTCTTTCCTTATCGATATCGCTGAGTTTGTATTTCACAACCCCATCACGTCCTACGAAGATCGGTTTATCCGTTCCAATTTCGTAAAAACGTGCCCATATTGGCGCTGCACCTGAATCAGCTACGAGTTTGCTATCTCCGTTTTCTCTGACATACTTGTATCCTGTAATTTTCACGTTGTTGAACCAGGCTTCTGCCGCTTGAATGGAAGCCTTAATTTTCGAGTTCGACGGTCTTGTTTTCAAAAACTTTACAATCGTACTGCTCTCTCCAGCACTTAGAGAAGGCACTTCATAAATCCTTGCTCCTGCAGGTTTTAGGGAGCTGGAATCATGCTGCTGTCCCCATGCAGTCAGTTTACCATTTGCTACAACCTGTGTATTGAGAATAGCATCTACACCTTTGGCAACTGATTTTTTACTGCGATCCGCAAGAGAGCTGTCGATGAATGAGAAATCACCTTTACGTGCACCTACTTCATCCAGCATGTACATGACATTAATCATGGCATCGTCGTTGAAGGTAATGTGTTTGTGATAGCCTGAGCTCTGGTATACTTGTGGCCATCCTCCATTGGAGTACTGCATATTTAACAAAAAGTTGATTCCTTTGATGGCAGTAGCCGAATATCGCGGATCATTTGTCTTTTTAAATTCCTTGGCTAATCTTCTAATTTCTGAGTATGTAGCTTTATTATCAATCGTAGATTTGGCCCACTCACCACTTGTTTCTTTGTAATCCTTCTTCCATCCCCCGTCAGGACGTTGATTCTTCAAAATATCTGAGATACTTGCTGTCGTTCCAGATGCGTCTGCAGCAGATACCTTAGCAGCAGGCTGAAATACCATTCCGACAACAGAGAAAATCATTGTACATGCCATTACCAAAGATGCAAACCTTGCTTGTGCCTTCAACATCGTTTAGAACACTCCCCAATTCATTTTCTGCAAACTGTTTTCCTTGAGCGTCTCCCCTCCTTATATTTGTTTTTAAACTCAAACTATTTCTTTTCATCCAATAAGTGGATTAGATAAAAAGAATTCTATGCAAAACAATGAATTTTGTCAATAATTGCAACAATATGTAACAAATTCTTTATCTTAACCTTTAGGTATCGTCTAATCGAAATGTGAGAAAGCCAATAAATTATCCAATTTTTCTCCATTTGAAACAGTAGTTACTTTTTTGTCATCTATTAAAACCCAATATTCGAGTTATTTCTACATAAATAGCGATAATTCCGTTAACATTGAGATGATAAGAAGTGTTCAAAATCGGTTTGACATTTTCGCATTTATGCAATATAGTTTCAAAAGGTTACAAAAACTTAATTATTCATTTGCCGAGTTTCATGTTTGAAAACGGGGGAACCATTTTGGGTGAATTATTCTTATACATAGGAAATATAGGGAACCTTCTACCGAACCCTTAGCTAACTCCGTAGGCATCGAAGGGAGAACAAAAATTTTGAAAAAGCTTATCATCTCCATTTTTGGAGCAGCAGTTCTATTTACATCCGGTGCAGCAAGCACAGAGGCAAGCAGTATCAACAGCGTCGTTAACAACATGACAGGCATACCTTACAAATGGGGCGGCACAACAATGGCCGGATTTGATTGCTCTGGATTTATGAGATATATTTTCAACAAATATAGCATTGAATTACCACGCACTTCCCAGCAACAAGCCAAGGCCGGAACTCCGGTATCCAAAGCTAATCTGCGTACTGGTGACATGGTATTCTTTAATACGATGGGCAATGGCATTTCACATACAGGTGTATATATCGGGGGCGGACAGTTCGCTCATGCTTCAAGCAGCAAGGGTGTCAGCATCACACAATTATCCAATCCTTACTTCAATGATCGTTACGTAACAGCACGCCGGGTAACAGGACAATTTATGTATAACAAAATGCTGGGCAAAATATAAGTTTGATTTGATATAGCGCAAAGAGGAGGCTCCGGGTGAATCCGGGACCTCCTCTTTGTTTGGGGCTTTTGTTTACAAATTCGGTGTGCTGTAGACTTCTATACTTAATGTAAAGCCTTCTGTACTCTCATTGCACCCTGAGACAGCGCATGGCCTCCGCCTACCGCTCCAGCCACAGCAACCGTCTCCATAATCTCCTGATCGGTCGCTCCTTTGGCACGTGCCTCTTCCACATGGTAAAACGTACATACCTCATTGTTCGCAAACAGTCCAATACCCAGCGCAATCAGCTGTTTGGTCTTGGCATCAATCGCCCCTGCCTGAAAGCATTCTCCAGTGAACTCATGATAAGACTTCACCACTGCTGGTAGCACATCGCTTAATTCACCAATCTGATCTTTATAGGCATGAACCTTATCATTCATCAGTGTCATGGTTACCGCACATCCTCTCGGCTGATATGTTACAAGCTCTCACTGTACCTATCTTCTCTCCCGAGAGGTGTAATTATGCCAAAACATCCATGGTAAATGAACCTAAATAGGCATGTCCTATTCTTCGAGCAGGCTCTCGCGTGGTTCGCTGAACAATTGATATCGGTAATTCCGATCAAGCTTGACCACACGACGATTCTGACGGCGAATGAGTACCTGCTCCCCGTCCCAAGCCACTACAATACCTGTCACATCATTGGACTGAATCTCGTCCCGTACTACCCTTACTTTTTCACCCGATAAACGCAGTGCATCCAATTGTGCATCACTGATCATATTTATGGCGCCTACTTTCCCAAAAAAATTATTTACAAAAAGAGACCTAAATGAAAAGTCATTTAGGTCTCACGTGACTGTATTGGACTGTCATGTCATTCGAAAGTATGTCCCGACTGAAAGTTACCGCTGCGCGTGCTCTTTGCTGTCGTTCTTCTCAAACCAAAAATCAAGCACTTTGGCGGACATCACACGTTCTTCAAGGTACTCCACTTGATGCGGTGTAAATTGTTCTTTCCAAGAGAAGGACAACTCTTCGCACAAGCCTACAATCGTCAGCAATTCTGACCAGGCAACGTAGCGTTTGTACCAGAAAAATTGAGGATGTTCAATCATATAGGGATAAAGGTCATCGAATTCCGTATGTTTACAATCCAGGGCACGCTCAAAATGTACTTTCGATTCCGCCAGCTTATCAATAAAAAATTGTTCTGTTGCCGGTTGGTTACCCATGGTGTTGCCTCCTCTCCCTAACATAACCCCATTATAAATGAAATCAGCGGTCATGCAAAGGCATTGTTATAAAAATAGGCACTTTTTCCTTTAAAAAGTCACAATTCGTTATCGTCAAATTGCACGGTGCCATCGTTCAGTGAACGAATGCGCACCAACGCTTCAACCGGGATGCCCTGCTCACGAATAGTGCGCGCTCCGGCCTGAAAACATTTTTCGACCACGACACCGAATCCAACCAGTTCCGCTCCCGAACGTTCGATAATTTTGATGACACCACGAGCGGCATCGCCATTCGCAATGATATCGTCAATAAACAAAATACGGTCATTCTCATGAATATATTCGCGGGACACCATAATATCTGTTACGATCCCTTTGGTAAAAGAAGGTACTCTTTCACAGTAGGCGTCGGGGTCAGCCAAAAGTGTTTTTTTGCGACGGGCAAATACCAGCGGAACACCCAGTTCATGTGCGGCAGCAAAGGCGACCGGAATCCCGGAAGACTCCACTGTAATGACCCGAGTTACACCACTTTCACGAAAACGAGCGGCAAATTCACGTCCCATTTCCATCGTCAATGCAGGATCAATCTGGTGATTCAGCAGACCATCCAGCTTCAGCACCTGATCTGACATGACTACACCTTCTTGTAAAATTCGTTGTTTCAATACTTCCATAATTTGACCTCCCAAGCCTATCCTATGACGTAAAAGTATCATAGATCCGGCTATCAGTTCAAGCGAAATTGCCTTTGCTCTTGTCCAGAGCATAGAAATGACCCTATGTCACACTTCAATTGTCATGACTTTGATGGGTCAAGCATACCTTGTACCATGGCACCCGCATGTCCAAACTATTCAGGGGCCTGAGAGGGGAAACGCATGAAACAGGCATTTCGGGTGCTGCAGATCGCATTTACATACATTGGAACGGTAGTAGGAGCCGGCTTTGCAACAGGACAGGAGATATTGCAGTTTTTTACCCAGTATGGCAAATGGGCCACCATTACCATTGGCTTATCGACCATGCTCTTTGTCTGGTTAGGTACAAAAATGATGCTGATTGCCCATGATACCGGCTCGCGCTCATACGAAGATCTCAACAAGCATCTATTCGGTCATAAAGCAGGAAACTGGATTACCTGGGTTACCCTTCTTATTCTCATCGGAGTAAACAGTGTCATGCTGGCTGGAGCAGGGTCGGTCTTTGTTGAGCATCTGGGGCTTCATTACCAGACCGGACTGATTGTTACCCTTATCGGTACATATCTGCTGCTTGGAAGGGGCATTCAGGCTATTCTGCAAATGAACAGTATCGTAGTGCCAATGATGCTCCTGCTCTCTCTGCTTATGATCACCAGCACCATACATCATCCCGGCGCGAACCGATTTATTACATTAACCACGGACAGCAATCCAATCCAGGTCTGGTTATCTCCTCTGTTGTATACTTCATTCAACCTGGCACTTGCCCAAGCTGTACTTGTTCCGGTGGGGAATCAGATTCGCAGCCGAAAGGTACTGAAATGGGGCGGCGTTCTGGGAGGGATTGGTGTAGGATTCATGCTTATGGCAGCCCACTTCGCCATGTCAGCCCAGATGCCTGGCATCACGCAATTTGAAATTCCAATGGGCAGCATTGCCTTTCAACTTGGATGGGTAGTCCAGTCTATCTATGTATCCCTGATTTTTATGGAAATCTTCAGTACATTTGTAGCCGATATTTATGGAATGACCCTCCAACTCAGACAGCATGTCCACGTACATCCCAAACTAATCATACTGGCCATCATGCTGCTATGTTATTCGCTTAGCCAGTTTGGGTTCAGCTCCCTGCTCTCTATCCTTTACCCCATTTTCGGCAGTTTGGCACTGGTCTGGGGTGCAAAATTAGTAATGGATCGATGGGGAAGCTTTCGAGGTCGTAACAAACACCTATAACAACGTATTTTTGTTGCGAAGCATCATTTCCCTAAACATAAAAAAAGCCGCTGGCACACAGCGGCTTCCTTCTTTTCCCTTTCCAGAAGTTAAAACTGGCTCGAGAATTGCAAATACATTTTTTTCAGTTCATTGACCGATCTGCCCAAAGAGTAATGGGTTTTGGCCTTCTCGCATGCCGAACGAGCGAGCTCATAACGGTACGCCGGGTCAACCATCACCTTCTCCAGCGCTTCTGCCAGTGCAGACGGATCTTCTGAAGGCACCAGCAAGCCGTTACTGCCGTTCTCTATCTGTTCGGGTATGCCGCCAACATCTGTACCTACAAGGGCAAGACAGCTAAGCGCTGCTTCCGCGAAAACAGACCCGAACGCCTCCGCCCGCGAAGGAAGTACAAAGATATCAAAAAATGGCATGAATTCCTCAGGGTGCAGCGTGTAACCATAAAAAATAGTCTCATTATAAATGCCCAGCCGCTGGGCCAATTCTTCCAAGTCTGGACGGATCGGTCCGTCCCCAATAATATGAAGCACATAATCATGTCCCCGGGCTTTCAGTTCGGCACAGGCTTTGAACAGAATATCCAGCCCTTTCGCCGGAACCAGACGGCATACCGTGACCAACTGTGGTATCGCATTCTCATGGGGAATTGGCTTAAACCTTTTCTCATCAAAACCATTCGGAATCACACCGATAACATCGGGATGCTGTACATAAGGCGCCAGATAACGACGGAAAGAATCCGATACCGTTAACAATCGCTCCGCCTGGTGCTCCAGCTCACCATAGATGGCCAGCAGGAATTGATGCTCCGGTCCGTTCGGCTCAATGCGTCCATTCAGTATCAGCTCTCGCTCATAACTGGAGTGGATCGTTTGAATGAGAGGAACATCCGGGAAAACCTTCTTCATTGCAAGCCCCGCAATAGGATGATGGGCATGAATCAGATCGTAAGGCTTCTGAATACGCAGCTTGGTCCACCACAAATAATCCCGGTAGGTTTGCATATATTTTTGCACGACAGGACTATCCTGATACTGAGTCCAATCGAACGTCTCAAACTGGATATCTTCCCTGCCCTTGTTGCGAATTCGCTTAGGCAACGAGAACAGATCCATCTCCCACCTCGGGGTTGTAAACCTCTCTTGCATATACGGAATCATAGAGGATACACCTCCGGGCTGCTCCGGAGGAAAGAAAAGCGCCTGCAGCAATCTCACCGTTAGTTTCCCCCTTTCTAGCATAAATCTTTTCATTACATCTTCAATCATGATATATCAGAACATATGTTCAGTAAAGGTACAAAATGAGATTTCTTATCACTCGCTCATTTACAGCCGAATAATAGAATTCATTTCAATATCAATTGTACCATGTTGCATCTGACGCTGACGATATTACGAGTACTGTTAGGTACTAGGGGCAATTCCAATGGAAATCATCGCTCTCTGTCTGCCTTTATTCTACTATACGTTATCTTATTCATCTTGTTTGAGCGTACGCCCTCACTTCGGAGTCGTATATACAACATATTCAGAAGATGCTCGGCTAAGAAGCGGATGTATGATTTTGAAAGTTAAGCCTCTTTTGCCGACATACAAATGAAAGCCAGTGAGCAATGGTAGCCCCCGGCTTTTTGAATGTACTTCTTATGTTTAAATACAGCGTTTATACAGACAAGTGTGTGACCGCCTTCTCGTACGTACTGAAGCCGTCTGTCTCTCCCACAAAGGTATAGTCGTTACGCCCATAGAATGCGTTCAATGTCGCGTTCTCGGCTCCGCAATCCAATCGGACAATATGTTTGTCCTCAAACTGTATCCCGCTGCTGGACCATTGCAAAATCGCCCTTCCCAATCCACTCTGGGCGTACTTTCTGCGGATGGCTAATCGGTGCAGATAAAGTGCACCATCCCCGGCATGCGCTTTGCTTCCCCATAAGTGCACATCCCATGCACTTGGCTGGCTCATCAAAATAACCATGCCAGCTACGTCAGAACCCTTTTTAAATACAAATCCGTCGCCACGCTGAATAGCCTCCGCCGTATTATGAGAATCCTCACCTTTTAACAACGCATTCCATTGAGAAGAGCCCTGGCTCCGCAACCACTCGGCTGTTTCCATGAGCAGGGACATCACATCCTCCGTGTCTTCCGGCTGAGCCTGCAATGCCTTAAATTCATCATTGATGTAGTCTGTTGTGATACTGAATGAGTGCTTCATGATTCTCCTCCACTTCCAGGTCTCTCTTAAACTAATGGTACTATACCGGGAAATGGCTTGTTCGTCAAAAAGAAAACAAAAAAGGCAAGAGGCTGTGCCTCTTACCCTTCAATCTTCGCTTCATCGATAATTTGATTACGATATAACATCGTGAGATGTAATGTATCAAACTCAAGCTCTTTGTCCAGCTCTCGCATCAGAACTTCAACCAGACTCTTTCGCTGAACACTTGTGCCGGGTACCTGATAATCAATATAGCCTGACAAATCCGCTTCTGAGGTATCAATCGTTGCTGTACCTACAGGTAACCCTCCGCGTTCTTGTAGAAACAGTTCATATACCCGAAACTCCCGATCTTTGCGCACCAACATGACATAACAGGCTTCTTCAGCAGCTTCAATCTCTTCGAGATCTTCTTCGGACTCTATCTCATCCTCATCCGCAAAATCCCGGTGCACCCATTCCGCCGATTCCATCTCCTGCCCTTGATGCCACATGCGGATCGTAATTGTATCGATGATTTCTTCATCCAGCTCTCGTACCAGCAGCTCGGCAGCCGCATCCTGATAATTCTCTGCCGGTTCATCATACCAATGGATCTCACCCTGCACATCAGCGCCATATTGTTTCAGAGAGGCTTCAGCCAGTTCTTGTCCATTGGCGTCATTAAATACATAGGTAGATATGCTGCGTCCGGCGCTTACCAGCTCCATTTCAAGCAAATGTTCCGGGTCTTCATATGTAAATGATTCGGCTTGTGAGCCAGGAATGACGTGTACTTCATTTACACCAGCCCGATCATTCTGTCCATCGTGACTGTAGCTATCTTCAGACCGTGACGACTGATTGAACATATCCGTTTGAGACTCTGGCTTCTGTAACACAGAATACAATGTACCGCAGCTTACAAGCACTTCATACTCAGCAGCACTTACCGCATCCGCGAGAGAACGAATATATTCGTGCACCTGCTCCACAATATATTGTTCTGTCTCGTCAGGTAGCGAATTCTGCTCAATCTGAAGGCTGCCGGATACCCGATCTCCTTCCCTGAACACAAGCAGCAGCGAACCCATATATTGACCGCCCACCATAATATCCTGTACTTCGCCACCTGATGTTCGAAGATCAGGAATCAGCTCTACTTTCAGTTCCATGCACCTGTCCTCCTCGGTTCCTAACGTTATTCTATTAGGTTACCCTTGAGAGCGACAGTTTATAAGATACAACGCTATTCAGATTTTAAGAGCGAACTATTAGACGGACAACACATATTTTTGGATAGCGTGGGCCACACCCTGATCGTTGTTCGAAAGTGTAACCTCATCCGCAGCTGCCTTGACTTCTTCCGGGGAATTGTCCATCGCAACCCCTTTGCCTGCAAAGGTCAACATGGTGATGTCATTGTAGTAGTTACCTACCGCCATGATCTCGGAAGGAAGAATTCCTTTTGCTTCGGCCAGTCTTTTTAGAGCTGCACCTTTGGAGGCTTCTGGATGCATAAGATCAATGAAAAAATCACCGCTACGCGTCATATAATATGGAAGATTCCAGGTCGACCACTCCTGTTGCACCGCATTCATCTGCTCGATGGGTCCAAACGCTGTGAATTTCGCAAGCGGCTCTGTCATATCCGCCCATTGCGGCAGCTTTAATGGCTCTGCCATGAAGTTTTGATACATTTCGCGTACCTGTAACTCCAAACCTTCGGGCTGATCCACATAGAGTCCAAACGCCGTGTTGATGTCAAAATGTACACCTTGCGCACGGCAGTAAGATATAAAAGGCTCCAGCCCCTGTCCATCCATGGCAAAATGGTGCACCACTTCACGAGTCTGAACCTGTGCAGTTACTGCCCCATTATGTGTAATGACATATCCGTCAAGTCCCATCTGCTCCATAAACGGGATCGTGTTCGCAGGACCTCTGCCTGAACACAGAACAATCTCAGCTCCCTGACGGGAAGCACGAATTAAGGTCTCTTGTGTCAATTCGGTAAGTTCATGATGATCATTAAGCAGCGTTCCATCGACATCCAGTGCGATTAATTTAATTGTCATTGTCTTCATTCCTTATCTGTAAAAGAGTCGCACCCACCCAAACCCTCCCTTCCGAGGGAGGGCCCCAGAGGGCTCTGCCCTCTGGACTCCCGTCTCGTTTACCGGCGGCGGTTTCGATCTTGCTATGTGACGGTCGGTGTGGGAGCGCTTGGTTGCCGGGTCTGCCGCTTGACAGCGGCGGCCCCGCCCAAGCTCAAGCGGGACCATTACGGGCAGGGCTTCGCCTTCTGCCCGGCTCCCTGCTCCGCTTCGCGAAGGACGGGAGCTGACGCACCTTTGGCACGGTGGGCAAGGCTTCGTACACTGCCCAGACTCCTTGCTTCGCTTCGCGAAGTAGGGAACTATTACTTCCGCAAACGTTCTAACTCGTCAGCGGTTAATTCGCGATAACTGCCAATTTCAAGATTGGCATCCAGCTCCAGGTCACCCATGGCAACACGTTTTAGATAAACCACACGTTTGCCAACAGCCTGGAACATTCTCTTCACCTGGTGGAACTTGCCCTCATGAATGATCAATGAAATGGAAGAAAACACGCCCTCTTCCGTTTCCTCACGATCCAGCACAGTCAGTTCCGCAGGCAACGTCTCATATCCATCATCCAGCTGAATGCCGGCTTTGAATTTTTCAATATCTTCTTCTTCAACATTTCCCAGCACACGGGCTTCATACGTCTTGGGCACATGTTTGCGCGGGGACAACAGATCATGGGCAAGTGGCCCATCATTCGTTAGAATGAGCAGGCCCTCGGTATCTTTGTCGAGTCGTCCCACAGGGAACGGATCGAAGACACGCTCCTCTTTACGCAGCAGATCAATCACCGTTTTATCCCGATTATCTTCGGTTGCCGACACCACGCCAGGTGGTTTGTGAAGCATCAGGTAGATCATTTCACGATACACAATCCGCTCTCCGTCAGCTTCAATTACGTTTACGTCTGGATTAACCTGCACACCGCTGTCTTTCACCGGTTTACCGTCCACACGGATTCTGCCCTGTTTTACCATCTTTTTGAGCTCACTTCGTGACCCCACGCCCATATGACTCAATATTTTATCCAGACGCAGCGTTTGTTTGCCTTTTCCACTCATACCGATGTCCACCTCCAGCCTGCCGGATATTCATTTTTCAGTACACCATCCAGCCATTTCCCCCAGCCAGCCGCAAATCCGTCCACACACACCAACACATAACCTTTGGCCGCCGTATCTGCTTGACGTTCAACTCGTGATTCTTCGATGTTCAACGTCTCTCCTTTGAGATACCTTACTGCTTCACCGTCTGCGGAAGATAGGTTAACGGATCTCTGGGCTTCGGCTGCATTCAAAGCGCATGCAAGCGGATGAGAGGGCACAAATCGCCCATTCTTTACGGTACCCATAAACCACCCTGGTCGAATAACCTTGAGCCCTTCCAGACGGGCAGCACCCACAGAAGATTGATACACTCGATCGCCATAATACACCGTTTCTCCAGCAAGCTCGATTTCCAGATTTTCTTGTACAAATTGAGCATACACCGTTCCTAGATCGACATTTGCCTGGTCGGTTCCTCGCCCCTGAGCCCGTTCGTTTTTACGACCACCACGTTCGTTTCCTTTGCCCTGTTTTCCCTGAGCCTTGCCACCACGGGTATGCTTATTATCGCGTTCTCTAGATTCGGTTCTCATTAGACGTTCCCGTTTCCGCTCTTCTTTACTGATTGGTGCAGATACACGGATAAATGGTTCTACCAATTCACTTGGTTCGGTGAAATCTGCGCCCACTGCCTGTCCATTTTGTAAAACGCTGCCCTCTTCTTGATTTCCGTCTTCTTCGATAAGAGATTCCGCACGATGCTGCAATACAGCAACATAATGTCCCTCCCCCTCCAAGAGATGAGGCCACAACCTCGCAGTGCCGCGCGTTTGGTCCAGCACAGATTCCGTCTCTTCTGCTTTTTCGGGCAACATCTGCCGCACCCATTCCGGACGTCCTGGCGCAAATCCTGCACTTTCCGGGATGTCATTCACCACAAAATCAGGATTGATGTTCAGGAATTCCGCTATCATCGCTTCATTTTCCTCTGGTGCAAATGTACATGTGGAATATACGATGGTACCCCCTGGAGCAAGCAGTTTGGCCGCAGTCTCCAGAATATCGCGCTGCATCAGCACACATTTTTCCACCGAATGATTTTCCCAGGATTTCACCATGTCCTCATCTTTACGGAACATACCCTCACCCGAACAAGGCGCATCGATTAACACTTTATCAAAATAATGAGAAAATGCATTCGCAATCCGTTCCGGTGATTCATTCAATACAACGGCATTGCGTATTCCATACATTTCCACGTTTTTGGCGAGGGCTTTCGTACGTTCCGCATGGATATCATTCGTAACGAGCACACCTTTCCCCTGAAGCTTGGCAGCGATCTGGGTTGTTTTCCCGCCAGGAGCCGCACATAGATCCAGCACGCGTTCCCCGGGTTTCACATCCAATAATTCAACTGGGGCCATGGCGCTTGGTTCCTGGATATAATACAAACCCGCATGATAATAAGGATGTAACCCCGGCTTAACCCCGTGAGGCACATAAAAACCCGTTCCGCACCACGGAATGGGTCGCATATCAAATGGAGCAATTTCCTTGAATTGTTCCAGCGATATTTTTAACGTATTCACTCTCAGCCCCGCATGTGGCGACTGCTCATAAGATTTCATAAATTGTTCAAATTCATCGCCTAACAAGCTTTTCATTCGCTCGGCAAATATCGAAGGCAGCTGTACAGCCATAATTCCACTCATCCTGTCTTGTTAAAATTGCATATAGTTCTATGTTATCATATCAGGGCATTGCTTTCCTATTGCTTCATACATCATATATATTCCACTACAGCGTGTAATGTAGTATAATGGCAAGTAGATTGATTGATGTGCAAAAATTCGGGTGTTTATGCATATTATCCCATCCTGTATTTTTGCCAAAACTATATTTCGATATGATCGATGGGGGATGTCTTAATGAAATCCAAGAAGAAAAAGAAAAGCGCTGCGATCCTTATTTTCCTGGGTATTTTCGTCGTTTTGATTGCAGCACTTGTCCTGGTGAACCAGCAATCCAAGAAACAAATGGACGCCGTGGGGAATGCTTATGGCATCGCCGCCTCCAAGCTTAATCCCGCAACACGCGAATTGCTGGACGATCCGAACTACCAACAAATCATTTTGCCTGATGATCTGAAAGCCAGAATTGATAACAAAGACAGCTTCTTTGTATATTTCTTCGCCTCCGACTGCTCACACTGCCGTGCGACAACACCTCAGTTGATGCCACTGGTCGATGAGGAAGGGATTCAACTGCCTCAGTTCAATCTGCGTGAATTCGATTCCGGTTGGACCGATTATAACATTGAGTACACACCAACTCTGGTATATTATCAGGATGGTGTTGAGAAAGACCGCATGGTTGGCGGGCTGCAGGAAAATGGCAGTGCCAACGGTTATACACTGGATGACTACAAGCAATTTTTCGAGAAATATAAAGGCAGTACCACTCCATCAGCAAGCTAATCGTATAACTCTTCGTGGTTGCGATGGACCCGCATGGATTATATTGTCCTTTTCATGGACAAGCTCTGGAATCATTCCAACCTTTAATGATGTCCTTTAATATCGAACACCCCGGCCAATTCCTCTAGAGGAACGGTCGGGGTGTTTTTTAAAGATCATATGTCTGAGAACATGTTAATGATAAAGTGAATGATGTCTTTCTATTACAAGCTTACTCGCTCTGCAAGTTCTGCTCCTGCTGCAATGCTTTCATCTTCTCTTCATAGATTCGTCCACGTGTAGGACTCCGGCGTTGGGGAATATTAGGCTTCAGTTCAAGAGCACGTTCTCGAACCTCCTGCACCAGTACCTCATCCTGAATCTGAATATGCAAGTCTCTGTAAGGAAACTTCTGCGGCTCAGGACCCGAAAGTCCATGAACCAGCTCCTGTACTTCCTGCACCAACGGTCCAAGGGCAATACCTCGCGAAGTTTCCGGATATGACTTTAACAGATCTACCGAACTCTGTAACATCATGCGTCCTCCGCGAAGGTTATCATTCCTGAAATGATACAGCCCCACTGCAATCTGTAGCAATCCTTTGTACAGAGAATCTCGATCCCGTTCAAGCCACAGTTCTTCCAATACCTCATGGCATTCAAAGTAGTCCCGATCGCGATTGAAGTAGATCAGATAGTCAACATACAGCGGCTCATAGCTGCTCATCCGGGTTTTCGCCCTTTCTAGCCGCATTCAGAAGTGCTTTTACATCATCCAGAAGGTCTTTTAACCCTTCCATATCATGACGCTCCCAGCAGTCATTGAAGCGCTTTTGTGCCTCTATCGCTTCGTTCACGAGGTGGTAGAAATACAATTGATGTATGATGCTCAGCGTTCTTGATACAATATTGGAGTCATCTTCAAAGGCCTTTTGCGCCTCCAGAATTTGCAGACGGATCGCCGACATCTCATTATCGAGTACAAAAGCGGCTTCCGCCGTCTTTTTCAATCGTGCGCGCATATCATCCGGCAGACTCTCCCGAAACTTGTAACTAAGGGAGTGCTCGATCGTGGCCCAGAAGTTCATCGCCAGCGTCCGAATCTGAATCTCGGCCAGTACATTCTTCTGCCCAAGAGCCGTCTGAACAGGATACTCAATAATCATATGGAAACTGCGGTAGCCGCTTTCTTTGAAATTGGTGATATAATCTTTCTCGATTAATACCGTCAAATCCTTACGTCCACGTATATACTCGGCTACCCGCCGAATATCATCCACAAACTGGCACATAATGCGGATACCTGCAATATCCTCAATGCCTGTTTCCACCTGATCAAGCGGCACATTCAGGCGTCTGGATTTCTCCAGAATGCTGGATATTTTTTTGACACGACCGGTAACGAATTCGATCGGGGCGTATTCTTCCCTTTTCTTAAGCTCCGCCCGCATCGTTTTAAACTTAACTTTCAATTCCTCTACCGCTTGTTCATAAGGAAGTAAAAATGTACCCCAGTCTCTACCGTCCATGCTTATGCCTCCTGTCTCTATAGCTTCCCCTGTTCTTATCCATTATACATGATGTTAAGCGGGGGGAAGAGTCCCGTACGACATTACCCTCTTCCACGCTTCTAATTTCCAATCTGGGGAACTCCGAAACATTGCTTAACGATGCTCTGCACCGACAGCTTCCGAAATATGACTGTAACCGTCTTTGCGCAGCAATTCACGCAGTCCGGCATGAATGCGCCGGTTCACTTCAGGTCCTTCATAGATCAATGCCGTATATATTTCCACCAGGCTGGCCCCTGCTTTAATCTTTTCGTAAGCATCTTCGCTTGTGAAAATGCCCCCCGATCCGATGATTGGCAGTTTGCCTTCCGTCTGGCGATAGATTTGGCGAATGATTTCCGTGGAACGATCACGCAGCGGCTTGCCACTTAGTCCACCTGTCTCTTTAGCATGCTGATGAGACAGACCCTCGCGGCTGATCGTTGTATTCGTTGCGATGATACCGGCAACTCCACTATCTGTAATGGTACTTACCATATATTGAAGCTCCTGGTCATTCACATCAGGTGCGATTTTGACCAGTACCGATTTAACGGAACCGCCCGCTCTCTTGCGCTGCGTCTCCATCTCATTCATCACAGCGGCAAGCAATTCCTTCAGTTCATTCCCATGTTGCAGATTACGCAAATCCGGTGTATTTGGTGAACTGATATTCACCACAAACAGGTCCGCATAATCGTATAGCGCTCGAATGCATTTTGCATAATCCAAATGCGCTTCTTCATTCGATGTCGCCTTATTTTTACCTATATTTACGGCCACTGGAATACGGCGCTCCGTGAGGCGTGCCAATTCACCCGCCATCGCTTCGGCTCCAAGGTTATTGAAGCCCATCCGGTTCACCAATGCCTCATCGGGAGGCAGGCGGAATAACCGTGGCTGGTCGTTACCTGGCTGTGCAAGCGGTGTGACTGTGCCCACTTCCATGAAGCCAAACCCGATGGAAGAAAAGCCCGTTACAGCCTGTCCGTTTTTGTCCAAACCAGCCGCAAGTCCTACAGGTGTAGGAAAATGACATCCAAACATATCCACAGCCAGATCCGATGTTTCACGCACGCCATACATGACACGCAAACCGGAAGGAACCGGGCGAATACTCCCCATTCCACTGAGGCCGCCGATAATTAGATGATGGGCCTGCTCAGGGTCCATTTTGAACAACAAGGGTTTAGCAAGACTTCTGTATAACAAATCACTCACTCCGTTCTGGTCCGGTACGCTGAAAAAACTGCTTTCCGTCTTTTTCATATGTAAAAAAACACTCTATACACAAGTCTATCCGTTTCTTCTTCAAAAGGAAAGTAGTTTGAGCATAGACAGAAGGAATCGTATTATGCAAAATGCTCACAAGAAATCCACCCGCCTACTGGAAATGGCGAGTTGAATTCTTTACAATGGGAGCATGGCTACATCTATATAGCCTTATTCCATGAAGGAGGAACAGCCCATGGCTCCCAAACGCAAACCACCTACTTTGCAGCAAAAGAAAGATGAGGTCAACCGGAAAGCCATTATCTGGACTGCAGCCAGCGTCGGTGGACTGATCATTATCATTGGTGCGCTTATTATTATCGCCAACCTGTAAATGCTTCAACCGACTGTTTCTGCATCTACATACCAATCCAGCATGGATTTTACGTTTTCTTCGGTCTGAATCACTTGGTTTATCGTTTAATTCAACCAATGATACGTTTTATTCGGATTATTTTGCTTGGGAACAAGTGTGTACCGGTAGCGATCCTTCGCTTCTGGAACCATAGCTGTCTCTGGCAGCAAATCTTTCCCGATGCGTACCGGAGTTCCCTGAGGAGCAAGAGCAAATAGCTCTTCCACATCTTCAGTACTCATTCTCACACATCCAAGGGATTCATCCAGCCCGATACTGTTTGGCTCGTTGGTCCCATGGATGGCATAATTCGTCTCCGATAGCTGCATGCCCCTACTTCCAAATTCGCCGTTGGAGCGACCATTTGGATTTACAACCTTGTCTGAAATGACAAACGAACCCTCTGGAGTACGATCTCCGCCAAGCCCCACCTCGTAATTCCGAATAATGGTGTCGCCACTAATCAGCGCAAGCTTATGTCTGCTCTTGTCCACGATGATTTCAAGCCGATCCTGTAAAAAAGGCTTTCCGCCTAACGTATCCACAAATGCAGCGTTTTTGCCTTGTGGCAAATCTGAACCTTCACGTGTTCCCTCACCTGTGTTTTTCCCTTTTCCCATTTGCCCTTGTTGATGCATGGCTAGTAGTGCCGGAAACATCCGGGTCATGCCAGGTGCAGTATCGCCCAGAATATTATTTGGAAACGGCTGGGCAAGTTGCGCCACACTTTTCGGCCAGCTACCGTTTTGTTTTTTATATGTAATCATTGCACTCGACAGAGCTGCCGCGGATTCCTGTTTGGCTGTCCAGGCTTGTGCCAGACGCTTGATCTCCGGTAATACTTCCGGCGGTTCACAGTTACACTGTTTGGCATCATAACTCTGTGCCGTTAATTTGCCACTGCTGTTTGTCTGAACGATGTATTTCACCGCCATATTTCGCTTCCATAATGTCCAGTTACCTGCGACCTGCATTCCAAGCACAGCCGATGTCTGTACCTTCGCACCAGAGCCTGACCATGCAGCTGCAAGTGCAGCCTCACCCTGGTCCCCTCCACCGAATGCTCCAGCTGTAAACACATTGGATTTTGCAACAAGAGCCAAGTCTTCCATCGGGTTATTCCCTGATTCGCTATCCATGGAATCGTCCGTCGATTCCAACGCTGAAGCCAAAGCCTCGGCTGCATCCCGATTGAAACCAGGAGCGTCTGCAGGTGGTAATCCTGCCAGTACAAGCAGCATAAGCAGGGTAAGCCACATCTTGCGAACACGATGTTTTTTCTCCTTTTGCTCAGCCATCTCAACCAGCTTCTCCTGATAATCCACCCATATATCTGCCGGTGCCTTGCTTCGCTCGAAAGCCTCGTAGACTTCACCCGCCTGTTGAAAACAATAGTTCGCCTTGGCTTCCTGCCCTTCACCCAAATATTCCTTACCAAGTAAATACCAGGCCATTTTATTATCAGGATGTTTCTTTACATATGTTCGTAGGTGAGTATTTTGCATCCGATCCTCCATCATTTCGCCTTTTTCCGTTTCTATATATATCGGCAAATGATGACAAGAAATCCATAGGACTTGAGTACCCGGATCTAAGCCTCAACATTCGACAAAAAAAGCACATTCGACTGTCCCAATGACAGAAGAATGTGCTCTTGTATGTTCATATGAAAGGAATTAACCTTCTTTGTTGAAAGGTTCATCCGCAACTTTAATGGAGTCCGTAGGGCAGCCGTCGCAAGCATCCTGCATGTCGTCGAACAAGTCATCCGGAATTGCTTTGATCCCTTTGTTGGCATCTCCATCGAAGATCACTTCTGCCAAACCTTCATCATCATAGTCATAAATGTCTGGCGCCGTTGCTCCGCACGCTCCGCACGCAATACATGTATCTTTTTCTACCCAAGTAAATTTACTCATTACCAATCTCTCCTCCTATTATTCAAAAACGTACAGTATTTTTATCTAGAAACATATTAATACAAAGTAAGAGTTATTACAAATAATTTTAACAGCCTCAAGACTCCATTATGCCCTATTTAATCAAGACTTTGCAAATTATCTTTTTGCAGCGATGTTCCCCGGACTTTATGATTGCGCAGTAATACGGAAGGATCATCCCCCAGCATGCCAGCTGTAACGACAGCATTCTCACCAAATTTGTCACGTAACTGATCCATAATGCGAATCAGGTTTTCCTTCTTCGGTTTCTGCTCATATTCAAACAGATCCAGCTGTATCGCTGACTCCTCACGTGGAATCAGCGTTTGGAGGGTCACACCCAACATACGAACAGGCTTCCCGCCGCGCCAATGTTTCGCAAATAAAGCACAGGCCTCCCGGTATATGATGGATGCATCTTCAGTAGGCACTTCCATCATCCGTGATCTCGTAATCGTCTTCATATCCGGCGTACGAATCGTAATCTGAATGCCCTGACTGAGCATTTCGTGCTTGCGCAACCGCCTGGCAACCTGGTCACTTATATTCAACAACACCCGATGTACATCATCCATTTCAGATATATCCGCAGGCAGCGTTGTTGTGTGTCCGATCGATTTGTTCGCTTCACGTTCAGCCTGAACTGCAGAATGATTAATGCCGTTTGCTGAATTTTTTAACCAAGAACCATTAATACCAAACACATCGGTTAACATCCGCTCGTCTGATTTGGCCAGCTGGCCTATTGTTTCAATGCCCAGCTTCTTCAGTTTTTCCGCTGTCTTTTTGCCAATCCCAAACATCTCGTTGCAAGGTCTATGCCATAAAATCTGAGGTACATCCCTCATCCGCAAAATCGAAATGCCATTAGGCTTTTTCAAATCAGAGGCCATCTTGGCAAGCAGCTTGTTGGGTGCAATTCCGATCGAACAGGGCATCCCCAGCTCATCCCGGATTCTGGTCTGAATACTTTCCGCAATCTCCAGCGGTGTACCGAACTGTCTGGACCCCGTAATATCGAGGTAACACTCATCGATTGAGGTCGCTTCAAGCAATGGTGTATAGCTGTAAGCTATTTTCATGAATTCTTTCGAATATCTACGATATAAATGAAAATCCGGACGAATCACAATTAAGTCAGGACATTTCTTCAATGCTTGATGAACGACCATACCTGTGGAAATACCCCTGCTTCGTGCCGTGTAAGAACAAGTTACAATGACACCTTTGCGCACTTCACTACTGCCAGCAACGGCCGTCGCTTTTCCTCTATATAATTCCGGTTCCTCGGCTTCATGTACAGAGCAATAAAAAGCATTCATATCGACATGCAAAATCACTCGTCCGGCGGTAGGATAATATCGATCTACATTAATGTTGTTATGCGTTTGCTCTGAAGACATGATCCACCACCGCCCTTTCGTATACACAATTCCGTTACATGCAATCTCTACTCTATTATATCAAATTCCCTTATGTAAAAATCATTTATATCCCCTTATTATCGGCCAGATTTAACGATCGATCGAATGATACCCCACACGGCAACGACGATAATAGCAATTATAATGAATGAAATAATTGTATTCTCCCACACAAAATGCATCCTCTTCCCTCCATTTATAAAGACAGGATTTGAATCCCTATGCAATCCTGGAATACTTGTATTTAGATGAAGCATAACATATTACAAGACTACGTTTACAGCTCACTTAACTCTACAATCCATCATTTGTTACACCAAATGGTGAATTCGATGTAGCATTTGGCGATAATGGTGCTATAATAATTAATTATACAAATTCACGATTTTAGGACAAATCTACACTTTGAATTTAATACAGTGTAGCGGTACAGAATCGAAGGATTCGTCACCAACATGCCCATATGTTTTTTAAACACACCATTAAACTTTCTAAAAAAAGCGCTTCATCTTAAAGGAGGATCTTCATGTCAAAGGCCATCTCCATCTTCGATACGACTTTACGTGACGGCACACAAGGGGAGGGAGTCAGCTTATCGGCAGATGACAAGCTCAAAATTGCCAAGAAGCTCGATGACCTGGGTGCTCATTATATTGAAGGCGGAATTCCAGGCAGCAACACCAAGGACATTGAGTTTTTCAAAAGAGTCAAGGAACTGAACCTGAACGCGAAGGTTGTCGCTTTTGGCAGTACGCGTCGTAAAGGTAGCATCGCCAGTGAAGACGCCAACTTGAAGCGCATGATTGAATCCGGTGCTCAGGCAGCGACTCTGGTAGGAAAATCGTGGGATTTCCACGTACACACTGCTTTGCAGACTACTTTGGAAGAAAATCTGTCGATGATCTACGACTCCATTGCCTATCTGAAACAAAACGATATGGAAGTCATTTTTGATGCAGAGCATTTCTTCGATGGATTTAAGAACAATCCAGAATATGCACAAGCTGTATTGACCAAAGCCCATGAAGCTGGAGCGGACTGGCTTGTAATGTGTGACACCAACGGTGGAACGATGCCGCATGAAGTGTACGAGATCGTGTCCACTCTCGCTGGACGACTTCCGCAAGCCCATCTGGGCATTCATACACATAATGACTGTGAACTTGCTGTAGCCAACACCTTAAGCGCTGTACAAGCTGGTGCCAGACAGGTGCAAGGTACGATGAACGGTTATGGAGAGAGATGTGGTAATGCTAATCTGGCTTCCATTATCCCTAACCTGCAACTGAAGCTCGGATATGAGTGCGTTTCTGAGGATTCAATGAGACAGCTCACGAATGTTGCCCGTTATGTCAGTGAGATTGCCAACGTAAATATGCCAATCAACCAGCCTTATGTCGGAAATGCTGCTTTCGCTCACAAGGGCGGTATTCACGTCTCTGCCATCTTGCGTGATTCCCGAACTTACGAACACATCGTTCCTGAGTTGGTTGGTAATAAACAGCGTGTGCTCGTCTCCGAACTGGCAGGACAAAGTAACATTGTGTCCAAAGCACAGGAACTGGGTCTTGAATTCGATCCAAGCAGTGCTAACTCACGTCAGATCATTGAGAAAATTAAAGATCTGGAACATCAGGGCTATCAGTTCGAAGGCGCCGATGCCTCTCTTGAATTGTTGATTCGTGAAGCCAACGGTGACATGAAAGAATTGTTTACCTTTGAATCGTTCAAGATGCTTGTTGAAAAAGTGGCTGGCAAGTCTGTTGTTTCGGAAGCGTTTGTTAAACTTAACGTAGGCGGAACAAGTGCGTATACCGCAGCTGAAGGAAACGGTCCGGTCAACGCACTGGATAACGCACTTCGGAAAGCACTTGTGCAGTACTTCCCTTCCCTTGCCAACATGCATCTGTCCGACTATAAAGTACGTGTTCTGGATGAGAAAGATGCTACTGCCGCAAAGGTTCGTGTATTAATTGAATCCAAAAACACAGAAAACACGTGGAATACGGTCGGTGTATCCGAGAACGTGATTGAAGCGAGCTGGGAAGCCCTCGTACACAGTTTCCGTTATGCCCTTCTTCAGGAAAAATTGCAGGACGAGCCTGGCGTAGTCAACGTCCCTGCTCACGGACTAAGCAACCATTAATGCATATTTCCCGGAAAATAAAAGAAGCGCCTGTCTCCAAAAAACATTGGAAGACAGGCGCTTTTGCTTCTCGCTTGGCTAGCTTCTTGCTTGGTTAATCCGCAATTAACTCCTTGATTTTGCGCTCCAGCTCTTTCTCAGGCAAAATCCCCAAGATAATTTCCTGAACGACACCTCGGGAATCAATCAGTACATTCGTCGGAAAAGCTAAACCGTTATATTTGGCATATGCTGTTCCGTCTTCATCAAGCAGAATAGGGAACGTCAGTTTGTATTCATCTACAAAAGCTTTGGCATCCCTGATTTTATCGTACGAAGTTACATTCACACCGTAGAGATCCAGTTTCTCCTTGTATTTCGCTGCCAATGTATTGAGCGCAGGAGCTTCCTGCTTGCACGGTTCACACCAGGATGCCCAGAAACTGACGAAGATGGCCTTTTCCTTGGCTCCACCTACAGCGTAGGTTTTCCCATCCATGGCTTTCAAAGAGAATGCTGGTGCCAGTAAACCCGCTTTCGGCCCCGTCTCCGTCGGCATTGGCTCCTCTTGCTTAAACACGGCTGCGATTCCGTTATCTGCATTTTGGGCCAAAGCAATGCCCACAAGCAAAACAACACCCAGCAGTATGTATATATTTCGTTTCATGACCAGCCACCCTTTTGTATAATCAAACATATTGAGATTCACGCTCTTCTAACATGTGAGATATTTCAAGATCTCTATCATATTGTACCCTTTTCCTTTAAAATTTTACAATCGGAGTCACACAAAATAAAATAAAAAAGGACTCCTGCCGAAGCAGGAGCCAAAGAGAGAGGGGTGAATACAAATGGCAGCACTTCACGGGCAGCAAAACACCTTATACATCCCTTCCTCCGTAGAACAGGAGATGTCTAAGTACATGTTCGCTTCACTGCCACAGGAAACCTGCGGGGTTGTGCTGGGTGAAGCCGCAGCGGGCGGCATACGAATCAGTCGGTTTCAGCCCATTCGTAACGTAGCGCCTGACCCGCTGCACCATTTTGCATTGGATGATGCAGAATGGATCCGGTGTGTGTTCAATGAGCCACAACTTATCGGACTCTTTCACTCCCACCCCCGAACCACTCCCGTACCTTCCAATGAGGATCTGCGTAACCTACCGATTTTCGCCAGACTACTCCAGGTATATTTTATAGGCTCGCCTGATCAGACAACTGGTACACAATCAAAGATGCTTCTAAATGGTTATCAAATTCATTCAAATGTTGATTCAAGCATTGGAATGAGCCATGTCCAATCATACAGCTTACAGCCCGCCCAGCTATGCGTGACTTAACTGGGTGTACAGATCACCCAATGTTTCTACATTTTTGCGAGACATATCCTCCAGGTAACAGGACCATAACTGTGCAGTCATTTTGGCGTCCTCCAAAGCGTGGTGGCGTCCATAGATCGGAATGCTTTTGGATTCCAGCAATTCATCCAGACCATAGCCCGGCCTGTTTGGTTCTAGCCAACGTGCCAGCATCATCGTATCGATGAGCCGGTGCGTTAACCTTACTTTGGATGTCCGCCACAAGGCCGCATTCAGAAAAGCCCGATCATGCGCGCTTGCATGGGCAACCAGTACACTCCCGCCAACAAAAGACATGAAGTCATGCAAGCCTTCTAGCAACGACGGAGCATGCATCGTCATTTCCTGAGTAATTCCCGTCAATTCAGTAATATGTTCCGGAACGGAGACTTTGGACTGAACCAACGTATAGAACTGCTCATTCTCCAACATCACACCGCCATTAATACGCACCGCCCCAAAGGAAAGGATCTCATCCCCATGCTGAGGAGAGAAGCCCGTCGTTTCTAGATCGAATACGACAGCATTCAATTCGTTCAAGGGTGTGTGCAGTACCTCGGGTCTGCGCTGTTCTCTCATCATCGAACGGATGAACGCCATATGTTGCGCCGTAGGGGCTCCCATTATGGAAGCGATGGCGGAAGGAACCCCTCCCTGGCGCAGCGAATTCCAGAATCCAGTATTGCCCCTTGCCGGCTCTCTCATGGACGTCTCCTTTCTGCAAAACGAAGTTGTCTTTGCAGCGCACGATGTACTCGCCGCACCAACCCTAACGTATCCCGGAGTTCATAAAGCATTTGTTTTTCCTTCAACTGTCTCTCATTTAGGAAACCACCGCTATGCTGTAACCCCTGTTTCATCACAACGGGTGTACTGCGTCGCAGTTTCAAAGCCGTCATAAAGGCTCGCTGAGCTGAATCCAGCAAAGTAAGCGGAACTGCTTCGAGTGATACCAATCTCTGAATCCGCTTGAGCGTGGACGTTTCTTTAATACCATGCTGTAAAGCCAGAAAACGCGCACTGTTCACCAGCGGAATATACAAGCCGTATTTCACATCGAATCCACCTGCATGTTCACCGAATCGTTCGGTCACTACCCTTCCGAGGATGTTCAGTGTTGCCTTATGTTTAACGGTATTGCGCAGCACAGCATCAGAAAGCTCAGGAACCGATCTGAATCCTTCGTAAAATGCAGAAATCCATTCTTCCGCGAGCTGTGGCTCACCTGCAACAAAACGCATGTCTGAAGCGATAATCAGATTGCGAATCGGCTCCCATGACAGGTCCGATCCCCATGCTATCAGTTGTTCCTTCCATGATTCCAGCGTTTTCCTCCATAAAGGCTCCGAGCACATCACTTTGCCTTCACATTTGGCGTAGCCAAGTGCCTCCAACATATCGGTCATTCGAAGTCCAAGTTCGGCAAAATATACCTCTTTCCCCTCATCTGGGGTATCGCTGATAATCATGCCATTATCCTGATCACTCCATAACGTCGCTTCTTGCCTGCCGGAACTGCCAAATACGATAAAGGCATAGGGGACGGGAGGTCGGCCTAAGCCTTCCTCTACCATCCCCTGGATGCATAACTCTACTGCCCGCCGAGCAACCCGGTCATGCAGTTCATTTACCGTCTGGTACCATTCAATCGGCGACAAGGAAGCGGACAACAGTTCCTGGAGCTCATTCTGCAATATCACACGTGCCTGGCGCAGTTCTTGAGAAGATGCCGCACCATCTATTCCCTGATAGGACCAGGATTGATTTATATACGGGATGGGTTCCATCATGTCCAGCCTCCTTGAAGCATGATTCAGCAATCATTCCTCTTAGGAGCTGAACGTACCGCCATTGGATTTAGTTTCTACATTTTTCATTTGTTCAGGGTACCCGTAAGTACCATGCTCACTTAAATCCAGACCCATCGTTTCTTCTTCTTCCGTTACACGGATTCCCATGATAGCTTTCATACCACCGAGAATAATGAAGGACATGATCAGTACGAAGGCAAATGCGCCAGCCAGACCCAGAAGTTGAACGCCCAGTTGGTGGAAACCGCCACCGTAGAACAGACCCGCTTGACCTACACCTGCATTCTCAGCAAGTTCTGGTGTTGCGAACAAACCTGTCGAGATCGCTCCCCACATACCAGCAATACCGTGTACAGAGAAAGCGTAGATTGGATCGTCGATTCCTTTACGCTCAAAGAATTGAGCAGTGAAGAATGTGATAATACCTGCCAGAGCACCAATAACCAGCGCTGCCCATGGTTCAACGAAAGCACAAGCACCTGTGATGGCAACGAGTGCCGCAAGCACCCCGTTCAGCATGCTAGGAATATCGGATTTACCCAATACAGCCCATGAGATCAACAGTGCTGCAACACCACCAGCAGCCGCAGCTACGTTTGTAGTCAATGCTACATAACCGAAGAATCCATCACCCATGGCAGATAATGTACTACCTGGGTTGAAACCGAACCAACCAATCCAAAGGATAATTACACCGAGTACAGAGTAAACTTGGTTATGACCTGGAATGATGTTAGGTTTACCATCTTTGTTATATTTGCCGATACGCGGCTTCAACAAGATGGTAGCTACCAGTGCAGCAGTTGCACCCGTCAAGTGGACAACCGTCGAACCTGCAAAGTCTTGCATACCAAGCTCAGCCAACCAGCCGCCGCCCCATACCCAGTGAGCAACAACCGGATACATGATAATGGTGTACAGCGTACCGAAAACGATATATACACTCATCTTTGCACGTTCAGCCATACCACCGCAGGCAATGGCCAGGGATACTGCTGCAAAGGCAAGGTGGAATACAAACTTGATTGTTAGCGGAACATCAGAGAAGGCCAGTGATTCGAACGAAGCAGCCATTCCGTCCCCACTCAGAAAAAATCCGGTTGTACCGAAGAAACTGTTACCATTACCGAAACCAAGACCGAAGCCTAGAGCCCAGAAGGCAATAACTGAAATTCCCAATGTCAGGATTGTTTTACCCGCAATGTGTCCTGCGTTTTTCATTCGAGTTGAACCCGCTTCAAGTAAAGCAAATCCCCCTTGCATCAGGAAAACCAGCACAACAGCCAGAAACGTAAAGGCTGAGTTCAGACCGCTTTGAAGTTCGATGTTAGTCGGCCCCTCCGCAGCTGCAAATGCGCTGACCGGGAAAGCCAATAAAGTAAGCATTATTAACACCGAAACCAACCATTTCTTTCTCATATACCCCACTCCCTCTTATGTTAAGTTTCTTCACATATCGTGAAATTCTTAATGCCATTATAAGCAGAAGACAGGAAAGTTGACAAGAGTATTTTCAGCAAAATTGAAAAATATTTCTGGGAATAAAGTCATACGTCTTTTTCTTGCACTTAAGTACATAATCATGTCCCATGAGTACATAGATATAGAAACGCAGCTTGACAGCCGCCAAAGCGTAACGTTTGACTGTATGGTTAAAGATCATGTATCATAACTAATAGTAAGAAAAAAATTGGGCGGGTTATGCAAAGCCGCAACTGGAATCTACAATTCCCTACATTTGAACTTGCAAGCGAGGTGAATATCATTGGGGATATGAAATTGTTTCGGATTGGCGAACTTGCCAAAACTGCAGGTGTGAGCGAACGGACGATTGATTATTACACAAAGCTCGGTCTCATCGCTCCTGAAGAGCGCACAGAAAAAAACTATCGTCTTTATAGTAATGAAACTTTAACCAGGCTCGAACGTATTGTACACATGAAACAAGAGAAATATAGTCTCGACGAGATTAAGCAATCTCTTGAGAAGTGGAGTCTGGTGAGCACGGAAGAACAGGTTGCCAGCAAACTGACAACATTGGAGCTCCACGTGCAACAGCTGGAGCGAGAGGTGAATGAGCTTAAACCGCTGCTAGGCGAGATGAAACCTGTACAAGCACGCAAGATGATGGCCGGACTGCTCACCAAAAGTGCTGGTACGATGGAAGCTTTGAAAATCTTGCTTGAGAACACCATGATGTAGCTTATTATTTAGAAAGCGGAGGAATGAATATGAGTTTTAATAACGGTATGTTCGTTTTGATCATTATCGCCTTTTTGCTCTCCTTATGGGCGCAATTTCGCGTTAAGAGTACATTCAATCGTTGGTCTAATGTTAAAAACCTGAATGGAATGACCGGTTACGATGCTGCCCGTCACATGCTTGATTCCAATGGCCTACACGACGTTCCTATTGAACCCGTGCGTGGAGCACTCTCCGATCACTACGATCCAATCAATCGTGTCGTGAGGTTGTCTGAGCCTGTATATTATGAAAATTCAATCTCGGCTGTCTCCGTTGCGTGTCACGAAGTTGGCCATGCGATCCAGCACAAGGAAAGTTATCCAATGTTGGCACTACGTCACCGGATTTTCCCGATCGTCAACTTTGCATCCGGACTTGCGCCCTTCTTGCTCATTGCCGGATTCATCTTTAATGCAATGAACCTTGTCGGTATTGGTATTATTTTCTTCTCCGTAACCGTTGCGTTCCAACTCATTACGTTGCCGGTTGAGTTTAATGCTAGTAATCGCGCAAGAGAGATTATGGTATCGGAAGGTTATATCCGGAACGAAGAAGAAAGAGGCGTCGCCAAAGTATTAAATGCCGCAGCATTAACTTACGTCGCTGCAGCGTTAATCTCATTGCTGGAACTGGTTCGTTACATCGGAATTTTCAATAGCCGCGACTAATTTAATACAAAAACAAAAAAAAACAATACCCCACCGTTAATCGGATGGGGTATTGTTTTGCTGTAAACCGAAATAATTAAGCAAGAATGAACGAAATGACTGCGCAACAAGCGGAAGCTTGTCATCCGCTCGATGGATTAACCCAATCGTACGCGTGACTTTGGGATGAGAAATGGCTACATGGGCCGGTTGCAGCGGATTCGTCTGGAAAAGCGCCATTTCTGGCAGTAAACTCACTCCCATACCAGCGGCAACCAGCCCACGAATGGTATCCGTCTCTTCACCCTCAAAAGCAATCTTGGGCGTAAACCCTGCTTCAAGACATGCGTGCCAAACAATCGGACGCAGAGAATACCCTTTACTGAATAATACAAACTTATCATCTTTAAGTTGCTCTAACGCAATGCTCTCTTCACCAGCCAATGGATGATTGGGCGGAAGGATTGCATGCAGTTCTTCCGTAAGCACAATGTCACCATCTACCTGGTCGTGCTTTTCCGGAAATGGAGATATAAATGCCAAGTCCACTTCAGCCGATAACACATCACGAATGAGCGTTGGGAACATGCCTTGCTTGAATCTGAATTTGACGTTAGGATAACGCTGACGGAACGCTGCTACAACCGAAGGAATCAAGTGAATACCGAGACTATGAGGAAAACCGATACGAATTTCACCATGCTCCGGGTCGAGAAACTCATGAACCTCCCCGACCGCTTTGTCCAGATCTTTCAATATACCTTCAACCCGTTTGCAAAAGAGCTGCCCAACGGCGGTCAACTGCAGATTTCGCCCTTTTTGCATAAAGAGGTCTACTCCCAGTTCCTCCTCCAGCTGATGAATCTGACGACTCACCGCAGACTGCGCTACGTGCAATTCCTCCGCCGCCTGCGTAACATGCTCCTTCTGTGCCACTTTCAAAAAGTAATGCAACTGTCTTAATTCCACTGCCACTGATCTCTCCAATCTGCTATACCCTACTTATCCTTGATTGCATTCCGTCTTCAGATCAATCCGACTACTGCTTAAAGCTGCGGGGTTTCCACAAGCGGATGAGAAGTCCATAAATGAAGAATCCACCTAACAACCCACCCAAATGCGCCATCCAGTTAATGCCTGTCATGGCAAAGGAAAAAATAATTCCGAATACAAGCAGTGTATACAACGTTTTACGTGAGGTCTCGTCCATCATTGTCCGCTGGAACAAAGCTACATACAGAAACGCACCATAGATTGCATAGATTGCTCCTGAAGCACCCACCGAGATTGTCGTCGCTCCAACCGAGTTATACCACGCAACAGCCAGAATGTTGCCTAGAATGCCTCCACCCAAGTACAACACACCATATCTTACCGACCCAAGCAGCCGTTCCATTGGTGGTGCAAATACGATGAGAGCAAAGCTGTTAAACAACAAATGACTGAAACCAGCATGCAAGAACATGGACGTAATGTAACGCCACCAATCTGCTGCAAATAACTCGTGGTTAACAAGCGCTCCAAACTTAAGCAGCGTCATACTGTTTGTGGAACCACCGTTCAAACTCAATACAATAAACATAACAACATTGGCAATTAAAAGAATCGACGTCAAAGGAAAAAATTTCAAATAACTTTTCCAGTTCTCATACCTTATAAATATCATAAGTTTCTGCTTTCACTCCACCCTGTTCAGATCGGCCTGTAAGTCTGACCCATTCTAATGATCCTTCGTCCGAATTGGACAATGCCTTTCATAAAAGATTATAATGGATTTTGGCACGGATCACCAACTTATAAGGAGGAACATTATTATGGCACAAGAACGTACAGGCGCAGCCACCTTTAAAGGCAACCCTATTACATTGATCGGACCCGAATTGAAAGTGGGCGATCAAGCACCCGATTTTACACTGAGTAAAAACCTGGTTGAAGATGCATCCTTGAAAGACTTCGCAGGTAAAATCAAATTAATCAGCGTTGTTCCTTCACTGGATACTGGCGTATGCGATGCCCAAACCCGTCGCTTCAACGTTGAAGCAGGAGATCTTGGAGACAATGTTGTCGTATTGACAGTAAGCGTTGACCTCCCATTTGCACAAGCACGCTGGTGTGGAGCAGCCGGAGTTGATCGCGTCGTAACACTGTCTGATTACAAAACACGTTCATTCGGTGAAGACTATGGTGTTCTGATCAAAGAATTCCAATTGGACATGCGCTCCATCTTCGTGCTGGATGCTGAAGACCGAATTACATATGTGGAATATCTGCCTGAAATGACAGACTCCCCTAACTTCGAGCAAGCGATTTCCGCTGTAAAAGCCTTGCTGTAAAAGGTAGTTCACGTTCAGAACAAAAGCGAGGAAGGTTAACCTTCTCTCGCTTTTTGTTATTCACCCATCTATTTCAATCATTTGACTTATACTTACTTAGCTTCTTATCCAATACGGAGAACAAGTTCATGATCGTGCGATAATTAGAACCCAGATCTCCAAGTGAACCACGTGAAGCCGAATACATATCGACCGCACTGCGTACAGGACTTACCGATATAATGGAAACCGTAATATCCATCGTCCGTCCAAAGGTAGTCCGCTTCTCCAGTATGACCTCTCCTACAGAAGGCACTTCATGCAGCACTTTATAACCCGGAATTTTTTTGAGTGTCGAAGAAACCTCTTCCCAGGCTCTGTCTTTGGATAAGTTATAATACCGTGTTTTTAATTTGGGATCCTTGGCTCGATCGCTGGTTCCCTCCATGCTGCGGATGATACCGACGAGCGTTCTCTTTAAGGTCAAGACCCTTCCTCCTTTGAATGTAACCGTTCCATTTATGTATACTAGTGTAACATTGTTCATGTAGTAACAAAAGGGCAAGCGACACTTTTAACAAAATACAGCCTATTCAACAAAATAAGCTCAAATAAAAAGCACCCTGAAATTCCTCGATTAAAGGAAAGAGTCAGGGTGCTGTACATGATAAAATAGGAACCCGCCTATGCCGTCCGGCTACATTGTCTTATGAACCTGCTTGGCAGGTGGGTGGCCGCAAAAATGTTTTTTGAAGTCCCCATGTCATATAGACAGGGCGTTTCAGCAACATTCTGTATTGATCTCCCGAAGACATCATCATTGGTTCAAAACAACGAATAACCGAAACGTACATCGCAGGATGTACAATTATTATATCCCTAACTGTGTAAAAAGTAAATGGTGACAGCTCATGTTTTATTTTTGGAGATTATCGTGTTTTTCGTCAGATGATTTAAGCTCAGATGGTTCAGCCGTCTCTATCGTCTCAACTGACTCTCCTGCCTGTTCAGCGGCTTGTGCAGCTTCCTCTTCTTCTTTCTTCAGCTGCATCTTCTCCATCTGCTCCTGCATCTTATTAAACGTTGCGTAGAAGTTGAAGAAAGCAAACCAGGCAACAATACTAATAATGAAGAAGATGAACAAGACCGGATAACGAAAACCGATATAGAACAACAATCCACTTCCCAACAACGTGGAAAATACACGGAATGGTCTAATCAGCGTCAATAGAACCGCATTTTTGATAATCAATCCGATGGACATGTGGTAATGTACAACCATCGAGAAGAAGTTAAAGAGAGAAACAAACAGCAGCAGCAACAGTACGAGCATAATAATTCCAACCAGCTGCATATTCTTGAATTGTGTCATGTATACTGTGTAATCCAGATACATGATGGCAAACAGCAACGTATAGAAGATGCCTCCGATTAAACTCTGCTTGTAGTTCTCTTTGTAACCTACAAAGAAAGTACGGAAGATCGGCACGTCCGTATCACCCATATTCCATTTACGAACAACCGTAAACAGCGCCGACGTTGCCGGGAATAGTGTAAGCGGTGCCACAATGGCTATAGCCCAGTTCATTTGTAGTGATTCGTTAGCCAGGTTCTGCTGCATCACGAGCAGTTTCATAAACAAGAAAAACAAGAACGGAGACGAACAAATAGCCCACAACAGATTGGTTGCGGCCAGTCTCGTAATCCACTCTGTAAGTCGGTAGATCCCACCCATAGCTCCTTTAAATTCCAAACAATTCTCCTCCTCCGCAGCCTTGCGTCTAGCCTTAATTCTAATAATATTAATATACCTTATTATAGATAGGAAAAGCCAGCCCTTCCCGAAAAGAGATCGACGGCTCACTGGTTTGGCATAATCTGCACATAAAAAAATGGAGCAGTCGCCCTGCCCCATTTTCCAGTTCACACTTGTATATTATTCGAAAGAAGAATCTTTGGCAGGACGACGTCCTTCGTTGTTGCTTGGACGCGGTTTGCGGTCACGGTTGTAACCACCTTCTCTGCTTCCACTTCCACTTCCTGTTCCACTGCTGTTACGATCGCGGTTGTATCCACCACGTCCGCCGCCACTGCTGTTGCGATCACGGTTGTAACTACCGCCACCACCACTGCTGCTGCGGTTGCCGCTGTAACCAGATGGTTTGCGTCCGCCAGAGCGAACATCCGGTTTACGACGTTTTGCACGGATCGGATCTTCAGGAGTCAGATCAACTTGAGCATCTTTTTTGTCACCTGTCAGGAGCTTCAGAGCAGCTGACAACAGTTGAACAGAATCATATTGCTCAAGCATTTGAATCGCGATACCTTTGTATTCGTTCAGTTCGCCAGATTGTACGATTTCGAGCAAACGCTCAGCTGTCAAACGTTGTTTTCCTTCTACAGCCTCAGCCATTGTTGGCAGTGGTTTGCGCGGAATACGGTGACGTGTTACACGCTCGATAAAGTGCAGGTGGTCGATCTCACGCGGAGTAACGAAAGACCATGCAGCACCCTCTTTACCCGCACGACCTGTACGGCCGATACGGTGAACATAGCTCTCCGGATCTTGCGGAAGGTCAAAGTTCACAACGTGAGTTACGCCGGATACATCGAGACCACGTGCAGCCACGTCTGTTGCAACGAGAACGTCAATGCTGCCGTCACGGAACTTACGCATTACCGCATCACGTTGATTCTGGGACAAGTCACCATGAAGACCGTCTGCAGAATATCCACGTTTTTGCAAAGCTTCAGCCAATTCGTCAACACGACGTTTTGTACGTCCGAATACGATCGCCAGCTCAGGAGATTCCATATCCAACAAACGGCTAAGTGCTTCGAATTTTTGACGCTCAGGTACTTCGATATAAGATTGGTCAATCAATGGTGCACTAACATGTTTCGGGATCACAGAAATGTGCTCAGGATTGTTCAAGAATTGTTGTGCCAATTTTTGAATGTTAGGAGGCATTGTTGCTGAGAACAGCATTGTTTGGCGCTCGTCTGGAACTTGTTTCAGGATGGATTGAATATCCTCCATGAAACCCATGTCGAGCATTTCATCTGCTTCATCCAATACAACAGTTTGTACATCATCAAGTTTGATTGTTTTGCGGTTGATGTGGTCAAGGAGACGTCCAGGTGTACCAATAATAATCTGTGGTTTTCTTTTCAATGCACGAATCTGACGAACGATATCTTGTCCGCCGTAGATTGGCAGGGAGCGCAGACCTTTGAAGCGAGTGAGTTTTTCGATTTCTTCAGCAACTTGGATTGCAAGTTCACGTGTAGGTGCCATAATGAGGGCGCGGATTTTCTCGTCACTTTTAGTGATTTTGCTGATCAACGGAATACCGAATGCAGCTGTTTTACCCGTACCTGTTTGTGCTTGACCAATCAAATCTCTGCCTTCGAGTGCCAAAGGAATCGCTTTGGATTGGATCGGTGTTGCTTCTTCAAACCCGAGCTCAGTGATGGCTTGCAGCACCAGTGGTTCAAGATTGAAATCTGTGAAATTTAAATTTGTCAAAATTATTCATGCTCCTTTTATATGGTGGACATGGTGGACAATCCACTTTGTTGTCTGTATTCTTAAGTAGCGTTAATATTTATAGGGTATCCCATCAAGCCAAATTATTTTCACGAACGAATATAATTCCATGAATGGGTCCCAAACATAAGACTAAAACTACATACATGTGTTTGAAACATTTCAAAATTTTATTGCTCCATTTAGGAAAAGTTTCCTACTCAAGAATATCCACAAATTATTATATCACAAAACAATTCAAGATTACCAGCAATCTGGCTTTAAATATAAATGAGGTGATTAAATTGCCCAAAATGATTTGGCACTTTTTAGTGATCGTATTGGGTGCTGCAGCTATTGCCTGCGGCTTCAACTGGTTTTTGGTTCCCCATCAGCTTCTTAGCGGCGGGGTATCCGGTATTTCCATGCTTCTCGGCTATTTTACGAATTTGAATCTTAGTATAATGTATTTTGTTCTGAACATCCCTCTGCTCATTGCAGGTTGGTTTATTCTTGGACGACGCTTCATTACATTAAGTATTGTTTCGGTAGCAGCCACTTCATGGTTCATCGCGCTTCTGCCTGTTTTTGCTGTGGCAACAGACCCCCTTCTGAGCTGTGTATTTGGCGGCGTGTTAGTGGGACTAGGTACCGGAGTTTCTTTCCGAGTCGGCGGCTCGACGGGCGGGCTGGACATTGTTGGTTCCATTTTCACCCGTAATCGTGATTTCCCGATTGGTACGGTAATGGCTGGCATGAACGGAGCCATTATTATGCTGGCAGGATATCTGAATGATGACTGGAACATCGCGCTTGCCTCCATGGTATCGATTTATATCACAGGTAAAGTGCTGGATCTGATTCATATCAGCCATGTCAAAGTCACATTGTACATTATTACCAATGAAACCGAAGCGATGTTGAAAAAATTGCTTGTTCGCCCTCGTGGGGTCACCAAAATCAAAACCCAGGGAGCATATACAGACATCGAAAAGGACATGTTAATGACAGTGACTACTCGCTACGAACTCGTTGAAATCAAACGAATTATCAAGGAAACGGATCCGAACGCCTTTGTTAATATTGTGGAAACGGTTGGAGTTATGGGCTCTTTCCGCCGAAGTTGAGACAGATGTACGGTTAACAATTCTAAACATTGTGGTATAATAACGGTGTACGGCTCCTAAATATGTTGTATAGCAGAATGTGCCCTTCAATTTCACAGAACCATGTGCTTTTCCGAATCGCGCCGAATGACTTACCATTTTGGAATTCGAGTAGGGAAGGGTGATTATTGTGGATATGGAAACGGTAAAACTGTTTGAAATCGTCAACAAATGGTGCCCGGAAATGCTCCCTTTCTTAAAACCGAATGAGCTCGACTCACTGATTGTTCTCCGGGATGGGCTGGGCATCCTGGAACAGGGAGACGCAATGGAAATCATTCAGTACAGTATTTGTGAGCATCAAAATGAGATCTATATTCAATAATTTTTTTAGATTGATCACGCCGCTTCTTGTGGGGGGTTACCCCTCAACAGGAAGCGGTTTTCATTTTCCCCATGTGTTTCATCACTTGAATAATATGGTTAAAAGCCCAGAGGCTTTATTGTATAATTCAAACATGGAATGCACATAGGGGAGTGGAAATGAATGAACATGTTTTGGGCTTTACTGGCTATGGCCTGGGGAACCTTCAGTGGTACACCAGCTACAGCTGATCAAGGGAATCAACCCTTTCAATCATTAACAAACAGTTTCAACACCGCCATCATTCAATCTCAAAAAGATCAAGTCGTTATTGATGCGGATAACCCACCTGCAAAATTTGACCCACAACCCGATGCACCCGTTGTCAAAGGCATCTATGTGACGGCTTACAGCGCCGGTGGTTCACGGATGACATCATTACTCGATCTGATGGATAACACAGAGCTCAATTCCATGGTCATTGATATCAAGGACGATCTCGGATACATAACTTACCCTACGGAGAACAAGACGTTACAGGAAATGGGCAAATCTCAGCCTTTTATCCGCGATATTGATGCCTTGATGAAACGTCTGCAAAAACATGATGTTTACCCGATCGCACGAGTGGTAGTTTTCAAGGATACGATTCTCGCCAAGAAAAATCCGGAGCTCTCTTTCCGCAATAAGGACGGTTCTGTATGGACCAATGGTAAAGGCGACAGCTTCGTGAATCCCTACAGCAAGGAAGTATGGGATTACAATATAGAGATTGCCAAGGAAGCTGCTAAATTGGGATTTAAGGAAATCCAGTTCGACTATGTTCGTTTTCCGGAAGGTTTTGAAACGCGTGCAGACGCATTGAAATACACCAAGTCTGAAAAGTCCCGGGTCGACATTGTAGCCGAATTCGTGCAGTATGCACGCAAGGAGCTCGCACCGCTGGGTGTTCGAGTCTCGGTTGATATATTCGGTTACGCCGCCTCTGTTCCAGCAGCCGAGGGTATTGGACAGGATTTTGTGAAGATATCTGAAAACGTGGATGTCATCTCGCCGATGGTTTACCCGAGTCATTACTCCACCGGCTGGTACGGTGTGAAGGACCCTGACAAAGATCCCTATACAACCATCAAAGGCTCTATGAAAGATACACATAAGAAACTGGATCCAACCAAGGAACTGAAACCCGTTATCCGCCCATGGATTCAGGACTTTACAGCAAGCTGGTTAGGCAGTGGACATTACATCAAATACGGCAAAAAACAGGTAGAGGACCAAATTCGTGCGATGAAAGACATGGATGTGGATGAGTACCTGCTCTGGAATGCCTCCAATCGATATACACCAGATGTAAACTATAAATAATGCACTCTTATTTTTGTTTACTTTACTCCAATAACCTCGTTCCGTATTCTCGGAGCGAGGTTTTTTTACTATGCTCTCAATCTTACCTTCCGTATAACCACGTTCCCCTCCCTATTCAAATCGGGCAAAATCTACTACAATAAATAGCTGTCCGTACATGACAGTTTAGTGATAACTCTTAAGAAGTGAGGCACTGCCAGTGAACATGACCACCACCAGCTTTTCTCAAAAAGTAAAGCAATTCCTGATTATATTCCTACCCATCTTCACCACACAAATCGCCCTCTCTGCCATGTCGTTTTTCGATACCAATATGTCAGGCAAGTTCTCCCCTGCTGATCTCGCGGGTGTCGCCATTGGCACAAGTCTGTGGTTGCCGGTGCAGACAGGACTAAGTGGAATTCTGATTGGCATTACACCTGTCGTCTCCCACCTGCTCGGTTCGAAGCGTAATGACAAGATTGGTCATAGCGTCATTCAAGCCTTATATCTCGGTGTGGCGGTCGGAATCGTCGTTCTTGCAGCAGGCACATTGCTGCTCAGTCCGATTCTAAACGGAATGCCTTTGGAGCCCCGAGTTGCCCAAGTCGCCTTCTATTTCCTGTGTGCTTTGGCTTTTGGGGTTATCCCCCTTTTCGGCTACACTGTGCTGCGGAGTTTTATGGATGCACTGGGACAGACACGGATCACCATGATGATTACGCTGGTTTCGCTGCCAGTAAACATCTTCCTGAACTATTTACTTATCTTCGGACGTTGGGGCTTCCCACAACTGGGAGGTGTTGGAGCAGGTGTGGCTACAGCAAGTACATATTGGCTCATTTTTCTCCTCAGCCTCTTTTTCGTACACCGGATTGAGCCCTTTGCCCAATATGGTATCTTTCGGAAAATGCCCAAAATTTCATTGACCAAATGGAAAGAGCTGCTCAAGATCGGCGTTCCCATCGGTTTCGCTACTTTTTTTGAAACTTCCATCTTTGCAGCAGTCACATTATTAATGAGCCGGTTCGACACCATTACGATTGCTGCCCACCAGGCAGCCCTGAATTTCGCTTCTACGCTGTATATGCTGCCTGTGAGTATATGTATGGCCCTTACAATTCTTGTGGGCTATGAGGCGGGTGCAGGGCGTGTGAGAGACGCAAAGCAATATAGTCTCCTGGGTATCGGAGGTGCCATTGGGCTCTCTCTGTTAACAGCTGTGGTATTACTGGTATTCGGGGAACAAATTGCAGGCGTGTACTCGAATGATCACGAGGTTATTGCTTTGACACAGCATTTCCTAATTTACGCCATCTTCTTTCAAATCTCTGATGCCATTGCCACCCCAACGCAGGGAGCACTTCGGGGCTACAAGGACGTGAATCCTGCATTGATCATAACGTTTGTCGCGTACTGGATCATCGGTCTACCTGTCGGCTACATCACGGCTACGTATACTTCACTCGGTGCCTTTGGATACTGGGTTGGACTCATTGCCGGCCTCGCCGTTGGAGCAACGGCGCTTCTCTGGAGATTGTTCCTTGTGCAGAAGCAAGCCTCGGTTCGTATGGCTGAAAATAAATAATGGAAATAAAACAAAAAGAGCACAGCCCGCTGTAAATCGGGACTGTGCTCTTTTTGTTTTGAACTTTTGATGATAACTGGATTATTGGGACAAACGCTGTGCAAGCTCGTAAGTCACCATATCGAAGTCTTTTTTCGTATTAACAACTTTATCAATATCGGTCAGGGTCAGTTCTCCCTTGATAATACCGCAACCTTTGTCTGTCTCACCTGCAATCAGACTGCGAACAGCGAAATCTCCCAGACGACTGGCAAGGTTACGGTCAAACGGAGTTGGCGTACCTCCACGCTGAATGTGACCCAAAACAGTTACACGTGGCTCATATGTTGGGCAGCGTTCCATCAGTTCTTTTGCTACATCCTCACCTTTGCCCACGCCTTCAGCAACGATGATGATACTGTGGCGTTTGCCATGTGCAAAGTTGGCTTTCATGCGATCTGCCACTTCGTCCATGTCAAACGGAACTTCCGGTACAAGAATGGTTTCTGCACCCGATGCGAGTCCTGCATGTAAAGCGATATCGCCACAGTGACGACCCATTACTTCAACGATGGAAGAACGTTCGTGTGAAGACATGGTATCGCGCAATTTGTTAACTGCATCTACTACTACGCTTACTGCTGTATCAAATCCGATCGTGTAATCGGTGAAAGAAACGTCATTATCAATCGTTCCCGGAAGACCCATCGTGTTGATGCCCAGCTTGCTCAGTTTGTTGGCGCCGTTGTATGAACCGTCCCCACCAATAACAACCAGCCCGTCAATGCCGCGTGCACGCAGAATGTCTGCACCTTTTTGCTGACCTTCAGCGGTATAGAATTCCTTGCAGCGTGCCGATTGCAGAACCGTTCCCCCACGCTGGATGATATCCCCTACACTCCGCAAGTCCATTGGGAAAATATCGTTATTCAAAAGACCCTGGTATCCACGTTGAACCCCGTACACTTCGAGACCGTGAAACAGTCCGCTGCGAACAACCGCACGAACAGCCGCGTTCATCCCTTGTGAATCACCACCGCTCGTTAAAACTGCGATTTTCTTTACTGCTGTCATGATGTTTCTTCCTCCTCTAGTTTCACTTCAGGCTCCCACCACAATACGCCTGACTTACATATGCTTACGAATCCAGCGGCTAAAGATAAAGAAAAATACTCTTGTCATCGGACTATTCTTCATCAGACGCTTGGAAACGACGCGAACTTCCTGTTGTTCGCTGACTTTGGGATCAGACAGGTAAATGGCAAGCAGTCCTTCGATAATCATCCGGTGGAACGAACTTCCCGGAATCTTCTGCACATCACTGCGGGCCATCTCCACAATAAAAGCAATTCGGTCCAGCATTGTCTCCACATTCTCATAATAATTGCAGAAGTTGAGATCTCCTCCGATGCGATCTTCATCCTGATCGATTAAATAATCGAGCATAATGTGCAATGCGCATACATGAGGAAAATAGGCAGTGTGGATCGAAGCCGCCTGCTCCTCTGTCAGCTGATCATCACTCGCAGCCAGAAACAGCATGAATACGCCCAGCGTAGAGCCGGTAGCGGCGGCAAATTCGTTCCAACGGAACTGAGGTGTGCGGTGACGATGTTCCGACCACCATTCCAGCAATGCCGTTTCTCTCAGTTCCGGCTTGATGTGCTTATATACCTGCAGGTCCGTGTATAGGCCTGCCAGATCCTGAATTTGAGGCTTGGCGGATGCATAGCCTGGCAGCTGACGGGTCAGCTCCTGACATGAGGTCACCAGATTCCTTAGGTATCCACCATCATCCTGCTCCTCACGGAGCGCGTAATAATTGACAGGGGTTGCTTCGGGATCTACCGCATCAAGCATTGATTGATGGAGAAGCCGAAAGTCATTCGGGTCCATCGATGTACTGCGATCACACAGATTGTCCAAATAATCACTAATAGTCTGATATGAAACGATCAGTGGAATCAGAATGTGCCTGTTCGGCAAATCAGGTAAAGCATAAACGGTCCCGCCTTCACAGTGGAACTGCTTGTCCCTGAGACTGGCCAGTGCCTGATTGCGCAATTCCTCATTCGGAATTTTCTCAGCCTGGGCACGCCATCCATCCAATTCCTTCCGCGTTTCCGGAATGGTGTATTTGTACACCCCTCTCATCAATGCCAACGGTCCACGCGGATATTGATGACGATTTCGATTTGATTGGCTCAAAATAAATGTGCCTCCACTTGGTTGAATACGTATTAGAGCGATTTTTAACCAATTCTATTATAATATGATCCCCTTAATTGTACAAATGATCTCCCGCATATTCCGCACAAAAAATCGCATCCGCTTCCAAGGCTTTGTGATATACTAGGCATATGTTTTTGTTTATCACCCATGTTCGTACGTAACCGTTTAGCTTTATCTAACCAATACTTTTTAATGAATTTCAAGAAATCATTCGGTCACGTTCGCCTGCATTCGCAGAGATCGTGATTTTTTTGTGATTTTTTGTTTCAATCACATCACGAAATAAAGCACCTTTTAAAAGCAGAAAGACCCTGTTCAATTATGACAGAGTCTTTCTGCTTTTAATTTATGTTGGCTTTTATAATCTCCTCTATTCTTGGCCAACTGTAGTCCTCTTCTCCCCGTACAAGTTTGATTCTCCTGTTTGGCTTATCGATCGATGTGACAACGCCCCGCAACTCCTCGTCATCAAACGGATTGAATACGGTCAACGTGATAGATCTGCATTCCTGGTACGATTCCAAAATCGCTTGCTCGATCAGCTGTACTTCCTGTTCGTCCAGAACCGGCTTCCCCCTTCTCTCCTGTTCACTCATAGCCAGTACGTACGCTTCTCGATGTTCCGGAAGAATAATGCGAGATCCTTCAATGATCCCGTTACCCGTTAATTTGCTAGCCATAGTGTACGCTCTCCTCAGTATTGGGTCCAATAGCTTAAATCGTTTGGCAGCGCCGTTATCGGTAACTTGGGAAGCTTAGGCTTTTCCAACTCTCGTTCCCAGCCTTCCAGGATCACAATATTGGCCGTGTTAGACTTATCCTCCCAGTGTATGTATTCAGTTGTAATAAGGGTCTCTAAGGCGGCCATAACTACTTTATCCCCCTTACCCGTTTTAACAGTCAATTCATGGATTGTAGGCAGCCGTCGTCGCCCACTACTGTAGTTGTATAAGATCCTCAGTACCTTCCGTTCATGATCCGTCAACATGTTTAAGCCCCCTGTGCTGTCGTCCTGATCGGATAGCATGCCAGTAAACCTGATTCGCGGAAGGTACGTGGCTGCCCCGACAATAGATCATCAGCTTTGATCATTCCGGATCGGATGCTTTTGACCTGGATACGGCGTTTCGTGATTTTTCCGCTTTGGTCCTCATAAATGATCTCCACTAACCAACCCAAGTATTTAACTGGCATGTTCATCCCTTCGATTAACAGAACGTATGTTTTCTTTTTTTATTATATGCGAATATATGTTCGTTATTCAACAGAAAAAATACCCATTTAATTTTTAATTTAAATGGGTATTTTAAATTTTATTCAGTATTCAGGGATTGGTCCAACATACCCCGGCGGAGCAACACTAGCATTTTTTACAATAGATGTAAATGTTGTATATGATTTTTGCCCGTTAACAGTTGTAAACTGTTTTAGCGTTCCAATGTATTGTACTAATCTATAATAATCGGCAGGAGCTACCATAACTGGAGTATCAGGTACCCACTCTCTTCCAGATACAGTTCCATCCATAAATGAAGTAATAGTAGTTTGATCAATTTTTAGAGTATCAGACCAATAGTAGATTTGAGTTCTACCTAAAAGCCTACCATAAGTATTAAATAAATTTGTACCCCAATCAGTTAAAAGAGTCTCTTTAATATGAGAGGATCTTGCTGCTGCCATAATTGTCATGTCATTTGCTACATTTGGAGTATTTGTAGTTCTCCACTCAAATAATTCTGCTTCCAAATTCATTTTAGCTTCAATATTCTCAGATTCCTCCAACAAAGCTGCTAACTCTTGTGGTGTTTTAACATCAATTACACCAACTTCTTTTGCTTTTTCCGCTTCCTCTGGGGTCATTTCTCTGATTCTATCACCATATTGTTCCAAAACCTCTTCAAATGAATTAACAGAAGCAACCTCTTTTAGATCTTCACTATTTATTTGCTTTGCTGCTTCGATCTTAGGAGCATCCTTTAGCAAATTACTTACCTCATCAGCAGATACACTACTTGCTGCCGAAAACAATGAAGTAACAGACAGAGATAATAATAGCGCGTATGGAATAGCTTTTTTCAAATAATCCATCTCCTTTTCCCAAAAATATGTAACTAAGTCTAATATAAACCAAATTTATAATTTATTAAATAGTATAAAACTCCCAAATAATTAATAGTTTGGTGTATTAATTTGTCGAATTACACACTAGTCATATATATTTTGTCGTCCTAATTCCCTATCTATTAAAAGAAAAAACGAGCCTTGAAAAATCCGGGCTCGTTTCATTAATTGATTCTAATTAAGAGAATTTTTATCTTTCTTATCTTTAACAGACAGCTTATGATTTTGTTTTTCAATAATTATCAAATCCAGTAGCTTAATAACTCTCTGTCCAATACGAAAAATAAAAACTATCCCAAGAACTATTAAAATCATTATAGCAATCCACTCGATATAGGGAATATAGAATGTAATAGGAGTTCCTATATGTATTGGAGTAGAATCCGTAACTTGTTCTGTTAAAATAACAATCACTCCTTGATGAAATTATTAATAATTTGCATTTTGAGTATTATAACATTTAAATGGTTTGACGCAATGAGTCAATATTCATAATTAAATTATCTATTTGTTTATGACGTTCAATATTCTAAAAAGAGCAGCGAGATTATCAGTCCTGCTCTTTTTTTTATTCCATTCAAAAGTGAAAACACGCATAATTGCACGCATGAATATTTGACACGCATAATAACACGTGTTATAATTATAATATAGAGAGGAGGTAAGCGATGCCGAAACAGCGAACGGTTCGAGAAGTGCTCAAACGGTTGAAAGAAGAAGGATTCATCAAATCCCCTTCACACACCGGTGGTAGCAGTCATGGCCGTTGGAAACACAAAGATGATGCAACAAGATACGCTGACATCAGTTTCCACAACAGCGGTCAGACAATACCAATTGGCACACTCAAAAGCATTGAGAAGACATCAGGGGTTATCTTTTAACCCCTCCCTTCTCTAAAGCCATCGCTTGCCTCCGGCATAGACCGGTTCGTCGTGTTATCTATACATAACACGACAGGTGTAAAATAAAATGAATTTAAAGGAGAGAGATAAATTGGTAATCACATTTATATATCCTAGCGTGGTTGATTACTGCTTAAAAGTTGAATTATATAATTCAAAAACCGCCCAAAAGCTGAATAATGTACTGACATTTTTTTTGCGGTAAAAACTATAAATTATTTGGAGGTTTGATAAATTGGTGAACACATTTATATATCCTGCCGTGGTTGAAAAAGCAGATGACGGCGGTGTCGGTTTGTACTTTCCTGATGTGCCAGGTACAGCTGTTCTTGCCCCTGACATCCAAACAGCGGTTAAGGACGCCAAAAACATGCTGATTGATCGTATACTTGAGATGGAGCAAAATAATATGGCAATTCCCGCGCCTTCCGATCTTGATGTTATTGAGATGAATGATCCGAGTGACAGAATTGTATTTGTTGAGGTATTTCTACCTCCCTATCGTGACGCTGCTGCGAACAAATCTGTGACAGTCAACTGCACCGTACCACAATGGCTACGTGATGCAGGCAAGGATGCAGATTTGAACTTCTCTCAGCTCTTGCAGAATTCGGTGAAGGATGCTCTAGGGATTAAATAAAAGAGATGGCGGCCTACTTGTCGCCATCTCTTTTTGCTCAGAAACATTTTAATCAGGAACCTCATATATATTTTTTATTTCGGTTGCAAAAAACACGTTTTTTTAGTAGTATGGTTGCAACGATGAATTGTCAAGGGAGTGTATTGGGATGGAGCCGATTATTTTGCATATTGATACTAAAGAGGTTATTCGAGGCAGACTACCTGTTCTTGTGAGATCGAAGATTTGTACAATCGTGGAAAAGGCTTATTCACTGACAAGAGAAGCCATCCAACAAACCACTCTGCTTAATTGGGAACTTGGGGCAAAACATGAAGGGTATTTAAGAAACATTGCAATCGGATACCTCTTTAAACAGCAAATTGATCTTGGTAACCTTCCTTTTTCATATTTATATGAATACAATCGAAATCGAAGCTACAAGTTCATTGTGTTATCTTTTGAAAATATCAAAATCAGCTTTAGCCAAGTGCAGGCAAGGACCCACGTTGCTCGTCCTGCTTATTTTAGGAATAAATTGCAGCTATTAAACCAGGGAAAGATGTATTTCTCTGACATGGACCCTAACATTCCTAGCCATGCAGATGACTGTTACTTACTTCTTACTTACAGTCGTGGAGGATCTGAACCAAAATTTGTGAACATTGGATTCCCCCACCAATGGAACGAGCGAATTGACCTTTTGAAGGAAACGCGTGTTCTTGTCTCGGATAACCCGCAAGTGGCACCAGAAGAAACAATCACTCCTGAGACGTTGATTGAATTTAGAAATTATGTAAAAGAGGTGGAGGGCCTTGGAAGCGAATAACCGCTTTTCCAAGTTTGTTCCTGATCGTCTTATTGAGGCAAGAGAAGCAAGAGGTTTAACTTTAACCGAGTTAGCTGACAACCTTAAAGTAACGCATCAGGCTGTATCAAAATACGAAAATAACAAAGCGCAGCCAACATTTGACACAATTGAAAAAATGTCTAACATCCTTGAAGTACCTGTGACTTTTTTTTATAAAAGTCCTATGGAATCATCGGAGAGCGTTGTCTACTTTCGTAGTATGGCAATGGCTACAAAAAAATCTAAAAATGTGCACGCACGTAAGATTGGCTGGATTAAAGAAATTCATAAATACCTTGAAAATTTCCTCGATTTCCCCAAAGTGTCTGTCCCGCGAATTATCACTCGAGACAATTACATTCAGACAGACTTTGAGGAAATCGATCTTATGGCTAACTATGTAAGAAAATCATGGAATTTAGGCAATGGCCCAATAAGCAACGTTACTTTATTGTTAGAAAAATCAGGAATTATAGTTGCGAGGTCCCCGTTTAGCTCCTATAAAATTGATGCATGTTCTATCTGGGAACAAGGTGAGCGTCCGTATATTTTATTAAGCAATGATAAAACTGCTTCTAGATCCAGATTTGACATTGCTCATGAGTTAGGTCACTTGGTTTTACACTCCAACATAAAAATGACAGAATTCAACAATAAGACTAATTACAAACTTATGGAAAAAGAAGCAAACCGTTTTGCCAGTGCTTTTCTGTTGCCTTCATCTAGTTTTGGAACGGAAGTTGTTTCAACATCAATTGAGCACTTCATTTCATTAAAAAAACGTTGGAAGGTTTCCATACAAGCTATGGCTTATCGCGCTACATCTCTAGGTATATTCAGTGAATTTCAGCACATTAATCTTAGACAACGACTGGCTAAAAACAATCAATTGTCTTCTGAGCCTTTGGACGATGTACTTACATTTGAAGAACCTTCCGTATTGAATCAGGCTATCAAAGCTATAATTGAACACGGAGTACGTACCAAACAGGATTTCCTGAGTGAATTAAGCCTTCCCAGAGAAGAAATTGAAATATTGGCAAATCTTGAAGTTGGTTATTTAATTCAAAATCTTGAGTCCAATGTAATTCCTCTCAATTTTAAAAAAAAGGATTAGATAAAGAACCGTCTTAGATAAAGAACCGTTTAAAACTAAAAAACACTCAGCTGCTGAATGCAAGCTGAGTGTTTTTTACTATAAAGCTCTATATATGTAAACAAAAAAGACACTGCCGGCATTACGCCAGCAGTGTCTTTTTTGAATGCTCACAGCTAAAAACAGTGAGCATCATATTTTATTTAGGGGAAACAAATCCACTTCCATTAAATTGCGTTCGATAGTAGGTTGTTTTTCCGCTAGTAGAAGATACACTCCAACCTGCTTGGACTAATTTATCTATACCTAAGTTCAAACCTGACGATATTTCATTAGTGACTGCAGTCTCTGCATATCCACTATAGCTTACTTGTAATCTAGTTTCTGATTGCAATGTGGCTTGAACATAGTTTTTAACAACAGTGAAAGTTCCACCACTGTAAGGAGCCAAGTAGCCTGTTTCTGAATACACTTTTTTGAACACTCTACCTACAGATCCACCAAATTGAACCTCATGAATCTGAACAAGTACTCCAGCTTTTGCCTTTACACCATTACCCAAATCAATAATTGCGGAATACTCCGTATCGTAGGTTTGATTTATTCCATCAGCTGCACGTGCTGATTTCGAAGTTTTTTCTGGAAACTCTTTACGAACTTCGCTGTAACTTTTCCCAGTAGCTTCAGCATATTTCACTAGAAATTCTTCTGGAGTAAGTTTTTTAACTTCCCAATCAATTACTTGACTATTAAGGTCAATAATGATTGATTCGGGAGAAGTCGTGTCCTGAATTACAGGATCAGCTGCGGAAATACCTGCAACTAATGTGGATGCAGCCAGAATTGCAGAGAGTGCGAGGCCTGTTTTCTTCATCTGTAAAAGCACGTCCTTTGCTGTAGTGTAATTTTTAGAATAGGGAATAATTCTCTAATCTCCTATCAGCTTACTACGCTTTCCTTCTTTTGGGAAGTCTTTTTTTGGTAAATTATTGAACTATACCTTATTCAAGGAAATAATAACCCATATTATATCAGCACGTACAAATTTATGAACAACAAAAAAAGGCACTGCCAGCGTTATGCCAGCTGTGCCCTTTTTACCGATGCCATCGGATTTCCAACTATTTTACCACATTTATCCTTATGATTCAATCTTCTTTAACAAGCGACTGACGACAGCCCCCAGTTCCTCACGTGTGACTGTTGACCCCGGTCGACTGCCATCAAAGTATCCCTTTTCGGTTACCTCTTTCCATGTTACTTCAGCCCATTTGCTGAGCACATTGATATCCCTCAGTAACACTGGCTTGTCCTCCTTCGTCTTTTGAACTAGTCCCAAGTATGCAGCGATCCCCTGAACGTGTCCTGCAATAATCACATCAATCACACTCACTTGCTTCAACCGATCCGCGTCAGCAACCACATCTACAAACAGGTTTTCTGTCAGAACTGCCGGCATTTGGGATTCGCGAACCATGTGTAAGTTCTGTGCCTTCTTTCCACGATCTATTCCGCCAAGCTTGCCCATAATAGCCTTGTGTAGGATGTCCTGCAGCTTAATGCTGTTTTCCGAAGCAGACTTATATCTGAAGGACTCAAAGCCCCCCTTGCCACCGCCAGCGTTGCAATGAATGGATACCAAGATGTCAGCACCAGCAGCGTTAGCCTTCGTTGTCCGTTCTTTCAGTTCCAAGAATACGTCCGTGGATCTCGATAGAAGTACCTGAACGTTCTCATAATCCTCTTCCAGTCGGTTCTTGATGCCAAGCGACACCTTCAGAACAATATCTTTCTCCTGGATGCCGTTTGCCACTGCTCCTGGATCCTTACCTCCGTGCCCTGCGTCGATCCATACTTTAAACATTTGTACCAGCTCCTTTATCGTTGTCGTTGCCACCTTTGCCCTTCAAGACTTCAATTGCCTGCTTGATCACAGACGGGATAGGCGCACCCATTTTCCCACCATTTTCAGTGATCGATAACAGCTCATTTGCGATATAGAAAAACGCCACCGTATCCCTGAATAAGTGGCCATCACCAAGGATGCCATCCACCAAGTGGCCAACCGCAACCATCGCAAAAATAAAGACCTTACGGGCAATCCCGATAAGGCCAATTTTACTTTTCAATCCTCCATTAGAACCGGCTGCTACGACACCTGTTAGATAATCAAGCACCACGAACACCAGCAGTACTCCCAACACTCCAGACCAACCCCCAAATAAATAAGACACTAACCAGCTACCCATGGCCAAAGCCCATTTCCCCATGTTTTCCAATTTCCTATCCCCCATCTCTTTCAAATAAGATCCTCTGACCACTTCAGGCACAACAAAAAAAACACGCTCCGCTTTCGGACGTGCTACGTCTACATATTCAATTGTTGGCATCCCCTCCCCCAAGACTCAGTTCTCTATTTCTCTGTATGTTCATATGACTTTTATCCCGTGACGATCCAAAAATATTGCATGTATAACGTTCCCGTTGCTGTTCCTGTATTACCCGTAATTCCTACACCAAGTTTCATTGGTCCAGCATCTGGATTAAAGTTTGACGGCCTTGTAACGGATGAGGTAGCAAGCCATTGAACCGTTTCTCCTACCTGTCTCGTGTCAATGACGTACGTAGAGTAAGCGGCACCCATGTCTATTTTTATACTAACTTGCATGAAGCTTAACCAGTCATTACCCGGCCCGGCACCAGCTTGCATTAAACGCCAGATAACACCATTTGCATCCGCAAGCGCAAGATACATCTGAACATTCCCGCCAGTGCTATACCTTATTGTCATCCTTGCCGTGGTGCCCATCGGTGCGATGTTTAAAACCCTTGTCCCTGCTGGTATGGTGGCGATATCGAAGGTGGGTGCCATGTTGTTAGCTCCGCCTGTCCAAGTAAGTCCTGCGTTATTGGCATAAGGGGCAAAATAACCACTTTCAACGCCGCTCTTACCCCCGTCTATCGAAAAATTAGACAACGAGAATTTGTCTAACCTGGGCATGTCGTCACAACTCCTTGCCTGTGATGTAGTAGTGGACTCCGCCACTGCTGGCGGAAGCGGTCATATATTCCGTGGACGGAATAAACAAGTCGCTGGTGGGCACGAGTATGGTTTCGAGTGTTTTCACCGTGATTGCTTGCAATATGCTCCGCCCAAAAACCTCTATCGAAACCTTTGCATCTGAAGCGTACGTATTACAAAGGACAATCCCTTTAACTATCCTATCTATTGAAGAATTTGCGTTAACGATAGTGCCCGATGATACAGGTATAGTGCCAAGTCCCAACCTAACTACATATGAATATTCAGGATCGGTTACCAGTGCTTCGATACCTGAAATATAATAACTTATCGAATTGCCTGCGTTAGCGGATATAGTTATTGAACTTTGAGCGATTAACAGTTGATCCATCGCAGGGACAAGTATTGTGTCGTTCGGTTTCATGACGTAAGTATACATGATCGCCGTACTAGCGAAACGAACAGTAACCGAAACGGTAGATGCAGACCCGTTTGAAATTATGAACGACTTAATTATAGCTTTACAAAGCAATGGAACGGTGTAGGCCGTGACTATATCGTTTGCGGTGGCGAGATTTCCGGCACCTAGCCTTTTAAAAGTTGTTGCCACCTATAACGCCCCCCATGATCTCATTTTATTTGCGTACTGCAACACCGAAAGGCTATCAGATTCGTCGGTGTAAGGCACATCACCCGCACCAGCGGAAAATTTAATTCTTGTAACCCCCTTGACCGTCGCCCCCACCCCGGTTGAACCACCAAAAACAACCAATCGAATTTTAACAGATAAAACCCCGGCCGGGATCGTTATTGTCGTAGATTTACGGTGCCATGTCGTATTCGGATTAGCCTCAAGTGTACCAATCTGAAGCCCACTTGATGTGTTTATGATTTCAACCTTCAGTTGCCCTGTCGCCCCCATGCCCGATGTATTAAAAACAGCTTGTAGATTGTAAGGGCCGGAACTCACCAATACTTGATCCACCGCTTCCAGTGTTGCATTAGCGTTAATGGGCACCGCTGCGGTCACGGCGAAATAGTTGAAACCCCTGTTATTAGGGGTGATCCAGCTGGTATCCCACAACACTGTTCCGATATTCTTCCAGCTAGTCAAACCTTGGTTCGCTGCTGAGTTTAGTATTCCGTTTGAGTTTTCAGCATTGATAATAGGCAATACCGCTGCATTGGCATATCCCTGGGCATTCGCGTTAGCCTGCGGCAAAATAACTTCCTCGTCATTTGCCAGCGCTGCGTCGATTGCTTCCTGTTTCGCATTATCACCAGATTGCTTTATTTCTTCAAGTTCGTCTCTTGAAGGCACTTTCTCCCACGGCCCCCAGCCGAAATAGTAGTTTCTTTGGAACACTTCCATGTTATCAGGCTGAAAAGTGGTCAAGGTTTGTAACACTCCAGCATGTGGCTCAACCGTCAAATGAAACGCCTCTGCTGTCGGAGAATTAAGTAATGTTGCTACAGTGGCATTTGCTGGGCAGTAGTAACCACCCTCTTCCATGTAGGTATTAAGGTCTGATCCAGCAGGAATGACAATCGATTTCTTAACGAATCCATCTTGCAGCTCATTAATTTCCTCTCCGATCGCGTTCATATCACTCGGCAAAACAGAATCCTTAACTGTCCAATTCGTCCTTGCCATTAATCTGTCACCTCTTCTATTTCAAAAGTTTCGAGCATGAGCGTATCCGACTGGTTTGGGACGTTTACAGCTTTTGAACTGACTCGGATATTTGGGCCTTTTAATTCAATCAATGTAACCATAGATACATCTGCAGCCGGAATCAAGAAGTTGATTGCAACTGTTGATTCCGTGACCGCTTTTTCCACAAAATCCGTGATCTCGTACACGCCATTCAGGACCACCTTCGTTATTCGCGAATTTAGATGTACAGCCAGATCGTTCAATATCTCTTGATCCATTACAATGTCACCTCCGGCCCTAAATCCGCAAACGACTTCTCGCCAAGTTTCCAACTGCCGTCAAGCTTGTAATTCCAGGATACATCCCTTCTGACGGTCGTATGTTTAATGCCTATCTTGTGCCGCAGAGACGTATTTTGCTGATACACCATGTTAGCAGGCTTGACGGTTTGGATGGTATGCTGCACTTCTTTAAACAGGTTGGCATTTTCAATGTTTGTCGTTACCAATAGCAAAAACTCTGCCGCATTCACCGTTACCACCGCCAATCCCGGACCAAGTAAACGATCCAGTTGCGATTGTAGCCAACGTTGTGTGAATGGGGGCTTGGTGGATTGTCGATTGATGATACGCCGGCGCCGGAAATCCAAAGACTCCTTCGAAGGATCAGCCTGGATACGCAGCATTTTTTCGCGGCGTCTGATCGCCTGCGAACTGGCCGTCATGATGAACATGTCATTACGCTGTCGCAAGATCCCAGCAGCAATATTGTCCAGCTCCATTTCCTGTGCCATCAGTAATGAAGTCATCTGCTTGCTGTCCACATAATACGGCGGCAGATACTCCATGAGTCTACTCATTAAGCGTCACCGTCCCTCGTTGCGGCACCTGATCAACCGTCAGAGTGATATTGGCAGTAGATCCGTTTAGCTGTGTACCAATCACGTCTACAACGCCTGAAACGGTCAATATGCGTGATTCAAGAGGTGCGACACGTATAACAAGCGGGGCATCCTCTTCCCACGTTGATCTAAGAGCCAACAAATATGCATCAATCACGTCTTCGATGTCCTGTTGCACTTGTCCAACGCTTGTATCCCCCAACGTCAGCGTGGTAGTGATGTTGATTGTGATCCAGTCAACTCCATTCAATGTAACGGTGTGGCCAATTGGAGCTAAACCGAGACCCTGTCCTCCAAACAGTACAGGGTCCACCTGCTCCTGCAACTGATTGATCAGCGCGGCCGAAGGTGGTACATGCCCCGTTGCCATAATGGTTGCTTTCACCGACCCGCCGCCCTGCCAAACAGGAGTAATCCGCACAGCCCCCACCCCCTCCAACGCTCTCATCATCTGCCGGTAGTCAGCAACATTCCCGCCAAAGGGTTGTTCATTTATTTCAACAAAAAACCGCTCACGCAGCTGATCGTCCGTTTCTTCGTCTTCCCCAGGTACCAGAATGTCGCTGAGAGTTGCCGTTGCTAAATCGTTGATGTACTCCACAGGTAACATCGATCCAAATGGGGCGTTTCCCAAAACTCCTGCAGTTTCAGAAGTCACTTTGTACACGCCTTGTGAAACTCTTTCGGTAACTGCATAGTTCAAATCCTCAATAAAAAAGCGACTGCCGATCGCTACATCAATCCCTGCTCCATTGGCATCCAAGAACGTACCTTTTCGCACTGCAAACGTTGCTTCCTTCCGGTTGACACCCCATTCGGCTGCGCCTTCCGTAAGATAATCACCTGTTGCTGTATCGACATTGTATAAATCGTCACCGGCAGATAAATTGATGTACATCTGAGCGAATTCAGCTGCTGCAGGTGCTAAAGAATCATAAATAATACTTCCAGGCCGCTTGTCTACATCTTCCGGTACCCGGTCCAGCATCCGTTGCAAGATGGCTTCATATTCGTATTCCTCCGTGTTATACACTACCGACCACCTCCGTTAGCCGCAGATTTCCTTCGTTTGTGATAACGGTGAATGTGACCGTCGCGGTGTCGCCTTCCTGCTCAATATCGAAATCTTTAACTTCTCTGATCCGCTCATCGTAGATCAATGCCTCAGTTATGACTCGCGGCAACTCCGAAGCTACAAAACCCGCACTTGTCGCCAGACCGACAACCGTGTCCGATTCAGTTCCGTAACTCTCCGGGTATATGACGTGTTCAAAGCGAATGGTCCGTAGTGCCTTGATTATGAATTGCTTCATGGCCGGAAGCCCATCTATAACACGACCAATCTCACCAGTGACCGGATCAAACGAATAAGTCCGTGTCGGCTGGATATCTGAGCTGAAGAGATCCGGGACTTGTATATTTAAATCAGGAGTCAGCGCCATACTTCACCAGCCTTTCTGAGATGACGAAAGACTGACCACCTTGTACACTCATAACCAGCACTTTGTCTCCTGCTTTCAGCTCATCAAGGAACGTAACCGTTCCCGAACAAATACCCGAACCCGTTATTTTTCCATTCCCTGAATACTCATCGGTTTGAATCGTACCTTCCATTTCAAAATCACCTTCTATTTCCACCTCACGAGTATAGGAGGTAAGACGTTCCGACACTGACAGCATTTCGGCTGGTATCGGATTCTTGGTGTCCAACCCTATTTGGATACTCAGTCCAGGCGGCGGAGTTAATACAGTGGCTTCAAGCAATTGAACAGGACCTGCAGCGGCTACAGCAGCCACAGCGGCCTGTTTGATAATGTCCAACATCGTAAATCACCCCAATATCTCCTTGCGAAGTTGTTCTGCAAACTCTTTGTCCTCATCTTCCTTGCTCTTTTTCTTGCTGTCTTTCTTCTTGGATTTGTCCTTGTCTTTATCAGAATCGCTTTCCTCTGGTTCAACAGTCACGTCGATATCCGGTAGGTCATCGGTCTTGGTCAAAGTGACTGACATCAAATGTTCATTGCCATTAAAGGAATGGTTATCCTCATCAACATAAAAGGCCCGGCTTACGCCGAGCTCTTTCGCTATTACATATACTGCAGATCCAGATATAACAGGAGCAATACCCAGCGAATCGATGGAAAACGTCTCGCCTATCTTGCCTTTTTCCATCATCATGGACGTTGCGCGCTGCATCAGTTGCGCTTTGTTTAACTCATCGCTGACCTCTTCATAATATTGAAGAGTACCGAACCGCTTTTTGGTTGTAGAGTTATCCACCTTCGCAATGTGAGTGGCACTGACCTTTTTCTTTTGGACCGTTTCCTTTTTACCCTTTTTGACCTTGGTTTCAATGGTCGTATTGGTTGTAGACGTCAATTTAACTTGGGTATAGGTGTCTTCTATCGATTGCGCGAATGAATAATCCACCAGGTTAACGCCGTCCTCGATCACCCATTTACGAGCCAGATCCACGCGCTTAGTCAGGTGCAATTTGCCCTTGTCGGAATACAAGTAGTATTTAACACGAGTATGCTTGTAGGTCAGGGAGATGGCCGTCAAGATCATATCAAATAGCGTTCCCTGCAAGATGCGGGTAAGCTTATGCGGTGTGTCTGCAATCTTCCCTATCGGGATACCGAAGTCACCACAAATACGCCGGACTATCTCACCCAGCGTTTTCCCGGTAAATACGTATTTGTCTTCACTTTTGGTCAGATACACCAGATCGTCATAAGCCGTTAAAGCAAGGCTGCCACTCTTGGTCCTTTCCTTTGAAAAGATCGTTCCACGGAAAAGCTCCTCACCCTTCCACTTGAATAATAGCTGATCCCCCACATCCACTGGCTGCTTGCGATGCATTCCACGCGTCGTAGATAGGATATTCGCGGAAAGAGTTCGGGGGGCTCTCAACTTTTGGCCAGACCATTCCGCATCTTGCACTGGCAGTTCATACGTCCCGTCGCTTCGAACAACAAACAGTTCCATCATTTCAACTTCAGCCCCTGCCCTGGCTTAATAGAGTACGGCGCTTTGATTTTGTTTAACTCGGCAAGCTTCTGCCAGGTTGTTCCGTTTGCTTGCGCGATCTTCCATAAGCTATCGCCAGGCTTCACTGTGTAATTGGCTGGTGTCGTCTTTGTACTGGGTCGTGCCGCCGTGCTGCTCGTGGTAACCTTCGCGCTTCCATTACTGGCCTTTTTGGAGGTATCCAACTTCCGGACAGTCACGAATTTGTATTCTCGCAATGAAAGGTCGTAATAGATCGTTTCGACATCGCCGCCTTCTTCTCGATATACAAAATCTTCAATGGTGACAGCAAAGTTCCAAGCAGTACCGGAGACAAGAAAGCGAATCGGCTTTCCTGACTCCTTCCACTTGCTTATGGTAGCTGCCGCCTGTTTAGGGACAGGTATATCTTCATATTCGCAATACGGCCCCCAAGTAGCGGGAAAGAAGCTGCTGAATTCAAACGTCTTGAGAACCGGATCATTAATTATGGCCACCTCACCAATCCCGGCCACGTCCACTGTTGTCGTTTGGCTGGCGTTACCGATTGTGATATCCGGCGGATTGACCGGCAGGCGCAACCGCTCAGCGTTGTTGTTCCATGATAGCCAGACTTCACGACTCATACGAATTGCACCCCCTGAGGTCCAAGATTCAATTCTTCTTGCAATGCCTTTTTGATGACACGAACCACCTTATTAGCATCCATGTCGTTGGAGTAGTGGTTATCACCTGTAATATTAATGCTGATTGGCGCTGCTGTAGTTGAAGCAGTTTGACTTCCTCCGGATGCTGCCATTCCACGGATCAGATCAGCTTCTTCGCGTGGAAGAACGGTTTCACCTTTGTGCAAGGTAGCAGGAAAATTATCAAAAGGAACATCGGATATTCCCTTTGCAAATTTGTTTTTGGTGTACGCTTCAACGAGATTGGGTAACCCTGATTCGTGAGCAACTTGGGAAACTGTCTTATTTGTGTCGCGCATTCCTTGAGTCTCAATTAGTCCAATTTCTGGTATGTCAAAACCAACAGATCCACCGCCTAAAATTTCTGGCATTGGTATACTAAGTTTATTTAGTTGATTAATCATCCAGTTAATTCGTTCTATGATCCAGTTAACACCACGTGCAACAATGTCTTTGGCTCCTTCAAAGGCACCTGCCACAACGCTTTTTATCGTATCCCAATTTTTCCAGGCCTCCCAGAGCACAGTAAGCGCAGTTACAACCCATCCAATCACGGGCAAAAATCGCACCAACCCACCAATCACTCTACCGATCCAAGGTAAAAATGGTTTAGCCCATTTGAGGACCGTTACAAATCCTCTACCCAACCAAAGTAGTGCACTTCCTACCCATTTCAATACACTCCATACGACCTTGAGCACCTTCCACAATCCTTTGAACACAGGAGTCGCGACTTTTACAGCCTGATATCCTTTCGCAGCACCATAGACACCTAAAAATGCTGCACCTACAACCTTCAGGATGGGCAGTAAAGTGTCCCAGTTTTCAATCACCCATTGGATGCCTTTGGACAACCCATTGGCAAGTTCGCCCGACAGTTCAGCTACACTCTCGGTAAACTTGGCTATCGATTTTTGTCCTTCGGGTGAGGATGCCCATTTGTTAAGCTCAATGAACGCTGGAGTAACTGCGGTTATCACTGATTGCCCTATAGTCTTAAGTGTCTTAGCGAGGGTACGACTTGCATCGTTGATAGGTGTCATGGGATTGTTTTCCCGCATCGATGTGAATTGTTTCTCCAGTTCTTTGCTGGCTTCGATTGGCTCATTGATAGCACGCGCTGCTGCCAAAACCGGCTCCTTGATGTCTTCATACTTGGTGCCGAGTAGTTCCGTAGCATACAAGGCACGTTGGGCTTCGCTGGGTATTTTGGACAAGGCTGTAGCAAATTCAAACATAACTTTTTCACCGGATAACGTTCCCGCATCCATAGACTTGTAAAGTTCCCTGGTACGGGACTTGCCCAATACTTTAGCCATTGCTGTAATCTGGTTGTCTGTAAGCTCATTACGTCTGATATTAAATTCACGGAACATATCGGCAGGTTCATCAAAATTCCGACCACCAGCTTGAACGGCTGCAACGAATGCAGACCCGACCTGACCCATGTTGAGCTGCAAATCCTTGAAGGTAGAACTGTACTCATTGATCGTATCCAGGTAATCATCGTACTGATCCCCTGCGTTTTTAATGACATAGGCAGACACATCGCCAATCTCACTCATACTACCCAGTTGGTTTTTATAAGCTGCGGCAAAGGCACGGTCCACCTCAGGTATGTCTTTACCATACAACTGCGCAAACATGGCTGATGTTCGGGCGGCTTCTTGAAGCGCCTTGCCCTGCAGGTTAGTTTGCTGAGCGAAATCAACAAGAGATTGAGCGACGCCGGAACGTTCAGTGCCGATATTTTCGCCATAATAGATTTGATCGGTCATGGTTGTAACTTGTGGTTGGCTAATACCGCTGATTGCTGATGCCCGTGCGTCGGTCTCAAATGCGTTTGCACTTTGTGCCAGAATGGCCGTACCACCTAGTGCAGCCCCGATGCCCAAGAATTTGTTTTGCAACCTAGCCAAACTGCTCTCAATCCGTGCTATGGCACGAGTAGCCAAGTCTTTGACCTTGACCACTACAGTTGCCGTTACAGCCCCCACTCGACGAGCCAACGCACGTACTTTATTTAATCCTCGGATAGCCATGTCCCGAACTCGTGTTTGTATCGTAACTCTCATACGCCCAAGGTTACGGGCCAACGAACGCAATCGAGTTAATCCTCGCATCGCCACATCACGCAGTCTAGTCCTGACTGTAGCTGTGTATCCACTAAGCGCTGTAGCCATGGATTGTAAGCGGGTCAATCCTCGACTGGCTATATCCCTAAGTTTAGTCCCAATTACTACAGCTCTACGATGTAAGGCATCCCCCAAACGGCGTATGCGTACAAGTCCTCTAGTCGCCATATCTCTCAAATGTGTCCTTAATACAGCTCGGCGCCATCTGAGATAAGCCATGGTCGCCCTGATCCGAACCAATCCAGCTGATGCATCGTCACGCAATCGTGTACTGATTACAGCAACCAGGCGACTTATACGCGGTACTCGTGCGGCTAAATCGTTAAGAGCCCTGGTAGCCCAGTCTCTTACACGAGCTGCAACCGTTACTGGTCTGCGACGAATATCATCAGCCAAGCGTCTCAGTCGTGCTAAACCTCGACTGGCCCGATCTCGAACAGCTGTCCGAATAACCGTGGCACGCCGATTCAAATAGTTTTGCAGATCCCTGATCCGATTTAGCCCCCGTGTTGCATTATCACGAAGTCTAGTTTGGATAATCGCCCTGGTACGCGACAACGATTCAACCCGCCGCTGCACTTGGTTTACAGTATCCCTCAGTCGTTGAAAATTTCCGCTCATTTGCCTAACGCGATTACTTATACGATCTCGGATGTCAAACATGGCGGTTAACGTTGCCATTAACATCTTCCTTCCTACGCAAAAAAGGGGCCATTTTGGCCCCCTACTTACGTTTCTTATTTTCTCGTTCTTGATCAGTAAGATACTGATCGATTGAGCCGTAAATAAAAGCCCGATGGTACGGGTCCATCCCCCATAGATCCTGCGGCAAGATATGAAGCTTATGCAAGGCATAGTGGGCGTATACGGCATCCCGATCACCGGACTTGATTAGTTTTTTACGTCTTCGTTCAGCTCATCTTCCGATTCGTCAAAACCGTTGATCCGGTTCGCTTCTTGCATCCACTCCATGTATTCACCACCAACGGAAAGGACAGCCTTAGCCAAATCAACTGGATCGGTCAGGCCATATGACTTGAGCAATTCGGCATCCCTAAAGTTTGGATACACCGTCGACTCAATGGCAATCCGGAGGGATAACCGTTTGCCATCAAGCTTTTCACCAACCTTCTTGCCTTTCTTGATTTCCGGTTTAGTGCACTCAGATTCCAGCTCATCAATCCTGGTTGTGTTCAATGCCTTCATAATAAATGGGATCGGCTTGCCTTCGTCGTCCTTGTACCGTTGAGTGATGATGACTTCCTCTTCCTTAACCTCAGCAGCCTTGCCTTTCATGAAAAACGCCATATTCTTACTCATGTATTGTTTGCTCCTCTTCTATTATAAGTTTGTTATCCCAATGTCGGCGCACTAAAAATATCCGGCAAATCCACATCATCAAATGTAAAACTAATTTCCTCATCCAATGCATCTGACTCGGTATCGACTTTCGCCATGACCACACTGTCTAAGTTGACTCCTTTGAGAACAACGGTTTGTTGTCCGATGGAAGATGTCGGGTCGTCATTGACAATTTGGATGTCAAAATACGTATCCACGCCATCTTTGATGTATTTCATCATCAACTCACGATAACGAGATGTGGTATAAAAGATCGTCATCGATCCAGAACCGGACCAGCCCGTCGCTTTATGTTGCACACCTCGGCGGCCCAACGTCTTTACCTCGGCCTTTTGCTTCTCAATGGATGCTTCCAAAGATTTAACGTAAAACATTTCTTCTGATTGGCCGTCAATGGTTGCGTACGCCCGCCCTTCTTGACCCGATATAGTATCTTGAGCTTTTAAAAAGGCCATGGATTACTTCACCTTCACTCTCATGTAAATTTTCTCGATTGCATCCACCGGCTGGATATCCATTTCGACATACACCGCATCAGTTGCTTCACCAGCAAGAACGGTAATGTCCGTTTGACTATTGAAATTTTGGATAGCGCCGAATCCTTGATAGGTGTTTGCGATATTAGTGAGCGCAGACCGTAGCAAGTTACGGCCATCTGCTGAATTACCAACTTTACCAATGTAGTATTGATCAAAGGTTTCTTTGGAGTCGTTAGCCAGGCCATCCAACACCCGGATAACGCGGTTCTTGGAGCGTTCCCGACCTTTAGTCATCGTATAGCTACGGAACGTGTTAATGTCCTGTTCTACGATGGCGCGCCCTTTGCTTGCAACAAATACAAATTCCCCGGCCAACAGCGCATCCTCAATCTGTGTATTCGTGTATTTGATATCCACATCTACAGCGTCTTCGTACACCGAATACGTCAAAGACTCATTCACCGGGGCACCTGCAGTTGCGCCTGCGACCCAAGCAACCGCCTTGATTCGGTCAATAACTGTCTGATCGGAAAGCACCACGCCGTTCTTGACACTGATGACACCCTCGTAATCCGCCGTCGGATAGTTCGGCAGTACCAGTTGAATCTTCTTACCTTCATTCTCCCGCTGCCGTTTAACAAAGGCATTGTATAGCGCTTTGAGGGTCATATCATCCGACATCAGACCCACAGTATTGAAGTCAGTCACTTCAAGCAGCTCCAAGTATCCGGTGTGATCAGCATTGGTCACCGTTCCATCTGAGCCGCCAGTAAGCGGCACACCCGCGGAAGCAGCAAACTCTTTGTCAGTTCCCGTCGAAGCAAATTTCACCCACGCGTTTCCGATCAGTCCGTCAATGTCAGCTACGGTTTGTTTATCTCGCTCCGCTCCTGCCAGCAAAGTATGGACGTCGAATTTAGATGGATCGTCAATATTGGCTTGAATAACCACAGTGATGTCATTACCACGCACGCCGCCATATAGGGCAGTTACAGTCAAGTTCCCGCTTGTGGCGGTTGCTTTGATACCTGTATTCAAGCGATATAGCAACAGTTTTTGCGCTCGCTTCAGTGCCTCACGAACGGGTAACATTTCTGCTGTCGTTATGTCGTAACCCAGTGTATCGAACGGATCAGCTCCAGCTTCCACTTTCACTAGTTGCTTGCTCGGCCCCCAGCTAAGCGGAACAGCCATTGTGACTGTTCCGCGTTCTCCGAGGGCAGTTGTTGCAGTTCCAACAGATTCGAAATTGATATATACGCCTGGGCGCACTTTATTTTGTCTTGTCCAAATTCCTCCGGCCATGATTAGCGCACCTCCCTTGATTTAAATGCATTCATTTGCCGTTGTACTTCTTCATGCGTATACGTTTGACCGTCCTGCAGCAAGGCCACGAACACGTCCTTTTCTGCATTACTGTACATGGTCGACTGCAAGAACTGTTCCTTGCTGAAACGCTGGTCTGAAGGTACAGTCTTTGCAGCTTTCGTTGCCCGTGCTTCTTTTACATCACTCATGATTTCACCTCTGATTCAAGATTAAAGAGCCCATCTTGTCGTAATCCACCCGGTTGTACTGATACCGGGAAGTCCACGCAAAAGTGAGCTGTGCCACGCCTTCATCTATAGTGCGAGAGTCCATTTTTCGGAGTCGCATGTATTTGCCCATGTTACGGCCATCCTCATCGATGATGGGAATGGCCATACGGGATTGTCTGATTGTCTGAGCGATTTGTTCAGCCTCATCAGCTGCTTGCTCGTCCGTTTTGGCGAATACCTTAACTGCCAAAGAACAATCCAATCGGTACGAACTGATAGAGCTGGGCGCGTCCGTTGTAATCGGCTGCGGGAAATAAAGAGACGGCACAACAAAATCCTGCGGCATTCGATCGGTGTAAACTTGAACGGGATGTACCCGAAAGCAAGCCGCCATGATCGATCCTACGTCACTATTCACCGGCGTCGTCCCCCTCGCCTATTGGCACGTCGGCCACTCGGCAAAGCATCCAGCCATTCCTGCAGACGACGTTCCAGGGATCGCTCAAATAAGCGCTCAAAGATCATCAGCGCCGTGTCCCAATAATGTGTACCCTCAATCCACTGGCGTCTGAGCATCATGCCCGTGCTTGCTCCGGGATCATAATCAAACCGTTCACCGTGCCAACGGCCAGGAACCCAACGCTGTTGCACACCCTCTTTTGTCGTCCAATGGCCGTCATTAACGAATTGGGCATATTCCAGATTGGTACCGACCTCAAGCCGCAACCCCCCATTAGACATTGACCAAACGTTATCACCATCGCCCCTGTCAAAACTGTTAAGCAGCCGCCGAGTGTCTACCGTCTTCGTCCGGATAATTTCATCCTGGATGAGCTCCAAAAATTCGAAACCCATGGCATCCAACCAAACAGCATATTCTTGTCGTAATCCACCATTGGCTGCCCGATCCAAACCGCTAATCAATTCGTCCAACCCGCGGATCTCTGCACGGTTCCTGCTCATAGGTTTCCCCTCCTGGTTGCTGTGACTTCCCAATGATGCCCCCGGAGATCCCGCGTCACCTGCAGCGTCAGTTCAACCCCGTTCCATACCACCTTGTCATTTACCCTGATATCAACATCCGGGAGAAAATGGACAAGAAAGGAATGTAGGATCTCGTTATTTGGTTCAGCCTGGTTGATAGTTTGGCCTTTCTCCACGAACCAACACGGCACATCAGCCGTGTCTGGTACCAATCCATATTTAAGTTCAAGCGCACCCGGCACGCCGAAACGGCCAGGTCCTGCGCTTGACTGCATATGGTAGATATCGCATCGATCAACCAACAAATCCTCGTAGCTCATAACAATCGCATCCTCATATTGACGTTACCCTGCACCGGCTGCGCTTTGAATTTACGCAACATGGCCAGGATAGACGCCTTACTGATAATCTGGCCGTTATCCAAGGTGTATGAATAACCGCCGATGTTTTCGGACTTGATACCTTTGGCAATTGACTCATCCCCATTAATCAAGGCATAGTATTGCGCCAGCTGGACCAAAGCTAAGCGTGCTGCAGGTGGCAGAACAGGGTAAAGGGTCGAATCACTAAAATCGTGACCGACCTCTTCAAATACTTCCGTCTCCGCCTGCAAAATGTCCATCTGCAGCAACTGTGGGGCTCTCGCCTTGACCTTCTTGAACACCGTGTAATCAATGATTTCTTGCGGTGTGATTAGAAGCATATTCTTTACCCCTGAAGCTTCAGGATTTGCTCAATCAGCTCGTCCTCCGAATTCGAATCTTCCGGGTTACCACCCAATTCTACCAGGAGGGAAAGTTGTTCATCTTCCGTCAGCTTTTTAAGCTGCGTTTTAGTGTATTTCTTGGTTACATCGGTACCGGCTGCAGGAGTAATCTTATCATCTGCCCTGACTTCCTCCAGATCCGAATGTCTTTTCAACAACGCTTCAGCTTCATCCTCGCTAACCTCGATCGGCTCATTGGGATAAAAAAAGCGCCCTCCACCAATGTGAAGCGCGCCCTTCTGTTTGTTATATTTCAAATACGGCATCTTTTGATGCACCTCCTGTTTAAAGTGTGGGATATTACAGCTTGTCACCAGACATCCAACCAACCGCATCGATTTCTCGGACAACTGCATCAGCGTAGGCAAACAAGATGTGATAAGTAGAGTCTTTCACAGCAGCAACAGCACCCTCAGCGGTACGTTTATAACGCAATTCGCGTGTAAACACAGGCTTCAGGTTGCTCATTGGGGTTAGTGCTGCAAAGCCGCTGCCCAAGTTTTCTACCACTTCAATCGGGAAGCCACCGATTTCAGTCAGCTTACCGTTAACCAATGTTGTATCCCCCAGGTTCGTAGGCCGTTTTGTGATTAGAGCCACAATTTTTTGATAAAGGCGTCTACTCATGAACCATGTCATATCAGGGAAGTTCAAGTACTTTTCGTCAAGAACCAGAGCGTGGTTGATGAAATCATCAATGGTAGGTTCGGCAGCTCCCAATTCTGTTTTGAAATCAGATGTCTTCATTTTTTTGACGAAGCCGTCCAAGATGGACAAAAACGGGTCAGCGGTTGTACCGTCAGCCAGTTTCGCCGTTGTATCGCCGTTAAACATCAGATCTTGGAGGTCGATACCGAATTGCGTTTGCACAAGGTCAATTACCTTGCTCTCAATATCTTCGTCACGAGCATTATCGTTGTACCAAACGTCATCATCCGCGATCCATTCATCCCAAAAAACTTTCTTCACTGCGTAATCAATCTTACCGTTAGTGATACCACCGACTCCCGTAGGACTCTCATCGCCAGTGTGTTGGCGAATACGGCGTTTTTTCACGCCCAACGTATCAATTTGCCCCGCTGGGGTATTGCGATAGAATGGAGCAAGTTTTGCCAATGTAGTTGCTTTTCCAACGGTATCGACCAAGAACGCTTGCGCATCGTTTCGTGGCATCGTAATGTTAACCGACTTGCGGATTGAAGCAAGCCCTTTGTCTTTGCTGATAATTGTTTGATTATCCAATTGATTCATCCTCTCGATTAGTTATTACTATTAGTTGTTAAAATGAGCCATGTAAGAGGGGCCAGCCGATTTCGTAACTTCCTGCTGTCCGCCAGCTTCTTCTTGACGGGAAATACCACGAGCTTTCTCCACAGTTGCCAACCGGGATTCAATCGGCGCTAAAGCTTCCTTAAGAACGTCCTTCAATTGATCCGCAATACCGCCTTCAGTCTCCGGTGTAGTCCCTTCCGGATTGTCACCTTCACCCTTCTCTAACTTGTCCAAACGATCAGTAACCGGAGCAAGTGCGCTCTTCACGATCTGCGCAATGTCTTCTTTCTTCACTTCTTCGTCCCCCTCATCGTCCTGCTCGTCATCTGCAGGAACTGTTTTGTTTTTCAAGTCGGTTAGTGCAGCAATGGCATCATCGATATGCTTCATGTTACCGTCGGAAATCTTCTTGCCTGCCTTAACAATGCTTTCAGGTGATTTACCAATGGCTTTTGCAATATCCTCTTGGATCAACACTTCTTGGGCAATTGTAATGAAGTCTTGGAGTGCTTCGCGGATCGTTTCAGGATCGCGTTCTACCTCACTGTTCCAATCGTCCCAATTGAAGATGACACTATTGAGCGCATCCTGTGCCGCCCAAAATTCACGACGTCGACGATCACGTTCGTATTTTTCAGCCACTTCGCCTTTAGCGATCTTCTCAGTGCTTCCACCCGTGAAGAATGCTTTCATGGTACGAAAAAAGCCCATAGCTTCGTCATCCGACTTGGCCACAGGCTCCTGATCTTGCTTTTCAATTGCTTCTGCGGTCCCGGCCATCGAATATCCGGTAATTTCACCGCTCTGAATTTGTTCCCAAATCTCATCACTTGCTTTCGTAACGAGTACCCACGACCCTTTAAGGATCGTCTCGTCACCCAATTCAAAATCTACAGGGGCAATGTAACACTCAACGACATCACCCACACCAGGATCAAAATCATGCTGCGTATCCATGACAGCACCTTTCGCAATTGCCAGGTTGCTCATGAATCCATGAACAGCTTTTTCAATCTCAGCTGCGGTCATCATATCACCATGTGTATCTTCTGCTCCTGGCTCATACACCACACCATATACAAGCTTATTCGCGTCTTCTGCCTTTGCAATCAGCCTGACTTGCTTCTGGAAATCTGGCTTCTTAGCGGATTTAGTAAGGAAGAACCGTTTTTGGTTCGCGCCCTTATCAACATAACTTATATGCGTGATATCCACGTTGGTTAATTCTCTTGGCATTCAATTTTCACCTCCTCTCAATAATTGGTGTATAATTACAATTGCACTAAATACATAAAAGAAATGAGGATTACAAATGTTTCCAAATATTCATTCTTTATCGAAAGAAGAAAACCGATTAATTGAAATTGCTCAAGAAAAGTATCATATATATTTTGATTTAGCTAATCATTTAGCTACTTTCCAATCTAATTTCTTAAAAAGTAATATTCAAAAGGAAGCCAATTTTTTTATTGGATTTATGAATCAATCTAATACATCTTCTCTTCTTTCACTGCTCTCGATTCTAAGACATCATACGATTCAAGCAAAGTTAACTATGAGGCACTCTTTGGAAGCTTCAATGAGTGCATGCTATGCACTTGATAATCCAGATCAAGAAAAATTTTATACAGTTAATGGTGAAGAATTGATATTCAAAAAAAAGTTTATGGAAAAAGTGTATGACTGGATCAAGGACGATTATCCTGAACAATCAAAGATTATAGAGTCTGATAAAAAAGTCCTCAATGGTTACACACATTCTAATTTCAAAACAGTCGCCCTAAATGTTAGAGAAATGAATAATGGCCAAATTCTTTCTACACGTTTTTTTGATAATTCATATGATGATTTCCTGAATATTAATATGACTCAGTTAGAGCTTTTCGCTTATTCAACATCGGTCATGAATATGCTAGATTTATATGAAGTTGTTATCTCAAACTCCGATTACGTGGATCTAGCAGATAATTTTGTTAAAGAGAAAACTGTACTTGCATCCATGCTCCGTTCTATACCCATTCCTAACATGAACTAAGTTAAATCTCTCAAAACTTTTTGTTGTATCTCCTCCTTCTCTTCCTGACTAAGATCAAGGATATTCTTATCTGTCACAGGTGACATAACACACTTGCAACCAATTCGCTCTTCCGGGGGAAGAGAAGGGTCTCGGGGATAATCTCCACTATGACCATTTACGTCAAAGGGATCGTCAACCGGAATCTCATCCCCATCCATCTTTACGTGAGCTTCCCGCGGATTATTGTTTTTACTCCCGCTGTGCCTCCACCGCTTGGAGATTACTGATGGACTTTGCTTGTACGCTTCCCACTGGCTCCGACTTGACGCGGCCAGTATCTCCGTTTGTGCGGTGACCCGAGCACGTTCACGATCAAACTGCGGAAGATCCTTGATCCGCTGAACAGCTTGCTGAACCGATTCACCCTCGTCCACGGCTGTGATCAGGGCTTCTTCCACGGCCTTGTGTGAGTTGAGGGCCATAATCTTACCAAGATCATCGCCCCACTCCTTAATCCATTTGGTCGTACGACCTGATAGGGTTTTAAAAGAAACGTCCTTATCAATGGCAAACATCATGTCGGCCACCAGATCCGTGATAGTCAGTGTCAAAAAGACAGATGCTTCAATCCCCAAAAGTTCAGCGAGTTCATCAGCAGCAAATAGATCATTCATGACATAATTAATGATCGTTTCAAGGGTTTCATCTTTGGCAACGAATGAATTTATGCCGTTCACGAAATGCTTACGTTGACCACGTAGCAGCTTGGCGACCGCCGATTCAAAGTCTTCCACGTAATCCGGCACCTTTTGGAGTCCGGGGAAATCCGGGATATCCTCTGTGATGTCGCCTTCCTCGGCTTTGACGATGGTTGCAATGGATGTCAGCAAACGGTCAATTGGTTCCATGGCCCATGCCCTCCAGTACGTCCCGCAAGTCTTTCAGCACATTGACGATCTCAGACGATGGTGAAGCCCCCTTTTGCAAAGCAATCGGGAATGTACTGCCTGTCTGCTGTTGTCTAAGAGACAACGGTATATTGGCTCCCTCGTCTTCGAAGGGTTCAACCGTTTTGCCGAGGATCTTGCCCACATCATCGCGAACATCATTCGGGGATACTCCACCGATCTGATTATAAACAGTCAACAGTTTGGCTTTGTCTTCGCTGTCCGAAATGTCTGGTCCTTCGAAGAAGACTTCGACATGCTGAAGGTTATATGGTTCAAGCAATACATTATTCAGGATGAAAGCCAGGCTATCACGTTCAGGTTGGAAAACCTGTTCCTCAGTGATTTCCCTGGCTTTGTCGGCGGTAGCTCTGTTGAAATCCCGACTGCGTCCGACAAAAATATCCGGCAATCGGAATGCGGACTGCTGTTTCATACGTGAGTTATCGTCATATATTTGAAAAAGTGCATCACTTTGAAGGATGTCGGCCAACGATTTCATTTCAATATCGACCTTGGTCTTTTCATCCTCAGTAATTCCTTCGTCCAATCCTTCCACCTCAAGGATTAACCATTTATGCGCATGATCAACACCATTCAGATTGCTTGCATATTCTTCGAGTTGCTTCACGCTCTCGTCTGTTAGCAGTCCGTTTTTGACAAGTATGGCCATTGGCACATGGCGGCCTTGATCAAAATAGTTCAGATTCAGGATTTCCGCCTTACGACTGCCCGACATATGCGGCGACTGGCTAATCCAGCGTGGTTCGCCATATGCCCCGCTGCCAATTTTCAGATGCAGGATTTCGTTAGCTTCTTCTTCTGGGAGAATACCTTCGCCATACTGACCTGTCTTCCAGGACATTTTACGGGGATCGCCAAACGCTTTGAACCAGACCTTCTTTCCATCAATCTCCTGCTGGTAACGACGGAATCGCTTCTTACGTTTAAATTCCCTACCATTGCGGATAACGGATACTTCCACATAATCACCGAGTTTGGAAGCCTTAATATGTTCTGGTTCCATGTTCTCCGCTTCAATGGGCATATTGGTACCGTCACGAATAATCTCAATGTATCCATTCCCCGTTTGCTCACGGTGCATAATCGCTTCTGCCCAAATGTCTTTGAATGGTTTATCAAAATTGAAGAATTGCAGGATGTCCTTTACTTGATCCCACTCGGCTTTCATTTCGGTTGTCTCTGCGACATCGGTGTCGTCCCGCTTGTAACGCAGACCAAACCCGAAACCAGCGATATTTTGCTTGTATGCATCAATACATTGAGGGACTACTGTGCTTTCCTTACTCATCTCGATTAAATCGACTGGATGATAGAGAGGATAAATGAGATCACCGAAGGAACTGGGATCATCCTTGATGGCAGTTGAAGTGCTGCTCTTGCTGACTGAAGTCGATTTAATAATTCGTGCGTTGACTCTTCGCATGCGGTCTCCCTTCTACCGACCTCGGCTCGGGCGTTCTCGCTTCGGCCGCGGTGTCGGTGCGTTCTCCCTTTCGGAACGTCGTTGCTTCGCACGTTGCATCAGGTAATCCGTATGGACACCATACCGCCGTGCATCACATGTATGGTCGTTCTGCTTAATGGGCTTGTCTTCACCGCGCTGAGCGGCTTTATTATCCCAAATGTAAGAAACCAACTCTTTGAGTGAGTTGGAGTTGTCGGCAGAAATATAAAGTTCGTTGTTCTGAAATCGATTGGAAACAGTTTGTATGCCATCCAATACGGCGTTTACAGCCGCACGAATATGACCTATGCCCCTGCGCTTCAGCTCAATGATGAAAGCCTTGGCGCTTGGGTCAATGAATATTGCATACTCATCACCATCAGCAAAACCTTGAAGGTCATCGGCATATTCGCTGTTCGTCTTCTCTCCCTTTAACTTGATGTCGTGGTAATACTCATCCAACTCGTAATAAACATCACCCAGGACCCCGTATTTAAGAAATGTGGTCGGGTTGTTGGCTCCGTAGTCAACACAAAGGAACTTACGATCAAACTTTGTAGGAAACCACTCACGCGGTTTCTTGTGGAGCTTGTCGCTGAACTTGGAGAATATAACGCCCTCAGCCATAACCCACAGTCCAAGAATAAAACGGTCATAGAATATCCCCGTGTACATCCTCCGGTACCGATCCCGAACACGTTCGGACAGTGATAGGTTATCCTCCATCGTATAGTGAAGATGAACGGCACGCTTAACGATCAGGTTGTCCAGCCATTCCACCTTGAACCAGTGGTACGGACCTGCAGGGTTACAGTTAAACCACATCTTTGCATCTTCAACCGAACAACGGGCAGTTGCCTGATCCACGAAGGACTTAGGCATCAGGGCTACCTCATCAAAGAACATGCCCGCCAAGGTGATACCTTGAATCAATTCTTGTGAACGTTCGTCCTTACCCCCAAAGAGGAAAAACTGGTTACTTACAAGACCACGGGATACAGTCAGTACGTTATCTGTCTTGTTGTCATGCACCTGGTACCCACGACTGGCCAACATCCTTTTAAGTGGACCAACAACGTTACGGCGCAGCGCACCGATCGTCTTTCCTGCCATACCAAATTGCTCAGACCGGAACATTTCCGTTGCCCAAACGATGTATGAAAAGGACATGGCCACTGTCTTGCCGGCACGAACCGACCCGTCGCAAATGATGGCATCCCTATCATGATGAGGGCTTTCAGGCATCCACCATGTCAGGACTTGGACTTGCTTATCAGAGAAAGGCTGCCACTTGAAAGGTGAAGGTTTAAGCTTCAGTGTTGCCATCTTTAACCCACACCTCCGCAGCTCGTCCCCTCAGAGCATCCATAAAGCCGTCATCCTCAACTTTATCCGGTTCAGTACCGCCGCGTTTGATCATCAGCTCATGTTTCAGCATCTCAATCCGGACGCGTTTCTCTTCGTCCAGGAGTCTGGCCTTCATCTCAATTGCCTTTAGCTTCTGAGTCTGCACACGGGTTAACGCTTCTTCAAGTGATATGATGTCATCGATTACGCGGAAGGTCTTTTCTTCGACCTGAGATTCGACCAGCTCCGTTCGTGTCACAGGAATGGTCTTCGTTTTACCCGTCATTTCATCATGAACCGTCATGGCTTCCTTGATTGATTTGAGCTCGTAAAGAACACGCCGTTCCCTCTCGGTCAGACCGTCGGTCAGTCTCTTGATCCGAAGCAACATCCTACGTTCGCGGATCTCAAACTTCATTATGGCTTCATCAGCTTGTAGAATCGGGTCAGTATCAATCAGATCGATGAGATCCAGCTCGTCATCTTCCAAAGCATCAAGCCAAATGGTTTCATATTCACCTGTGGTTACGGCTTTCTTATTCCCGTATGGTCCACCGTTTCCGCCTTTATTGCCGACAGCACGTTTATTCCCTGGCGGTGCTCCCCCGCGATTCCCAACAGCGTTCTTGTTACCTTTCGGCGGGCCTCTTCGTTTGGTAACGTTACTAATGGTTTCAATGGTAACGTTACTATTCAACTCAGCCGCCCAACCGTCCTGAGACTTCCACTTTCGAATTTGAGTCTCCCCAACAGAAAGAGCGGCGGCGATGTCCTTTAACTTCATCAACCCGCCACTCTCCAGCCACATCAGCTTAGCCTTGTCCCGTTCAGGACTTCTCTCTCTGGCCATCTACATTCATCACCACCCCCAACAAAGAAGGACCGTGACAGTCACCCATCACAGCCCCTATTTCACTACAGTGTATTCAGATTCAAATTCAGCCTGCTTCATATGTTTCAGTGTCCCCGTTGCGTCCTTAACAATATAATCACCGACTAGCACCACCAAGGGTTTCAACGGGTCTACGATTACGCGAAGCTCTACAACGTTCCCCGCCAGATTGATCGAAATGGGAAACTGAACAAAAGCGAAGATCTCGTCTGTATGCGTTGAGCTGTTTCCCTCGAACTGAATGGCCGTGGCCGGAATGATTTTCTGATAGCTTTTAACGGACATTGTTCTCCCTCCATTCATTTTACATTACTAATTTCTTTATTTGTTGACCATCTACATTCATCACTACCCCCGTAAAATACTAATGTTAAGTTTCAATCACACCGATATAATCATAAAACTACAGGAGGTTAAGCACATGTCTTTCAATAGAATTTATAAAATTGAAGAGGAACTGAGGTCAATAAAAGTAGTTACCCCAGACGATATTCAAGATGCAAAAAACAAGTTGGTCGATTGTTTAAAATTTGAACAAACTACTACGTTAGAACTGAAGAATACGAAAACCAAATTTGAGAGCCAGTTAGTCACACCATCTGCCCTATCAAATCATTTAGCAGTTATCGCTATCATAATGTCTGTTGCGATGGGATCATTTAGTTTGAGTACGTCTGATAAGGGTTTTCTCGCAATCGTTTATTTATTCTTTTTGTTAAGCATCACAGGATTGCTATTATATTTTGTTAAGATTAATAGTAATGCTTACAAAAAATGCAGTACATACACAATTCTCATTAAACTCATTGATGAGATATTAGAAGATCAAAATTCTATGGGATCATAGGTCGTCCTGCTGAAGCTTGATATCCAACTCGATGAGACGTTCCAGATCCTGAACGGTCTGCATCTTTATATTTCCAGCCTGCAGGTCTTTAACCCACTGGGCAATGGATGCCTTAACGATCTTCCTGTATTGCTCTTTACTCTCAAGGATACCCTCGGCGACTTCAAGCTCGTGCTGCAACAAAATTTCACTTGGTGTTCTCATGCGTATCCCTCGGCTTTCCTGTATTATGGAATGCGAGATAGCGGATGTTGTCGATAATGCCGCGCGCGGCGGGCCGCTATCTCAGCCGGGGGATACCCTGGGTGTTAAGGAGGACGTTACCGCGTCCTCCTTTTTATCATGTCATGGGAACTACACGATGAATAAGTACAGGCTTAGTGCCGGTGGACTCCTGATACCGCTGCTTGATTACATCGCAGAACTTTGGGTCAATTTCCATCGTCCTACATACTCGATCCATCTGATCACAAGTCATCAACGTGGACCCGCTGCCTCCGAAGAGATCCACAACGTTATTTCCAGGTCGACTGCTGTTCTTAATTGGTATGGCCAATAGTTCCAGTGGCTTCTGCATGGGATGAACGTACTTTCCGACATCTCCACGGGATACCTCCCAGACCGTCGATTGCTCAGGCTCTTCTACTGGCAGACCAGAACGCCAAACTGTAGTTTGCCGGCGGTCACCATACCAGCCAGGAGCCTTCCCTTTTATGTGTCCATAGAAAACAGGTTCATGTTGCCAACGGTACTGTGACCAGCCGAAAGATGCTGCGTTCTTCACCCAGACACATTGACTACGGACCACAATGCCTGCAGCGTTCATGGCATCCTCAAATTCTCGTTGATAAGACGATGGGTGAAACACATAGATGCCCGCTTTATGTTCCATTAGGCCCGAATACCTCTGAAAAACGGCATGTAAAAAGCCCGCAAATTCCTCTGCAGGCATGTCATCGTTTTGTATACTGCTCCGGCCGTCTGCGGCAAGGCGCGCCGAATCGCTCTCTATAGCAACATTGTATGGCGGGTCGGTCACTACCAGGTCGGCCAGCTCCCCATCCATCAGGCAACTGACATCCTCTTCGCTAGTGGAATCCCCGCACATCAATCTATGTGGACCAAGCTGCCAGATATCGCCCCGTTGTGTCTCAGGAGCCTGAATATTATCCAGTGCACCTTGAACGTCGAAATCATCCTCAATGACCGGAACTTCAATCTCCGTATCTGGAACAGTACCAAACTCTGCGATCAGATCCTCAAATTCCTCCTGGTCAAAGCCGGACAGTGTTAAATCTGCCCCGCTTTCCTGCAATTCGTCCAACAACCTGCCCAAAGCTTCATCATCCCAGCGCCCTGAAACCTTGTTCAAAGCAATATTCAAGAGCCGTTCTTGCTGATCGTCGAGATCCACCACGGATACCTGCAGCTCAGTGTGACCCAGCTCGTTGACCATGATCTTATACCGTTGATGGCCACCGACCATATGCCCAGTGCGTTCGTTCCAGACAATCGGCTCAACATAACCGAATTCTTCTATGCTGCGGCGAAGCTTCTCATATTCCAGATCGCCTGGCTGGAGATCAACGCGGGGGTTGTAGGCAGCTACATTAATCTGATCGATTGGCATGATTCTGATGTTCATAAAACTCTCTCCTTCCTAACTAAAAAATAAAAAAGCCACTCATAGAGTGACTTATTTTAATTCTTGATGTAGTGATGCTAATGCTTGGGTAGCTTCTCGCTTCTTTTTATCCCTATCTTTTTTAGCCAATTCCTCATCTAAGATTAGTTCAATACCAATTCGGACTATAGGAAACGCCTTTAAGCACTCTTCCTCTGTAAGTTCATGTACCCCTTTACTAAGAATCGAATATATTACTCTATTTACTACAAGGAATTCAGGTAAGTGCTGCTTCAAAAGCGCTACCTTTTCATGCATTCTGGCAGATAAAAAAAGTGACTCGTCCCACTGTGGATCATTGATAGCTTCTTGGTGTGCTTTTTCAATTAATTTTTCGAAAATTCTTCTGAGATATACAAATGAACCTATTCCAACCCCATGAGAAAATAAACCTATAGCCTTATTTAATTCATGATTGTCTGTTTTATCCAAAACAGATCTATATTTTTTAGTGTCTGCACTTAATAAATCCGCAACTGTGGGGAATTGTCCAATTTTTATAAAATCAATGTAATTAGTCAATTCTTTATAAACAGAAAAATAAAATGTTACAAAGTGATCCTCTTTCCTCGTACATCTCAAAGTCAGAGTTCTAAAAACAGTTTTGCCATATGGAATGCTATCTGAAAAATCAATTACTTGTGGAGTTACACCAATGGTCTTAGGTCCTGTATCTTTCAACTTATGAAACACGCTATCTCGCCCACATTCTTTACAGAAACAATCATAACTTATGTTTCCATTAAACAATTCATCGATTTCCCAGAACTCGCTTCCTGCAATTCTCATTGAACTATACAAACCGTTATTCAATAAATTAATAATATTCATTTATGTATCCTCACTTCCTTAAGAATCTAGTAATTATATTAGACATTCCATATTCGTTTCCCTTTATTAGTGTTGAGTTGGTTTCAACGATTGGGTGACCATCATATGCATGCGTACACTCACTCAGATGCTGTTCTCCGCTCTTCAAAGGACTTGCGCCTGCAAACGGACGTTCTCACTGAATCAAGCTTAAAACGGCTCACATCTCGTCATATGAGAGCAAAAGAAAAACACCCGTTAAGGTGTCGTGGTATTAAATCCAATCTGTCTCTTTGGTTCTTCCGGTTCTTTTCTCTGCATTGCCGTAAGCAAGAAACTGATTTGGGTAACGTGTTGTACTAGATGTACAGGGTCACCATTATCTAAGATGCCACTGAACATAATCAAGCTAGGGTTTTCATAGCTTACATCTGTGATATGGAAAGTAAGTGCTTGACCATAAGAAACTAACCTTACCCCTACTTCTTTTGAATCGTCCAAACTCTGATCAAAGTTATTGATCATTCTAACGATTTTCTTGTAAAACTCACTCGCGGTATTTTCTGCTGGCGTGTTGACAGGTTTCACCACTTCAAAACTTGGTAAATCAAAGTGCGGTACTTTAAAATCCATTTTTTAACCTCCTCAATCTTAAATTTTTCCTGCCTCTTTAAGTTCGACGTATTCTCGACCAGCTTTAGTAAGTTTTGCACCATTAGCGAAGACGATTAGAATCTTGTTGGTCGATCCGCCCCTGGAAAAAGATATGCTTTCAGCAAGTTTATCATCGTGAATCTGTTCCATCCATTCATGGAATGATTCCTTATCTGCTCCGATATCTTCTTTCTTCGGCTCTTTGCCTGATTGAATAACCTTTAGAATTTCATAAACTACATCTCGATCTGACATCTGGTAACATCCCTTCTTATGTTGTTTAGGGATATTTTACCTCTTTTGGACAAACTGGTCTACTACAGAACTGCTTCACTCCATCCCATCTGCCCCATACACAACCTTTGCATTTCTCTGGCTGCTTTCTGGGTCGTGCCCGTTTCCTTTTACGTCTTCTGCCGCTAATCATATAAACCTCCAATAAAAAAAAGCCGATCCGCGAAGGAACGACTTTAAATGTGTTATGTATTATGTTGTTACGTCCTAAAAGCATGCGCCCGGACGGTCGCCGCAAAAACGCTGCGCTCTTCGCTTTAAAGCATACGAACTTTGTAACTATAGAGGAAGAACAAGACCATTTTACTGAAGATACCAAAAGCGGGTCAAGGAACAGAAAACGGGTGAGTCCCGATGATTTGGAACAAACCCGTCGTTTCCTGCTTATCCCTTGCTATTTCGCAATTAGACCCTAGCGTACTTTGCCTCGACATGTTTACGATCATTTCGTTACTATCAACCGAATGATATGGGTTTATCCTAAAGGATTAGGCTTCAAGGCTTTTATTAAAGAATCCTTCATATTTCGAATAAACTCGGCGCGAGTTTCAGGAGAAAGTTCCAACAGAGACAGATAAGGATTTAAGTCCTCCAGTTCAACTAATAGTAGTTCTCCTGATGGTGTGCGACACGCATCCACACGTTGAATACCGCAGTCAATGTTATTCCAATCAATAAACTTTTGAGCAAAAGATAAATCTTGTTCAGTAGGTGTATATTCTTTCAATTCCCAACGTTTCTCTTTATCCGGTGCATACAATGCGTACTGAAAGTCCTTGTCAATGAAGTAAAAGGATACCTCGTATTCAAAGGGGATAAACGGCTGTACTAGGATACTATTGTTTTCATTATCAATCTCATTAGTTAGTTCTTCTTGAGAAATTCGCTTCATTCCGATTGAATCAGCGCCATCTTTTGGTTTAACAATGAAGTGTTCAACATCAGGTAGATATTTAACATTTTCAACGGAATCTATCGTGGGTATAACAGGGAAATTCATATTTGTTAATTCCAGCAAATATTCTTTTCCATTCATATCTGCTTTGCCATTAAATGAATTGTAAGTATTTAATTGCTTATCCACTATTCTCTTGCGAAAAGCTTGATACTTTTCTTTAAAATTGGCAACAGGACCTGCATTTCGAAAGACGATTAAATCTACAACATCCTCGAAGCTCTCGACATCCTCCGGATGGCAAATAATCAAGTCAAACTCTTTTCTAAGCTGGGAAGTGAGGTACAGGTCTTCTTCATAATAGTTTCTGCCTTTAGCTGGATAATAAAGGTCTGTTACAAATAACAACTTCTTCAAGTAGGAGCACCTAACTTTCGTATTTTTTTTCATTAATTCATTCTTAACATATTATACGATGTTAATCTCCTATTCAAAGAAAATAAGAAAAAGCGAGAAGAGGAACGCCCCGGTCATGTGCCGCATTGTGCAGCCGTGCGTTTCATTCGCGCCTTTTTCTATGCTCCTAATGTATCATGGAAAATTGGTCATGTGGGGTTCAAAATGGTCTCAAGAAAAACCATTATTGGGTCATTATAGGTTCAAAATTCTGAAAATATAATGTTGTACTAAAGTCAAACGAGCCTTAAATTCTTTAAGGCTCGTTTGACAATTCAGTTTATTCGAAAGTTACACTCTCACTTTTACCATTCCAATCAATTTTAAATATGATTGGATCTTTGGTTTTATCAGAATCGGTCACCAATCCAGAAATCTTAAATGGTGTTTCCTTTGTGCCATAAGCCTTACCCTCTTGGTCGATATTCGTACCAGTCACACCATATACCAGATCATTTATTTGTGTCTCATCCCCAATATATGTGATGCCAAATGATCCTGTTGATCTCTGGAATGCGACATCCCAGTGTTCACTTTTAATATGTTTAATATCACCATTTCCACATGCGCCTAAAATAATCAAAAGAAAAGTCAAACAAATAAATAACGATAATATTTTTCTCATGTTATTTCCCTCCTACCTAATTATAACCTAAAATGTGAATTTTGATTCAATAACTGGGACTTAGGTTAATTAAGAAATGAAATAAAAATCCAAAATTTAGGAGAGATAAGATGAGGAAAGTAAAGAAGTTATTTAGTACATTATTAGCAACAACGATGTTATTTGGCTCCGTCTCCGTTGCAGCCGCTTCACCAAACGGAGAAGTATTTCCTAATGAATCAACCGTTCCGGAAGGCTTCAAAGTAATTAAGGAATATGATACCGCTGACGAAAGTAATAAAGTTGATATGCAAGTAGAGGGACGTAGCTTCAACCCTGATTATGAAACTAATACTAATACTTTTAGTACATCTCAATCTACCAACTCTACAGAAGAAGTAGATTATGAAATTATAAAGAATGAGACATATATCTACAGAGATTTACAAAATATTGAAACAGGCGAAGTAGTTACTCAATTCAAGACCGATATGGTAGTGAATGCTGACCAATTTCATTGGACAGGCACTAACAAAAATAGCGAAAATACAGTTAATTTAACAATCACACTGTACTATCATGCAACAACTAAAAATCGATTCATATACAACGGCTTGGATAAAGTTTACTATCGGTATGATAAAGGCACCAATTGGAGCACCAATAATGCTAAACCCACAGGTACAAATTCATGTCAAGTAATTCAAATTGGTCCAGGAATCGACACCAAGGCAAAGAATCAAAAATATGATTGTTCCCGAAATTTTACACTTGTAGATTTTGGTAAAACATATTTAGTAACCCCTCCTTCAAGTTGGGTAGAAGTTCTTGAAGATGGATTGGCATCTCAAGTAGGTCTCAAAGTTCAAACGAGTTTTATAAATCAGTCTAATAATAATAAGGTTTTCAATTATGGGTGGGAATTAAAAATTAAAGGTCAGAGTCCTATTTGACCTTCTTATATGGAAGCTAAAATCCAACTGGATTTTAGCTTCTTTATTTTTAGAGTTAGAAATTTGCATCATCTTGCTCAAAGAATCCGATAAGCTTCAATGTATTGCCAACGCTCTCAATACCCTCATCGATCTTCCGCTTGATGGTACTATCACTGAGGGAACGCCTGAAGAAGAGTATCGTTTCCTTGCGTGAGTAGCCTTGGATGTATCTGTAGTCAACTGCCTTACGGGCTTCTTCGTCTTTAATTAGACGTTGCGCCCTTTCCAACTGGTGTGTATAGAAGTCATATCTTTTGTACACCCAGCGTTGTTTCTCTATAAGAATCGTAGCGTTTGCCGTTTTGTCAGCATGCAAATCTGTCTGATCGATGCGGCGAGCTGCTTCGCCATCGATGCCTACTTGTTGCATATCCTGCTCGAATTGATCAAAGTCTCTCATCAAGGAGACCATATCTGTATATTTATCGAGCAGGAACTTTGTTCGCTGGATTTCCTGTTTAGATGCTTTTGCAAAGAGCTCCCCTTGACCCCATACCATCGCCATTCCCCTCAATCCCCTTTATGTTATAATGTCAAGAGGATTGAATTTCTTATTTGAATTGACCCCCGGCCCGGCCAAGGATTTGGGGGTCTTTTCGTTATTCTGGAATGACCTTGCTGCAAAATTGCATCCACTCCGCTTCACAATCATCTGATGTCCATCCTCTTACCAATTCTTCCGGATAACCGTATCGGAGAAGCAATGCTCTATAATCTCTATCCAAACCTACCACTCACCTCCTCGCTTGTAATACTTCTGGCTACCGTTGCGCTGTTGTGGAGCCGTAACACTCTTTACTCCCTTCTTGGGTGGCTCCGGGGGATATTCAGCACCAATTGCTTTCAGGTGTTCCGCTATTCGCTCCTGTGTCCACACTTCTGATTTCACTTTTTGGTAGTCTGTCATCTCGACCCATCCTTCTCTTCTTGAAATGCAGCAGGCTTGTTATCTTTCAGCCAGGAGTAAATCACTTTAACTGCATCTTCCCTAGCTACTTCCCTGTTTCTATACTTCCAGGTCAGCAATTCAGACACTTCCTTAACTACGTGCATAAGTGAATCGCACTTTACTTGTGAATCTTGAAGCTTCTTGCGGAGCCGATCAACTTCAGCACGTGCATCCAACATTTCACCAAGATTCTCACCGCGTTTGGCCTTGTAGTCCCGAAGTTCTTGAATGGCTCTATCTCTTTCTTCTTCAGCCTCTTCCTGTTTTACACGGGCGTGTACAGCGTCTCTATGTGATTGTTCCATTCTCCCCGCGAGTCGTTCCTGTTCATTGAGTGAATGTTCCAGTGCTTCGAGGACATCCTCTAAATGATCGTTCGGATCAGTAGTCAACGGTGTGCAATCTTCATTCGGTCTAGCGAACAACACCCGATCCTCTCCAGCCCATAGGAGCTGCCCACCTGCTGGAATGTCAATAATCATATATCCGTTCACATCTCGTTTAATACTCATGATCGTTCATCCTCCGACTGCTTGTCTTTTGAATTTCGTACCCATGTGAATCCTCGGTACCGATCTTCGATCAGATATGACTTACCCTGCGGCACAAAATTACTCGGCTCTACCCGCAACTTACCAAACCCCGTTTCAACTGATCCTTGTTGTACCAGTTCCGTACCTGCAGCGCATACCATCTTGATCTGATCGATGCGGCAGCCGGTTCGAATTAACGGTGCAAGTTTCTGATCGATTAACTGAATTACCTTCGGTGAGATGGCCATCAAGCTGTCTCCCCCTTGTACCAATCAGGTTCCTGCATGACAACAATAGCCTTAATCAGCAGATCCTTGTCGAACCACCCGAAATGGCATTCATTAACGGGTATGCCTAACCTCGTGGCCAAGATGCTGTATGCCTGGCGGCGTTTAACCTTCTTCCCTTTCCAAGCGGGATCGAACAGGGAATGACATTTCTTTTTGAGCTGCCGCAACTCCCGGTTGGCCAAACGTCCGAGCGGAATGCTTGTACCTGTGTGAACACCCACATAAGCGTCACAACCGGTGCATTTGTACACCCGGCCGTTACCATACTCTTTACCGTAAATCGCTGCGTTGATGGTATAGATAACGTCACTGCTGCAGTAAGAACACGTGACGGGTATCGGATATCTGGCAATCTTCATATAGAAACCGCCCCTTTCTGCGATCATACGTTCCAATTGATACATGCAGTAGGTCACCCCCGCCAACTTTCGACCGGGGAACGCTGCTATATTAAGGGTTTTAAGCTACTCCGCTACCTGCCATTTGTTCTTTTACTCGTTCTTTGTACTTGGTCAGCTTGCCGCTGAATTGTCCAGAGGTCATGCCTACGCTATTAGCGATTTCACGCCATGTGACTCCTTGGTCCCGCTTCTGTTCGAAGAGATTAGGGAAATCAAGTTGCATGTCGGGGTAGGCAGGACGTTCAGTGATGATGTATTGTTCAAGTGCATCCTTGTCGATTTCACCAGAAGACCCTTCTGCATCACCTGCAGGTGGATCTTGCTTCACTTCCTGCTGTTCATCTATTGGCGGCTCCGTTTCACCTTCTCCACCTTCAGAAGTAAAGTCCATTTCCTTCGATCCGGACTGATCATCCCCGCCTTCCTTCATCCAGTCCGGAATATCATCGTTATCGTTATCACCGTAAGGATCATCCGAATCGCTACCCGGATCATCGCCAGCTGTTGGCGGAACAGTAGGATGTTCGTTCTCATTCTCCGATTCCTGACCGTCTCCGGTCGGTTCCTGAGGCTGAATCGGCTCACCGTCTGGCCCAAACATCTGAGCTTGGTTCTCGTCCTGCTCGGGTTCATCTCCCTGCTTCTCAATCCGCGTTACTACACCAGACTGATCAGTGGTCACGCGATGACCATTCCATTTGCGGTACATATCATCACGTTCTTCGTCATCGAAATCAAATGCGGCTTGCGGATCTCCCAGAATGACATGAATCTCTTTGTTCAAGCAGCCTGTCAGGAATTGAAGGTTTTGCTGCGCCACCTTGTGAGGAATCGTCAGCTTCAGCTCAACATCCTTATCACCGAATACAATTTTTTTGTCCGTAGTTGCCATAAATTTTGCGAAATCATTTGCCATGATCATTCATCTCCTCGAATTTTATGATTTTGATAAGTCCTTGATTTTCACTTCGATACGCGGTCGGGAACTGTATCGCTTCTGAGCAAACACTTCGACCACTTGACTGTCATCCTTCCAGACGATTCCTTTAAGTGCATCCTTTACGCCTTTCAGGTAATTGTCCACGTCTGGCTTGCTGACTGGCCGGATCTCCCCGACCTCAGCCAATGCTGCTTTCTTCTTGCTGAAGGATTTAGGAATTGACCTGTACACTGTCAGCATCATTCCGAGCGGCCCTTCCAACAATGCACCCGGTGCATGTTCGGCGGCAGCCAGTCGGACATAATCCTTGTAATCCTTCGATTTCTCAGGGTCGTACATTCTCACGAACCCGCCTTGCGTGGAAGCTCGGGGTCGCCCCTGTGCTACTGGTTCCCCATATACCGTAAAAGTGATCATTTGGCTTTCTGTCCTTTCACACTTACTTTTCTGCGTTGCCGTACCGGCAGCATGTCCCGCCGAATGACAAAAATTTCAGCCAGTTTCCGACCATCGTCACCGCGTACGTCGTAACTCAAATGTGTCTGATGGTGCGGATCAATCAGCTTTCGCATGCTGCACCTCCAGTTCCGACAATTGCATCAAACTCAGCGATCCCTTCATGGAGCTCAGTCTGATCAATCCCCGCGAATTCCGCCTGCAGCTCGTCCTGATCAGGAACTTGTCCCGTGTTCATGAATCGATGCCTCATGTACTCTGACACGGACCATCTGGTATAAGGACTGCCCATCATGCTCCCCGCCGAATAGTTCTTGGCTTACCTGAGAAGCGATGAACAATGACCATTTGGTCTGGCAAATCCCTTTCAACCAACCAGTTCTCTGCATTCAAGCCATTAGCCTTAATCTCAATTTTCTGCCGTTTTGTAGGCCGTTTCCCTTGCTTCATGGCCATTCTCCTTATGCCCATTGGCGTTGTTCTATATCGTTTGGTTGTGGCGGTTTAGGCCCGAATGAATCGTTATGAGTGCGTTGATAATTCACAAATTTATTAAATTGTTTCAGGAAGACCAGCTCCACAGTACCGACAGGACCATTCCGCTGCTTCCCTATGATGATTTCAATGATGTTTTTCTTCTCCGAATCCTGGTTGTAGTAGTCGTCCCGGTACAAGAACGATACGATGTCGGCATCTTGCTCGATGGAACCCGATTCGCGAAGATCACTCATCATCGGACGTTTGTCCTGACGTTGTTCTACTGCCCGGCTGAGCTGGGAGAGGGCAACAATAGGAGCATCCATTTCTTTGGCTAATTGTTTCAATGTCCGAGAGATAAGGGAAACTTCCTGCTGCCGGTTCTCGCCAGCTTTAGAACGTCCGGTCACCTCAATCAGCTGCAGGTAATCGATGACGATCAGCCCAAGACCCTTTTCCTTTTTGAGCCTGCGGCATTTAGAACAAATGTCTTGAACCGTTATACCTGGCGAATCATCAATGAAAATATTAGTTGCGCCCAATGTGCCAACCGCATCTGCGAGGGTTGTCCAGTCTTGATCCATCAAATCCCCGCTCTTCATCACACTGGCATTCAAGTTACCTTCTGCACTGACCATCCGCTGCACTAACTGACCCGCTGACATCTCCAAACTGAAAATCGCTACAGTCTCATCCGTTTTAATTGCCACGTTCTGTGCGAGGTTGAGTGCAAAAGCAGTCTTACCAACGGATGGCCGAGCTGCGACTATAATAAGATCCGTCTTTTGTAGACCGCCTGTGATGCCGTCAAGATCAGCGAAACCTGTTTGTAAGCCCGTGACAATGCCATTTTTCAAGTTGGTTGCCTTGGTCTCAGTCGTTTCCACGAATTCGACCAACACTGATTGAATCGGCTTGAAGTCTTTTTCAGGCGCTGCTCTGTCTGCCAATTTCGCATTAGTTTGATGAGCACTAGCCAACAGTTTTGGAACCTCAGTCCCTGCCGCAGCTTGTTGAATCTGCAGCATGCTTGTCCGGATGAAATCCCGACGAATCGCTGTGTCTTTCAGCTGATGGATGTACTGATTGTAGTGATCAACGCTGGACGCCTTTGGAACTGAACCTGCCAATTCGGAAAGATAAGTTACACCGCCAATATCATCTAGCTCACCCTTGTCTTTGAGCCTCCCGACCACTGTTACCAAATCAACAGGTTCCTGATTCTCTGCCAGTTCCACGAGTGATTGAAAAATCAAGCGATGCTTTGCGCTGAAGAATTCATCTGAATCAAGTTTAGTGGCGATTTCTTCAGCCATTTCAACATCGATGAGAGCCGCACCCAATATGGCTTGTTCAGTCTCAATGTTCTGTGGCAGATCAATCCCTGGTATTGCGAAGTTTTGCAAGTAAACCATCCTTCCATCCTGCGGGGGGCAGTGTTGCCTTTGCCCGGTTAGCTTCTCGTTGATCCAGGTACGCTCTGGTTGCCTCCAGCTCTCGTTCTCTCGTAGCCTGATCAGCAGCAAACCCCCGTATCTCAGAGATTTTGGGGTAAAAACTGTTTGTCTCGATGTGCCGTTGAACGTTTTGTACAGCCGTTTCAAAAGAGAAATCTTTCAGCGCCTTGAGATGGCGATCCACGTTTTCATCACTGTCATCAAAATTCGGATATTCATCAGTGATGACCATGAACAAACGAATAACATCAGCCTTTTCCACGTGCCTCCTCCTCCCTCAACCGTTGCTGTAGACTGTCTCTCTTTTGCTGCTGCCTTGACGGTTGTTGTCTCCGACCACTCGATACCGAACCTGTTGTAACTGAGGAACCCTTTTTTGCTTCGAAAGCATCGTCCAGCGCTTTGGCTGCTTCAATCGTCTTAGCCCCAGACCTTAGATAGTCACCAAGGATTTTGGTAATAAGGGTGAACCTATACCCTATAGCAGCCAATGCCGCTCGTTCCATTGCACGTATGACCACAGCCTCGTCCATTTTGTCCTCATCGATGTAAACGATAAGTTGCTGTGCTTGGAATGGATTGCACTCGAATCCAAACACTCGCTTGTGAGCAGAGTAAAATGATTCATACCCCGGATCAGGTGGACGATCAATTTGATTTGCGTCTGTAGTAGCAGATGATGAAGCAGAAGAAGAAAGAAGAAGATCTTTTAATACAGGGTCTAAAATTTGTTCCACTTTTTGTTCTACTTGCGGAAAGTGGTTTAAATTTTGTTCCACTTTCTCACCTACCCCGTCAAAGTGGTCTAAATTCTGTTCCACTTTCTGTCCTACTTCTTCGGAGTAGCTATCGAAGTGGTTCAAATTTTGTTCCACTCCGACACCCAACAAGTCGAATTCGACACTGTAATCTCCTTTGGATTGTCCTCTTGGCGGTTGAATGTAAGCAATCAATCCTGCTTCAACCAGCTTTTTCCGATGAGCATTTAGCGTACCTTTGTTCGTGATTCCCGTTTGTACCATGAGATCCGTATTGGTCATTTTCCATGCCTTACGCCATCCAAGCTTTGCACTGCGTCGCCATAAGGCAACCATTATGGCTATCCCTTCAGGACCAAATTCCTCCGGCCCGCCAATGGCTTCAAATTGTTCCAGAAGCCCGGAAAGGGTCGGTCTGGCTGTCTCGGTCACTTGCGTCTCCCCCTCCCGTAGCAGCCGTGATTTCAGTTCCATAAACAAATGTTATTTCTGTTGAACAGCGTAAACAGCGACATCAAACTTACTTTCATTGCCTGTTATCTCCTGAATAATGGTTTGGATTCCACGACCAAATTGAGTAACCAAATCATTAATAGCTTGCGGCATTTGATCCGGTTCTGACGACACTGCAGCCTGTGCCCCCAACGAGAAAGCGACGTCTCTTAAATGGGACTGGATAGCCTCCGGCCCTTCTATTGCGGCATCTTCAAACATTTGTTGCAACTGGTTGAACACTGCTTTTCTGTTTTGTTTAGTGCTATTCACTTTGGTTGCCCCTTCCCTAATCCATTTCGGACTTGCTCTTGTACCCTTGCCCAAGCATCTTCATAAGCAACGCTCGGATCGTCTCCGTCATGCAACTCCATAACGATGGTTGCCTCCACCTTCAGGCTTTGGAAATTTCCAAGGTTTTTCGTAAATGAAGCACCGACAGAAATTTGTTTTACCTTAGGCATTTTCAGTGCCCCTTTCTATGTTGCAAGAATACGTGCGGATATTTGACCCGCTTGACCTCCCAATCCGGGTAACCACGTTCAAAGTACGCTCGTGTTTCCCGTTGAAATGCTGTTTTGTCTGTATCAAACAGCTGCCATATCCGTTTGCCCATCATGCTTTTGAGAAGCGGCTTGCCTGTCAAATCGTCCATGCGATCACCTACCCGCTACATATACTTGCTTGCCTGTAATGGCCGCTATTTCCCGTTTAAACAATGCTTCGTCGCTGTTGTTGTCGGAGAGGTGTAGCAAGTGAATCTCTTGCACACGCCGCATGTCATTTGCTCGGATGAATTCCTTCACGTTCTCGAGCGAGAAGTGAGAACGTAACAATCTATGTTTCATGACCGCCGGCACACGGCCAGCGGCAATATTTTGATTAAGGATCTGAATAGAATAATTGCACTCCACCATGATGTGAGTCAGGCCAGTAAATCGATGCTTAATATAATAGGTATCTGTCGCGAACAGAAGCTTGTCCCCTGCTGTATTAGCCAAGAGGAACCCCAAGGGCTCCGCTGCGTCATGCTGAACATCAAAGGGTAGAATTGACCAGGTACCAATGGTGAATGGCTCAAGTGCCGATACACGCCGCACACGATGACTGTCTATCCGTAAGGCTTCAGCGGTACCGGAACTGGTGTAAATGTCCACGCCTGCCTTGATCAGATCCTTGATAGCGATGCTATGGTCGCCATGATCATGACTCACAAGGCATCCTGCCAGCTCCGACACGCGGAAGGCAAGACCGCGCTGAATGTCCTTATACCGTAGCCCAGCGTCCAGCAGGAGCGGGGTTTTCCCGTCCGTAATCCGGTAGGCGTTACCCGCGCTGCTGGAGCCGAGAGAAGTAATCTCTATCATCAGAATCCGGGTCCTGTTCCACTGGAAGACTCTTCATCACCGAAAGTCATTTCAGGCTGACCATCACCTGAAGGTTGATCGTCATTAGGAACATCATCCAGGTGTGGCGGGGTAACATCGATTACGTTACGATTTGCATTCGCTTTAATCTCTTCTGAAACCTCAGCATCTGACAAGTCGCTCTCTATCTGTTTCAAGCGCAGATAATCATCGTCTATCTTCTGTGAATCAATGGTGATATCGTTGTGCGCCGCACGATAAACGGTCTTCCAACACATTTTTTCGTGCCATCCTTCAACTGTCTCCTTACCAACCTTTTTCTTATTCTCCCAAACGTCTTTCTCTCCGCCCCAGAACTCAACACTCGCTTTTTCTGGCTTACGTTTCTCAATTTCCTTGAGGGTCATCATCACCAACTTGTTTTTCTCAGGGGTTCTGATGTATGAGTGAAAATAAAATCCCCCAAGGATAGTGCCACGATCAAATGGATTTTTAATTTCAAACTCGTAACTTTCATGCGGGTGATTTGCATCTTTCTTAATAGGTGCAAAGTAATCATTGGAGTAAACCAGTTCAACAGTTACATGATCCGGAACGTCCAGACCGTATTTCACTGATTTAAGTTCAAGGCCCCGGTACCCTTCGATGAAGCCGATATCGTATTTACCTGTATTGTTGTTTTTAAAAGGAATCAAGCTAATATGATTCGGCTGCGCTGGATCGAAACCAATACGAGCATAAGCAACTACATCCCGTGACAACTTATCCATGTTCACGTTCGCCCACGTCATAGCCACAGGATCACGATACTGATCAGATTTTTTGAGGCGCTTTTCTTCTGCAGTCTTCAGCACTGCATCCAGTGCAATGAAGTAATTCTGTGCAAGGCGTTTCTGGAAGTTGGTAAGAGCAACTTCACCAACGCTTGAACCAAACTCGGAAATGACTTTCGTCATGAAACGTTCAGATTGCGTTGGTTCCGTTTTAGCAATAGTTTGCTCCCCTGTTTGGGGAGCTTGTTGGTTTTGTGTACTCAATTAAATCGCCTCCTGGATGTTATGCTCCAAACGGAGCTTCTTGTCGCCTTCAGATACCACAAGTCGAATCACTTGGGCATCTGTATCGATGAGCTGCGTCACGGCTTCGGCATTGTCCACGAAAATCGGGGCCGAGAATCCGTAATGCTGTCCAAGCGTGTTGATGATGTCCAATCCAACGTTGATTCGAGCAGCGTTATTCAGGCCGCCTTCATACGGCACGCCGTTATACAGTGTCTTGTAAACGTCTTTCAGACCGCCGTTGACCTGCTCTTCGAACAACCGGAATCGTGCATGCTTGAATTTGCTATTGATCTTGGATTCCAACATGCTAACCTTCGTCCGTGTGAACTCTTCGGTAAGGAATAACTCATGTTCCAATTTCTCAAATTCAGAACTGAGCTTGCGTTCCTCTTCGGCCAGCTCAGCAATACGTTTTTCAGTAGCCGCAACAGTCGTCAGCTTCGCTTTGTCCGCTTCCAGGTCGTCAACCTGACCGCGAAGGATTCGGATTTCAGCTTGTACTTTGCCCATAGCATCTGCAGCAGAAAAACGTAGCTGCTCGATTTCAGCACGGACTTGATCTCCATCTCGTTGAATGGATTGATACTTGGTATTGTCAGCAGGATCAGCAATGTTGGTTTGCAGGCTTTGCAGGGTCGCTTCTGCTGCCATGACTTCTGCAGCCTTTGAAGCAATTTCGTCCTGCAGATTGGTCAACTCGCCTTCAAGTGCTTTCAATGCCTTTTCCAGTTCATTTTTCTCTGCTGCAGCCAGCTTGCCATCTGCACTAATCGCTTCAAGTCTCTTGGATTTATCCAGATTAAAGGCTTCAAGGGCTTTATCCTGAGCAGACTGTACTTGATCATCCGGAAGTGTTTGCCCGCATGTTGGGCAATTGGCATCATGTTCGTGTTCGTGAACCGGATACTGAAGGCTATCAAGTGACGTCCATTCAGCCCGCAGCCTTTTAACTTGGCTATCAATACGATTGATCTGTCCTTTATAACGTTCTGCCTCGCGTTGTCCCGCGTTCAACCGGGATTGTAGTTCACTAGATTCGCCTTTTAGTTGCATGACCCATCCACGTTGATCAGCAACTGCCTGCAAGCTATCCGCCTGAATCACTTGCTTGATTTCGGCCAGCTCCGCATTGATTTCACGCAAGCGGATCTCCTTAGCCGACAATTCACCACCGGATTGAATCCGTTGAAGTTCGGCTGTCTTGATATCGACCCTGCCGCGCATCGTTTCGATGTCCTCCTGAAGCAGTTCAGCGTCCAGATCGGATACGTCAGGCATGCTCCGGCGAGCTTCATCGATGCGAACCGGGATCTTCTCCAGTTCCTTATTGATCTCTGATCGACGAGCTGCGATTACCTTGCGGTGATCCTCAAGGCTTCGATCTCCAAGAATGTCAGCTAATGGCGCGAGTTGCTTGCTACTTGCAATGATTTCGGCATCCGTCATTTCCCCACACACTTCCAGAAGCACTTTGCGGCGCGCATCCGGTTTAAGGATCTCGTTAAAGTAGGAAGGACTTGTCAGGAGTTTGAATATGTCCTCACTGATCAGCCCATCGACTTCTGCAGTGTATTGACTGAGTTTGACTGGCACCCCATCAACGTAATAATCCGTTGTATGACCACTGGATTCAGCAATAGCAGCACCGCGTTTCTTGGTGAATTTTTCGTAGTACACCTTTTTGAAAGAACGCCGACGACGGTCAACCATCAGAACCGCTTCGACTTCATGTTGCAAGCCGTGTTCAGCTACGCGCCCCTGTTCGTCCAGGCCCTTAATTTCAAAGGTCGTCCGATTCTGACTGTCCTTATGGAACAATGCCCACAGGAACCCATCGAACAACGTTGTCTTTCCAGTGGCATTGTCACCGTAAGCAGCAATACTGCGACCGTCAGCTTCCAATACAAAATCCCGTAACCCTTTAAAATTGCGAAGGGTCAGAGAAATCAATGTAATTTGTCTCATGCGCTCTTCTCCTTTGATTTGAAGTGCTGGCTGATTGCATCCGCTACAGCCGCAAGTTGATCGTCATCGGCCATCAGTTCAACGGAACCAAATGTGCCCGAGACAGAAAGTATTGCTGGCGTGTAGTGCATCGCTGGCTTTACAGCAGCGTCAATGGTTTGAGCGGATAAGTCGACAGTAATTGCAGTCGTTTTACTCATAACGTCCTCCTTGTTTGGCACGGCCACCCATGGTAAGATGACCGTGTATCCATATTTAATTTTCAATGTTCTGAGATAGCCCGCTGCAACGGGCTATTTTTCTTTTGTGAAGATACTGCGGGGTGCTTCCCCATCTTCTGCGATCGTCTTCCAATCGATAATCACCGGGGCATTCTCAATGCTGGTGATCAGTTGGCCGTTTTCATCAAGTACATAATATTCCGAATGAACATGATCCTCGTATTCAGAACCAACTTGTTTGATTTCGATCACTTCACGACCGTCAATCTCGGTACCCACTTCAAAAACACGAGTGGGATTGCTGACAACGGTCAGCCGATGAATGATTTGCACGGGTTATCCTCCCTTCATATGTATTGATGCGTCAGCCGCATCTCACCGCCAACGGAACGGGAGTTGGTTATGAAACCCGTCCCGCAAGCAGTGAGACAAGGCCGACAATGGCTTGTCCATAACTTGAATCGTGTTAAATCTTTTCAATCTCCACCACAGCCTGCGCCATGTATTCCGGTGGTAATTTTCTTAAGCTTTCAGCCGCATTGTGCCAGCGATGAAAGATTAGTTCCCTCTCCTGCCAAAGGGACTCGAAATCAGATGTTTGAATTGATCCATTAAAAGATGTTACTGCTGCCGTGTTCTCGCGTAGGGCCTTGGCTGACTCAACGTAATTGATGATGATTTGGATGTATAATTGATCTTTCATACCGATTCCCCCTTGCGTTTATCAGAGGGAGCGGTTAAAATGAGCAGCAGAAGAGACTTCAACCAAGTTCTCAACGTGAGTGTCCGCCGTGCCAGGCGGGCATTTTTCATTTCCACTTCCGCGAACCGGATCATTCGGTTCAGATATTCTTCTGCGTTCTCCATTTGTCCAGGCAACATTTTTTCGGGTTGCTTCCGGATCACTTCCAAATTGTGCATTGAATTCTTTCCAGCCTGTAGCGCTTCGTATGCCAACTGTTCACGAGTCATTCAATCTACCTCATTTCATATATTTTTTAGCTTTCAGATCCGCACGATGTTCTTTCCACGTCCCAAACCATGAAAACGAATATTCCTTACACAACACAGCAGCGAAATGCGTTAGCGCCGTGATTGCTTCGACCGTCTCCATCAGCAGCCGCTTCATAATGATGCGATCCGCTTCAGTTAGTTGATCAACTGTTTTGCTGATGGGCGCTTCAGACGTCAGCTCCAACACTTCTTTCATTTCTTCAACTGTCTTGAACAGCACCGATGCCCTATGTAGATCCACATTGTCCAGCCAGGGAGCAAACGCACCGCCTGTGACTTCCCCAGCTGCTGCAATGTATAACTGGCCGTCATCGTAATGTTCAGCTGCACTACGCATTAGTTCTTTCGAAGGATTACGTGTCCCCTTGATGACCTTTCCAATCTGTGAGCCATCCATATGCACTGCTTGTCCAGCCTTTGCCAGAGTGTCACCCGTACGTTTCATAACTTCTTCTAATGCACCGGGAAAGTGTCCAATTGACATATTTTTTAGGTCTCCTTTGTCCAATTCGTTTAGATGATTTTGGACAGAGGGCTGATGTAATATTGTTTTGTAAGGTCTTCCCCTGATCCCTTCATCGTCCGCCGGCAGCCGGTACAGCTCCGGCGGATTTTCTTATTTGCTCAAGGTGAGCGCGGGTTGTTTCCTTCAGTGAAACTATTTCATCCAACGTAATATCTTCCGGATTGTCTGTATGACGACCGTTATATAAGGTCTGCTGTAGTGCCGTATCAGGCTCCAATCCTTGAAGCAGAACCCTTACGGCAGCTCCTGCAGCACAAGCGGCTGGTGAAGATTTCCGGTGCCAATGTAATGGCATTAGGCAATTCCTCCCTGCCGATTGGGATAATCTGTAGCATTTGTCCGAATCCATTCTGTGTGTTCATCAATCCAGAGCATTAATGAATGGAACGGTATTTTTGGGCGACCAAATTCACGAATCACTGGGAAGTCTTCTCTATTGAGAAGTTCAGACGCTTTGGTCGCTCCTATTCCGAGAAATTCCATCATTTGACTCTTATCCATGAGAGCAGGATATTTATTGGTTATCTTCGTTTGTTCAACCGCTGCCTGCACAGCTGAAGTAATCATTTGTTGGAGTTCCATAGTGTCAATAAGTGTCATAGACATTTTAACCAGCTCCCCTTTCGTTCCTTTTCGGAACTTTCTGGTCAAAAAAAAGGACGTCTACCTTTGCACCAAGAGCATCAGCTATTCTTTTCATAACTTTCAATGATGGATCTTTTCGGCCTGCTTCTATATTGCTGTAATAAGCTCTTGATATTTCTGCCTTATTGGCAACTTTATCATGAGTAAGATTAAGCTTCTCACGTCTCTTGCACAATGCTGTTCTCATTGAGATCACCTCTTTTCGTTCCGTTTAGGAACAACTTATAAATGGATTATAGTTCCTTTACGGAACATTGTCAATAGTATTGTTCCTTTAATCTACGTTTCTTTTAGGAACAAATAAATATAGAATGAACATATAATGTTCCGGTGGTGATACAGTGGCGACTTTTTCAATGCGTTTAAAGGAATTAAGAGAAGAAAAAGGATGGAGCCAAGATGAATTGGCTAATCATTTGGGTGTACAACGCCCAACAGTGGCAGGATACGAGTCAAAGAGCAAAAGCAGAATTCCCCGAGATAAAACTTTGATGAAGATTGCTGAACTCTTCAATACTTCAACAGATTATCTTTTAGGCAGAACGAACAATAGAAAATATTCCATTGTAAATGACAAAGAAGATATGCCTCAGAAAGTAACAGAAAAGATCATAGGGGATCTAGTTGAGAAATACAATCTCGACTTAACAGATCCCACTGTGGCAGAAAAATTGGAAGCTATGATTAAGTTGGTTTATAAGGACCTGTGATCATTTTTTAGTTCTTCCTTTAATCTTGATTTGATGTAATCGTAAATCTCTTCATCATTTGCATCATGCAATTGCTCTATAGTTTCAATGATCTGCTTAAACTCATCATCCATGATGTCACTTCCGTTCTTGAATTTGTTCCCATTATGAGAACAAGTGTTTGTATCTATTATAGTAACATGTGTTCGTATACAAGGTAAATAATTCCCTTAATAATTTTAGACTTTTAAGGAGCAGCGCGATGCGGTATGAACCGGATCGTTGCCGCTTGAAAGAATTGTATATCCAAACAGGAGTTTCACAGCGTATGGTTCACATCATTACTGGCATAGCTGAGAGTCAACTCAGTCAATATGCAAACAATAAATCAATGATGACTAAAGCCACTGCCTATACCATTGCTAAAGCGATGAGATTGCCAAATTCAGATTTACTTTATACTTGGCGTGAAATTCCTGATTGATTGTGATTCTTGCGGCATGGAGGATTGATATCCTCCCGATCCGGCCAAAACTTTAGTAGATACTAAAGTTTATGTCGCACTTTTCTGCTACCTTTGATATATACCACTCCTAACATTTAACAACTTATGTATTAATTTTACCGCCCTGATTTCACCATAATTATAATACGAATGCTATCAAATAAAAATGACCGTTTACCCCTTTTGAGTAGTCAAAAGCCTTTAAATTTATAGACATTTCTGCTTGTCTCGTCCAAATCTACAACTATCATACTGCCAATTGGGCTGACTAATAGTAGCAGTCTCATCACCTCGTGTAGCTACGATTATCGGAGTGATGTTCATATATACATATACTACTAAAACATACGAGAGGAGATAACAAGCATGAGAAAGGGGTTGCCAATCCTCATTTTTTTAGGAGCATTACTTCTTATTGCAGGGTGTAGTAGTGGGGGTTCAGTAACTGCTGACGACGTTATTTCAAAATTGAAGACTTCAAGTGTGGAAGCGGAAAACCCAGAGAAGATCCTTCAAGAAGATAGCATTAAGTTAAATCCTGAGGACGGTGAAGTAGTTAGATTTAAATTACCTTCGATGAACGGTTCTTCCGTACAAGAAGGTAGCGGAGAGAATGGCTTAGTCTATAAGGACGCACCTTCAGGGCATATCTTTATTTTCAATAACAACGCTGATCTTGTTGAATTACAGAAATTTTACGAAGAAATGGGACAAACCTCTGAATTATTTCGTTCATGGACGTATGCAAAAGATAACATACTTCTACAAATCCCTGGTGCATTGCCTGAAGATCAGTTCAATAAATATAAGGAAGTTATAGATTCATTGTAAGATTCGTTTTACATATTTTCAGTGTTGTATAGCCCTTCGGGGCTTTTCTTTCACACATTCAACCGAACATATGTGCTGTTACATAAGGAGAGATAGGATAATGTTGCCATATTATGATCCAACAAATACAGAACTGTTGATCTGCGATTTATATCAGCTCCTTGAAATTAACCATCAGCATGAACTGGATATTGATCAAATCGCTGCTCTTTGGGGGCAGATATCATTTACTACAATAGCAAACCAAAATCTCATTGGGAGGATTGGGGAGGCGTAATATTTCTGAAAAAAAATTCAGTGGCACAACAGAGAGCAGACTTCTTTCACGAGCTTGCTCACATCGTTCGTCACGAGGGCCATCAGGATGAGCTACCTGGGCTTTTTGTTGATCTTCAGGAGTACACAGTGAACCTTAGATTGATCGCCTCTATGCCCTTTTACCTTCTCCCTACGACCTTAGAAATGACCGAGAGTGAATATATCGGACTTCTGGCGAAAGAGTTTAGAGTGCCGATTTAGTTGGCTGCAGATCGCGCTGAACAAATCGCATCTAGGTTGCACAAAGAATATCACACCTACCGGGAAGATATCGATTTTATGAAGCTTAAAATTCAAAGTGCTGTTGCCTTATTTCGTTCATCAAGACCAAATCAACCATCAACCGAGTCATTACGACTTCTCCTACAATTAAAAAATCAGACTAGTGCACTCTAAGGAGCTGACCAACATGGCATCGTACACAAAAATCAAAGCAAACAATAAACAAGGATATAAGTGGATTTGTACATTGGAGGGCCCTCCTGATCCATTAACAGGTAAACGAAAGCAAATACCTCGAAGGGCAGATACACAAAAAGAAGCATTAGCTCGTGCTCAAGAATCTCTTAAAGAATATATTAAGTCTCAACACGATCCAACTGTTAAAAATAATAAGATTTATTTTAAAGATGCATCTAGGGACTGGTTAAGAGCATACTCCAAAACTAAGGTTAAAAAGAAAACCATAGAGACAAGGCAAAATTCGGTTAACATTTTACTCCGTTACTATGATAAAAAATTGATTAACAAATTGACTTATAAAATCCATGAAGACCTCGTAAATGATATGCATGATAATGGTTACTCAATAAGTACGATTAAAGGAGCTCATTCAGTTGCAAACATGGTAATGAAATATGCAATAAAAAATAAGTGGATAACAGAGAATCCCTTTTCAGAAGTTAAACTCCCTGCCAAATTGTTGACTGTTGAGGAAATTGAAAATGACCCCATAGAAGAGAATTTTTTTGAAAACGAGGAATTGGCAGAGTTTCTGTTGACAGCAAAAGAGCATGGTTTATACTTGGACAATGAAATCTTCCATTTGTTAGCCTTTTCTGGACTTAGACCTGGGGAATTATGCGCCCTCAAAGATAGCGACTTTTTTTTTGAGACAAATGAAATTAGAGTGACAAAAACTCTCTATTACCCTAAGAATAATATGCGTTTGGCGTCTTTAACTCCTCCTAAAACAACAGGGTCTGTTCGCAGATTCGATGTTATTGATACTATTATGGCTGCATTAGAGAAACACATTAGTTCTTTGGAGAAGTTCAGAGATTTAAATAAAAAAAGCATTCCAGATTATCATGACAACACTTTTGTTTTCGCTCGTCCAAATGGATATCCAGTTTTACCAGCCAATATTATGACCCGCATGCAAAGATTATTAAAAAAGACTTCAATCAAGAAAAAGGCAACCCCTCATATTTTTCGCCATACGCATGTATCCATGCTTGCGGAAGCGGAGGTCGATCTGAAAACAATCATGGATAGAGTTGGACATGAAGATGCTAAAACAACTTTAAAGATATACACGCACGTCACTAAGAAAATGAAGAAGAACGCTACTGAAAAAATCAAAATTCACTATGCTGGAATTATTCAGATTTAGTTATATTGCAGGAAATGTGATTTTTTTTGTGATTTTCCCGCATAGGAATGATCATTAAAAGTAAAAAAGCCTATTCCATAAGGTATTTCATAGAGTGCAATCAAGTTTATGAAATATACTAGGCATATTTCATCCATCAAAGGAGTCGTTGACATGACGTCAAGTGAACCACTTTCGTGGAGACGGTTATTTGCATTTTTTGTGCCGCTTGGCATATCCGCCTCTCTCGTTACCATCTCGCACGTGATCATTAACAGCACACTCGCACGTTCCGCTCATCCCGAGACGGTCATTGCCAGCTACGCTATCGCCGGTAGCCTGCTAACTCTCACCGAGCGCCCTTCAACCCTGCTGCGTCAAACCTGTTCAGCGCTGGTTCGGGACCGCCTTTCCTTTCAGGCCCTCACGTTTGTGACCAAAATATTTCTCGCTTGTGTACTTCTGATCGGATTTCTCATCGTATATTCTCCCATTGGTACAGGTGTATTCAAATATCTGTTCGGCGTAAGCCCGGATCTGTTATCCAAAGTGATCGACGTCTACGAGATTCTCATGTATGTCAGCATCTTTTCGGTCATCCGCAATATCTATCAGGGCATCATTATTACGAATAACCGTACAAAATGGCTGACGATCGGCATGTTATTCCGTCTTGCCGGCATGTATGGCCTGTCCTTGTATTTCATATATACAGACAGCATTGACAGTGGACGTGTAGGCGCTATCATTTTCGCCGCGGGTATGATGATTGAGGCTTTGGTCAGTTTTCTTGAAGGTAACAGCATCAAACGCAAGATGCCAGCCAAGTTGGAGGATCATCCTGTTGAAAACAAGGCAGACGTCTTTCGCTTTTACAAGCCGCTGTTATTATCCAGTTTCGTGGCCCTGTTTATCGGACCCGTTATTAATATCGTACTTGGCAAAACGACCGGGATTGCCCTGGCCATCTCTTCCTTTGCCGTTGCGAGTAGCCTAATGCAGCTGATGCTAAGCTTTTTTACATACATCCACCAAATCGTGCTGAATTTCTATCTTGTTGATGCAAAATTGGTGAAGAAGTTCGCACTGGTCACCGGATTTGTTCCTTTTGCCATGACCGTATCGATTGCTTACACCCCGATTGGACCGTGGGTATTGGAAAATGTAATGAGCGTTCAGGGCAATCTGCTACAGCAAAGTTTGTGGACGCTGCGTGCGTTTGTACTGTTTCCGCTGATTTCACCTTTTCTCGACTTCAGCAATGGTTTGATTCTGCTGCGCGGACAGACCAAAACGATGTTCCGCTCCCAGACGGCCAATGCCATATGTACGGTGATCGTCCTGCTCATTCTGGTCAGCATATTCCCTGCGTGGAACGGCATGATCGGTGCAGTGGCTCAATCCCTCGGACTGCTTGCCGAGCTTGTCATTGTCTGGCTTGTCATCCGGCGTACACAGAAGGAACCTACCATGTCTGTACCCTCATCCGGAAAATCATCTTCCCTCAAGGGATAATAAATTTGAACTGTAATCAAGAATGGAGCTTTCATCATGAAATCAAGTCATACCGCCCGGCCAGATCAAAACTGGCTGCGGGCACTTATGTTCACCATCTTCGGTTCCACTGTACTGGTGGTATCGTATTTCCAGCTTTACTTCAGTCATCTGGGATTCAGTCGGGCCGAAATCGGTTACCTCTACGGAATCGGTCCTCTCGTCTCCGTATTCTCCAACATGTTCTGGAGTATGGCCAGTGACCGCTACAAAACTGTACGCAAAGTGATGATCATCTTGCTTGCCGGGCAACTGATCACAGGTGTCATGCTTGCCAATGCCACAACCTTTGGTCAGGTGTTTGTACTGGTGGCCCTGTTTTACTTTTTCTACTACCCGGTTTATCCACTTTCCGATACGATGGCGATTACAACCGCGAGCAAGTATGGACGTAATTTCACTTCCATTCGTGTATTTGGCTCGATCGGATATGCGTTCTTTGCGTTAAGCATTGGATATTTTCTCGGATCTTTCGGACCGGGATGGACGATGTGGGTATGTATCGCCCTGGCCGCGACTACTCTTCTGATCGGTTTTCGATTAAAAGAGCAGCCTTCGGGCAGCAGCACTAAAATGGATCTTTCGGGTCTGTGGTCCATCTTGAAACGAAGGGATGTCCTCACCTTTTTCGGTTGCGTTTTCCTGCTCGCTCTGGGTCACCGGATGAATGAAGCCTTTCTTACCATTACGCTGAAAGATCTAGGTGCCAGTGAAGGGCTGATCGGCTGGTCCCTGTTGATCTCTTCGGTCAGTGAGATTCCAGTGTTTTTGCTGCTAAGCAGATACGGCAATCGCTACAAAGAACTTCCTTTGCTCACGATCGCTGCACTGATGTATACGATTCGCTTATTTCTGATGTCCATCTCAGATACACCCGCGGCAGTCGTTGCTATTCAGACGATGCATAGCGTGACCTTTGGCATCTTCTACGTGACTGCAGTCCGTTATATTACCCGCCTTGTTCCGGATGGCTATCGCGCCACTGGTATGGCCCTGTTCACCATTGTGTGGTCCAGCGCTTCCGGTCTGCTCAGCGGAACACTGGGAGGATTGCTGCTGGAGCATACCAACAGAAACACCTTCTATCTCACTGCGATGGCGTTTTCCCTGGCCGCACTTGTTGGATTTTCCATGAAGCTTTGGTCAAGCATGACTAGCCGCACATAAGCATCCAACAAGGATTTCCCTTATGGATCTCAACATATCAAAACATATCAAAAAAAGCACAGCCTCCCATGGGGGGGACTGCGCTTGGGTTCATATATTCAGCTAGAAGCCAATCATTTATAAGAAATCCGTTTAACCGGAAATATTCTTACAATTTGTTTACGTTAGCTGCTTGAGGACCACGGTTTCCATCAGTAATTTCGAATTCTACCGCTTGACCTTCTTCCAATGTTTTAAAGCCGTCGCCTTGGATTGCGGAGAAATGTACGAATACGTCCTCGCCGCCTTCAACTGAAATAAAGCCATAGCCTTTTTCTGCGTTAAACCATTTAACTGTACCTTTCAAATGAACAACCTCCTAAAAATATCGCCATCTATGGCGAATACCCTTATTATACTGTATGACCTTCTACATTGCAATTTATCTTTTCCATAAAAGTCGAAAAAATTTGCTTTGAATCCAAGGGTACGGTATCATTTTACCAAAACCGTTAGTTTGGAGACTACCTATGATAAAAAAACATGAAATATACAAAACAGACAAGTGGAATATGATGACCGTAGAAGTTCAAGGCAAATATCTGGTGCTTCGTGAAATCTCGGAAGAATGGGGAGAAGAATGCCATACATTCCTCAGCCGTCCTGCGTTGATGCACTGGGCTGAACGTCGCTTCCCAAAAGAAGATTTTGAGAACCGCGAGGACGAATGGCGTCAACTGATGGCTGCCTTCAAAGGGGTCTAGCCCATGCAGCTTGACTCAAGCAATGTTGTCATCTTTATTATTCTTGCTTTTTCCCTAGGAATCGTGCTGATTCTGGGACGCAACTCCATCCCGGATCGTTTAAGACGGGGCATGGCTCTGATTGCCACCCTGCTGATTTGTTTCGCATTTTTCCTGATCGTTTACTTTTTGGTCAATATGGGAGCCTAGCTTCTTCAAATATTTCAATGCCCCTCAGGTCATACTATACGGGATTATTCGTATAGTGAGGAGGAAGGCCGTTGAAATACCGCAAATCGCTGTTCATTCTGCTGGTACTTAGTCTGATTCCTTCGTCTCTCTCCGCACAAGCGAGTGGGACGAAGGCAGCTTCGTCTATATATTCTTCACTTCATCAAAGGAGGATTCCCATGAGTCAACTATTGAAACGTTCCGAGGTACCTACTGAACAAACATGGAAACTGGAAGATCTATTTGCCGATCAGAAAGCTTGGGATCAGGAATATGAAGAAGTATCGTCTTTGACCAAGAAAGCCTCCGAATTCAAGGGCAAACTGAACAAACCTGAGACACTCAAAAGCTGTTTTGAACTCGAAGATGAGATCAGTCTCAAAACCGAACGCCTCTTTGTGTATGCACGGATGCATCAAGATGAAGACACAGCTAACCCTACATATCAAAACCTGTCCCAAAAAGCACAAAAGTTAAGCGTGCAGGTTGGTGAAGCACTATCTTATGTTACACCCGAAATCTTGTCCCTTCCGGATGATCAGTTGGATGCCCTCATCTCCAACGAGAAACTCTCTGCCTATAAGTTCACATTGGAAGAGATGAAACGTGAAAAGGCTCATGTACTGAGCCAAGCCGAGGAAGCATTGCTCGCACAGGTGGGTAACCTGTCCCAGGCACCACAGACCATCTTTAGCATGTTGAACAACGCAGATCTCAAGTTCCCGAAAATCAAGGATGAGCATGGAAACGAAGTGGAACTGACTCATGGCAGCTATATTCAGTTCTTGGAAAATCCGAATCGGGAAGTTCGCGAACGTGCCTTCAAAGCGGTGTATGAAACCTATGCTAAGCAAAAGAACACCATTGCTGCAGCTCTGAACGCTAACGTAACTAAAAACATGTTTTATGCCGATGTTCGGAAATACCCTTCCGTCATGGAAATGTCCCTTTACGGCGACAACATTCCGAAGGATGTCTATACCAATCTTGTGGATACGATTCATGAGAGCCTTCCGCTGTTACACCGTTATATGGACCTTCGCAAAAAATTGCTCGGCGTAGATAAGTTGCATATGTATGACCTTTTCGCCCCATTGGTGGATGAATACAAAATGGACATTACCTACGAGGAAGCAAAACAAACGGTTAAAGATGGCTTGAAGCCGCTTGGCAAGGATTATGCAGACGCATTACAGGCCGGCTATGATGATCGCTGGATTGATGTATACGAAAATGAGAATAAACGTTCAGGCGCATACAGTTGGGGAGCCTACGGCACCCACCCTTACGTCTTGTTGAATCACAAAGATAACCTGAATAGCATGTTTACATTGGCACATGAAATGGGCCACGCACTACATTCCCACTATTCAGACACTACACTTCCGTATCGTGATGCACAGTACACCATTTTCCTGGCTGAGGTTGCATCAACAACGAATGAAGCCTTGTTGATGGATTATCTGCTCAATAAATCGACGGATCCGAAGGAAAAGCTGTACTTGCTGACGTATTATGCAGATCAGTTCCGTACCACCGTATTCCGTCAAACCATGTTTGCAGAATTCGAAAAAATTATTCACGAGCGTGCTGAACAGGGTGAAGCTCTTACACCTCAGTTGCTTTCGGAAATTTATTATGACCTTAACGTCAAATACCATGGAAACAGCATGGTTGTGGACAAAGATATTGAGATGGAATGGGCTCGAATTCCCCACTTCTATAACAGCTTCTACGTGTACAAATATGCGACCGGCTTCTCAGCAGCGACCAGTTTCTCCAAGCAAATTCTGGAAGAAGGCCAACCTGCCGTGGACCGTTATCTTGGATTCCTCAAGAGCGGTGGCAGTGACTATTCCATCAACATCCTGAAAAAAGCAGGAGTGGATATGTCTACGCCAGAGCCGATTCGCGAAGCTATGAGTGTGTTCAAGGAACTGATTGAGCAAATGGAACAACTAACGAAATAAGGTTGCTTTCTCGTCCATGTGACCTGATCCCTTGCCCAAATGGGCAAGGGATTTTATAATCAAGCAAGATGCAAGCTCCATGAATTAGGGTAATTGCTTACATAGTTCTGAATTGTTCAACAAGGAGGCACCACCATGAAAATGCAATGGGCACTCATCGCAGGTCTCGTTTTTGCATTACTTACCGGAATTTTTGCGGTCATTAATGTGGATTCCGTTCAAGTCAACCTGCTATTTAACACGGTTCAAATCCCGCTGATTCTGCTCATTCTTGGCTGCACCCTAATCGGTGGAATCATTGTAGGGTCTTATGGCATCTTCCGCCAATATCGACTGCAACGCGAGAACAAGCAATTGAAGCTGCGTGTATCCGAATTGGAAAGCTCCGCAGCAAGCAGCTCTTCCTCCTCTCTGGATTCGTTTAAATCGATGGATACATTCGGAACGACCGATTCGGACAACGCTTCTGTGGAGTCCGATTCCATTCAGAGTCAACGAAAAGGAAATCCTTCGGGTACGCTGTAACACATCAGAGGCAGCCTGCTGGCTATCGAGAATGGAATTGTACATTCTGCCAGACAGGCTGTATTCTCTTTTTAGAACAACTTTCTGCATATTTATTAACGAGGAGGAAATTTCTATATGAGTTTTACCATTGACGAATCCTATGTCCTATCTTTTCTGAAAAAGTTACTCGATACTCCCAGCCCTAGTGGCTATACCCACGATATTATTGAGATGATCCGCAAGGAAGCTGAATCACTTAATATCGCTTTTGAATTGAACAACAAAGGCGGAGCTGTGCTCACATTGCCTGGGCAGGATTCTTCCAGAACGATCGGACTGAGCGCACATGTGGATACATTGGGAGCCATGGTGCGTTCCATCACTTCCTACGGCACACTGAAGCTCACTTCTGTCGGTGGGTTTACCATGAACAGTATCGAGAATGAGTATTGCAACATCCACACACGTGATGGAAAGACCTATACAGGCACCATCCTCTCCCTGCACCCATCTGTACACGTCTATCCAGATGCACGCACGTTTGAGAGAAGCGAGAGCCATATGGAAGTGCGTATTGATGAAGTGGTCTCTTCCAAGGAAGATGTTCTAGCATTGGGTATCTCTGTAGGGGACTTTATTTCCTTCGATGCCCGTGCGGTCATTACCCCCAGCGGATATATCAAATCGCGTCACCTTGATGATAAAGCCAGCGTAGCTGCCTTGTTCGGTATACTGGAATCTGCACATCGAGAAAACTGGAAACCAATACATAACGTTTCGCTACTTATCTCGAACTACGAAGAAGTTGGACACGGAGCTTCTTATATTCCTGCCGAAATCAGCGAATTGATTGCTGTAGACATGGGCGCAATGGGTGACGACCTTAGCTGCAAAGAGACGGATGTATCCATCTGTGCCAAGGATTCGTCCGGACCATATGACTACGATATGACCACTCGGCTGATTGAACTGGCCAAACAAGCAAGTCTTGATTATGTCGTTGATATTTATCCACAATACGGCTCCGATGGCAGTGCAGCATTACGTGGAGGAAATAACATTCGCGCTGCATTGATTGGGCCGGGCGTTCACGCTTCTCACTCCATGGAACGCACGCATAAAGACGCTGTCCTGAATACAGCGAGACTGCTCGCTGCATATATTACAACCAAGTAAATTGTGAACACACACATGGACAAGTAGAATGGCAATACAGCATTTGAATAAATGATCAGAGTTGTGATCTCGATCTTGTTGAGCATGCCGACATGGATCATCTATAATTCACCTATATCATATAAAAAAGGACACTTCAGCTTCTCCGTTTAGAGGCAAGCTGGAAGTGTCCTTCTTCTTTGAGATGGCTTAATTCGCTCGTTCAATATGTTCGCAATACCTACGTTCCAGAAGTTCCAACATCACCTTGTGCTCCCGAATCTGATTCTTCAGTACACGCATCGTGCTTCGCACTGCACTCAGTCCATCCTTCACCTGTGTTTCTGCTTTGCGAATTTTGTCTTGAACCATCCAGTCTACAAAGAGATTATCGAAGAAATAGTCTGCGAATGAAAGCAGGCCTCCAAGGTGTAATTCCGTGTTTACAGCCATCTTCACATCCTCTAGCTCCTTCTGAAATCGGCGAAGACGTCTTCCGGCATCCATAATGGCAACCTGAGCATCATCCATTCTGCTGCGCTTAATATGAGTCGAGATCATACCCCCACCCATCATGTCGTATACTCCCCAATTTCCCGCAGAGGACAAAGCCTTTTCAGCGCGTTCAAGTGCATCGAGCAGATACTGCCCCTCTCGATCCGCCTCATTCAGCTCCTGAAGCTCTCCTGAGAGATGTTCCCGATCCTCAGCCATTTGCTGCAATTCTGCATCTTTCTCCAGCAGATCGTTTTCCTTTTTGCCCCATAACACCTTGTAATCACTTTGCCAGAATTGATATTGCCGCTGTCCGTCCAGCTCCTGTTGCACACGCGAACGCTGCTCCTGGATATCCGTTAACATCTGGCTTGCTGTATCGTACTCTGCCTTACTTTCCATCAACTCCAGTTCTTCTTTCTCCAGTCGATCCTCTTTTTTGCCGATTAAATGATAAAAGAATGCTGATAAAGTCATGCTGTTGAGTCGATCAACATCGTTTTGTTCCTTCTGTAGGTGCTCCAGACGCTGCTGTACTTTCGTTTTCCATTCCGCTTCCTCCTGATTCAGCGTCTCCAGCCGATCATTCCATTTCTCGTACATTCTTCCCTTTTCCTTGATCACTGCCAATTGTTCATTCAGTTCTCTGTACATGGATGTGGAGTTCTCCCCCTTCTATGGAATTCTTTATTTAATAAACGGTTTGAATATGGTTAACGTTTCATATAAATTCATTTACATCAATTCAAAAAAAATCGCCCTCCCCCAAAAGACAACTGCAAGTCGCTTTTGAAGAGAGGACGATTCAATAAAATATACTTTAAGACTTGCTGTTTTCAATCTGTTCCGCAAGCTCATTCAGAACGGTCCAGCGTTCCATCAGTTCATCCAAATGACGCTCCGCCTCCGCCTGCTCTGCCATTAACTCCTGCAGACGAGCTGAATCGCTGAACGATTCTTCCATCTCTTTATTAATTCGGGCGAGATTGGCTTCAGCCTTCTCGATATTCTCATCAATCTGGTCATATTCACGCTGTTCCTTGAAGCTGAACTTCAGCTTAGGTTTCGCCGCCGAGGCAGCAGGTTTACTTTCCACCGTAGCCGGTTTCACTTTAGCTGCTGTTCCCGTCGCACTTTCCTGAGAAGATCCAGGGGCATTTTTCAGCATCCATTCTGCATATTCACTATAGTCCCCGACATGTACACGCACAGCACCGCCACCTTCAAAAGACAGTACTTTATCCACCGTCCGATCCAGGAAGTACCGGTCATGGGATACGACAAATACAACACCCGGGAAATCATCCAGGTAATCTTCGAGTACAGCGAGTGTCTGAATGTCCAGGTCGTTTGTCGGCTCATCCAGTAGCAGAACATTCGGTGCAGCCATCAGTACACGCAGCAGGTATAGACGACGCTTTTCTCCGCCAGACAGACGGGAGATTGGTGTCCACTGTGACGCAGGGGTGAAGAGGAAACGTTCCAGCATCTGAGCTGCAGTAATGAGAGATCCATCGGCCGTTTTCACATTCTCAGCCACTTCCTTGATGTACTCAATAACCCGCAGAGATTCATTCATCTCCTGATGCTCCTGAGTGAAGTAGCCCAGATTAACCGTCGGGCCCACAACAACCTCCCCGGCATCAGGTTCAAGCTTGCCGGAGATCATTTGCAGTAAGGTTGATTTACCACTGCCATTCGGACCGACAATACCTACCCGGTCACCAGGTACCGCAATGTAACTGAGATCTTCAATCAATTTGCGGCCATCTGCCGATTTGCACAGATGCTCGATCTCCAGTATTTTTTTACCCAAACGAGTGGAACCTACCGATACCTCCAAAGAGCCTGACCGATTTGGTCCTTGTTGATCCTTTAACTCTTCGAAACGATCAATTCTCGCTTTTTGTTTCGTGGTCCGTGCTTTTGCACCGCGACGAATCCAGGCGAGCTCCGTACGCAGCAGATTTTGCCGCTTTTGTTCAGATGCGGATTCACGCTCTTCACGCTCAGCCTTCAGTTCCAGGAAGCGAGTATAGTTGGCCTCATATCGGAATAAACGTCCATGATCCAGCTCCAGCATCACATTTGCTACACGATCCAGGAAATACCGATCATGCGTGATCATGAGCAGGGCGCCGCGTCGTTTTTGCAAATACTGTTCCAGCCAAACTACGGAATCATTATCAATATGGTTCGTAGGCTCATCCAGAATGAGCAGTTCGCAGGGATGAATCAGTGCAGAGGCAAGCGCTACCCGTTTGCGCTGTCCACCAGACAACGTACCCATCAGCGCATCGAATTGACGAATGCCCAGTTTGGACAGAATGCTCTTCGCTTCACTTTCCATCTGCCAGACCTGAAGCTGCTCCATCTCCTGGTTCAAGCGCAGCAAACGCTCTTGCAGCGCCGGATCGGAAGGATTAAGTTCCAGTAGCTCCATTGTTTCTGTATACTCACGTACCGTTTTCATCTCCGGGCTGTCGCCCTCGAATACTTGTTGCAAGACCGTATTATCCGGGTTAAACTGCGGATTCTGTGCCAGGAACTGTATACGCACGTCATTACCAATCGAGATCTGTCCCTCATCCGCTGGCTCCATACCTGCAATGACACGCAAGAATGTGGACTTCCCGGTTCCATTGACACCAACGACACCAATCTTGTCCTGATCGCCCATACCGAATGAGGCGTCTTTAAACAATATTTTCTCGCCATAGCTTTTCGCAACTTGCTCTACCGTCATTATGTTCATTGGTCGTAACCTACTTCTCTGTAAAATAAATTCAATATGAAGCTGCACTTAAGATGCAATGCAACTACGCTCACTCACGCTATACTTGCAAAAAGGAACGACATCCGTCCAGAAACAGAGCTGCTGCAAAGGCAATTCGTTTGTTCAGATGTTCCTCGTTAAACTCTGGATTCAGCATAATATCCATCTTTAGCCGATCGAGAATCCCGATATAAGCTTCTGCAAGCAGCACAGGCTCAGGTACGCCAGCATTCTCTAACACCTCACGCACCATGCTCATATATTCATTCATAAATGCCTTCATGAATTTCATCAGATCCGGATCATTATTGGGTGCCATGAAAAACATCTTGGTATGATTGCGACGCTCATAATAATACGTCAGGTGAGTCTTGGCTATCGCACCGAGCTTATCCCCCGTACTCTGATGTGAGTTTAACGCATAAACCAGGCGACTGATAAAATTGTCGCAGTCACGCTTGGATACAGCAACAAATAATTGTTCCTTATTTTTAAAATATAAATAAATGGTGCCTTTCGCGATGCCCGCTTCGTCCGCAATATCGGACATTTTCGTCTCATAGAATCCTTTTGAACCGAAAATACCGTAAGCTGCATCCAGAATAGCCTCCGATTTGTCTCCTTGCACAGTGCTCAAACGCACTCCCTCCCTACGACGCCAAAATGATACCCAAACCGATCGCCAAACATCCGCCGATCAATGAACTGAGCACGTTTACCAGATCATTACTCATCCAAGACCAGCCACGCGATCGAACGGTTTTGTGTCCACAATGCTCACTTACCTCGACCTCACGGCCGCACACAGTACAACGATACATATACTGAACCGTTGCGCCCAGATAGGAATCGGCAAAAGCTCCAGCCAATCCGCCGATAAGGCCGACACACGTCCAGCTAAGCAGACTCAAGCCTTCGATCCCGGCAATCGAGGAAAAGAAGAACGCTCCTGCCCCAATTAGAGCTCCGCCTATGGCAGCAGCTAGTGTCCCAAGTAATGAAACACCTCCAGAGGTACCTGGAGTCAGCACCTTCCACGTCACGACAGAGCGTGGTGGCTTACGGCTGAGACTTCCCCACTCGGTTGCCCATGTATCTGAAGTAACTGTAGCCATGACACCGATAAAAGCATACATCCAGGCTGGGTGTGGGAGGACCCAGTTCCCCAGAACAAGAAACATGCCGATTCCACCGTTAGCCATAACCTGTCCAGCATCACGATTACCCGTCTTGGCATACGATTTCTCAAGCTCCTGCTTGCGATCCTTGCGAAATTTGGAGAACAGCGTTGAGGTAATAAAAAACAACAGCAGTGTTCCAAACCAGAACAGGTTGCCCGCTCCGTAATATATCGTACCCATGATCACAGCCGCGAGGCAGCCGGACAGGGTTAGCGACTTCTTCGCGTAGGCAGCACCCGCCACAATAAAAGCGCATACGGCGCCAATAATCCAGTCCATAAGTTCTCCTGCATGTGGCAGCATCCATGGCCCACATGACGTTTTATATTTTTGAAATTCAATTATACCACGGTTTGATCCCAATGCCGAAACTCCCTAGCCCCGCATACAAAAAACCTGATTCAGCAGCTTTGAAAGCTACCAAATCAGGTCTATGATATTGCGATAAAACTGAGATGAGTGATCCTTCTTCCGTTTGACCAAGAATTCGAGGATTACATCACCTCAAGTTCCAGTTCAGACCCGCTTCGTCCCACCAATTACACCATAACGGTAGAGCACGCTGCGACCAAACCAATTGAACAACCGATCGGTGAGGAAGCCCATAAAGCCCAGAGAAATCAGGCCGACAAAGATCCAATCTGTGCGAAAGAATAATCGGGAATTCCAGATCAGATAACCCACGCCTTCATTCGCAGCAATCATCTCTGCGCCGATAATAGCCATATAGGAAGTGCCCATTGCCAGTCGTACCCCCGTGAAGATATACGGAGTCGTCGCCGGAACAACGACATGCAGCAAAATCTGCCATTCGTTGGCTCCCATACTGCGGGCTGACCGGACCTTGTCTTCTTCAATGGAGAGTACACCTGTCAGCGTGTTTAACACAACGATGAAGAACGTTGCATACATGATGAGTGCAATCTTCGATTGCTCCCCGATTCCGAACCAGACCAGGAATAGAGTAATGAATGCAATCGGCGGAATAAAGCGGATAAAATTAAGGAAAGGTTCGGCAAACAGCCGGATCATATGAACCTTGCCGATAATCAGCCCTACCGGGATCGCTATCACACTGCCAAGTACCCAACCTGCAAGCACACGTGTAAAGCTAATTCCGATATACTGCATCAGTGTACCGTCAGCAATCAGTTCGCGAGCACCAAGAATCGTATCCCAAGGACCGGGAATCACGTCGGGTCCATAGAGCATGGCTCCAAGCTGCCAAATCAGAATAACCGTCACCCACAATAGAGGGATAGACACCCACTTCTTCTCCAACCATCTCATCTTGCTATCACCTCAATTATTCTTCAAAATGGCTTTGAATCTGATCATATAGCGTGTTGAACTCAGAGGAGGCAATGTTCCTTGGATAAGACAGAGTATTGTCGTAAATATCCGTTATCTTGGAAGAAGGCCCTACTGACATAATTCCTATCCGCTGACCCAGCAAGAGCGCCTCCTGAATATCATGAGTGACAAAAATAACGGTCTTGTGGGTTTCCTGCCAAATATTGACCAGCTCTTTCTGCATCGTACGCCGAGTCATTGCATCCAATGCTCCAAAGGGTTCATCCATCAACAGGATGGCCGAATCGTTGGCTAGCACCCGGGCCAATTGCACCCGCTGCTTCATGCCACCTGACAGCTCCTTCGGAAATTTGGCTTCATGACTACCCAGTCCAACAAGCTCGATGTATCGGTCTGATATCGTACGCCGCTGAGATTTTGGCACCTTGGACATCCGAAGTCCAAACTCCACATTCTCCCTTACGGTAAGCCACGGGAAAAGAGAAGAATCCGCCTGCTGGAATACCACGGCCCGATCCTTGCCTGGCCTATCAATCTCCTTATTATCCACCTTGAGCTGACCGCCCGACTTAGAGATAAAGCCTGCAATCATATTTAGAAGCGTGGACTTGCCACATCCGCTGGGACCAAGCAGGACAAAGAATTCCCCTCCCTTGATGACCAGATCGACATCCTTGATAATATAGTGTACATCCCCATGGGTGGGGGCATTGTATGTTTTACGAAGCTGCTCAATACGAATCGTATGCTGATCTGCAGGTAAGGACATGAGAACACCTCCAATGCAATTTGCGAGTTATTTGCTATAAGTCACTTTATCTGGCAGTGCCTGCTTCAGGAGCTCCAGGTTCAGTTTGTTATCGAGATCGAAATCGTGTTCGATGATCCCGTTATCCATCATATATTGCTTCTGCCCTGCCAGACTGTCATAAGCTGCCTGGGTAAATCCAACTTCCCATGGATTGATTGGCAGATCCTTCAATGTGGCCTCCTTAGGCTGCTTGGTTTCCTTATACATCAGGTCTGCAACCTCTTCAGGATGTGCCTGGGCATACACGGAGGCTTCATTCAGCGCCGCGAGAAAACCACTCACCGTCTCAGGGTTCCCCTGGATGAATTCATTGCTTGCTACGAGTCCCATTCCAAGACGTACAGGGGTTTGGGACATATCGGTGAGCTGATGCACGCCTTCAAGCGCATCGAATTTATCAGTCAAGGCGGAACCAATGACCCAGGTTGCATCTAGATCACCCTGCTTTAGTGCAATGTAGGCTTCGTCAAATGCTCCCTGACCCACCTGGGTTACATCAGTTAGTTCCAGTCCCTGGTCCTTCAAATATTCATACCACAGATAAGGAATAAACGTACCGCGGATGAAACTTACTTTTTTACCTTTCAGATCGGCTCCACTCTGTATATCATTCTTGGCATACAACTTCCACGCAGCTGCCGCTTCATTCGTAGCCTGACCTGCGGAAGCAATGACAGAGTAATCCCCTTTTGCCAAAGCATTCAATACAGGAAAGTCAGCTCCGTACGCAATATCCACCTGCTTGATAAACAGTGCATTTACACCTTCCGCTGGCGAACCAAACGTAATGCTCTCTGCATCAATGCCGTGGTTTGCAAAGAAACCTTTGGCAATGGCTACCCTGAATGTTGGGTTCGTACTTGTATCTGCGATCCGGACTTTCACTTTTTGGGCCTCTGTGCCGGAGGCACCCTTTGCTTCGGATACCGATTCGTTTGCAGAACATCCCGATAATATCAATAACATGGATAAGAGCATTAATAACGCACCAGTTAAGGTGGATGGTTTTCTCACAATATGCACCCCATTCGTTCTAATCATTGTTCATCGCTCTTCGCCACCTTACTTGCCTTCACCTGACGTTGCCACACAGGCTGCACCTTCAACAAACGGCAGTGTTACTTCAACACTTACAACGGATGAAGAACCTTTGGGCGCTGCTCCCGGCACTCTGTAGGCGGAAACATCAATGGCTTCAATAGCAACCTCTTGCGGCTTCTCCAGCTGTGGTACCCAGTGATAAGGCACGCGATACGAACGATAGACCATATTGGTGTTCCGTCCATCCTTATAAGGGGATACATATTCCCACACTAGCTCATACTCGGATGTAACCTCGAACAGTCTGCCATTGGAACCTTCCGTAATTAGCGTGTTTCCATTAGGCAAGCGCTGAGCGGAGCTGATATACGGACTATAAAATTTATAGGAATCTGTCGGAACGGAAAATCCGGCTTCTGCGGATGTATATTGCCAAACGATCTCCAGGGTCACCGGATTGATCTCCAGTACGCGTGAATGATCGCGAACGGCGTGTTTCAAGCCGTATGGAGAAGCCGGATTGGGCAGGCCATAACCGGCCCAGCCGCCATTGTCGAATACCAGCAGATTCCCCTCTCCAGGCAAACCTTTGGGAATGATATGTGCATGGTGCTGTCCAATAATGGTGCCAATATGCTTCACTTCAGGCAAAGAGTAATCCGGCCCTAGTCTCCATACGATCTTTCCACTCTGTCTGTCGGTTATTGCGATAATATTTGCTTCTCTGGCATCCCAGATAATATTGTCGGGATGGAACCGCTCGTCTCCATGTTCATAGAAATGGTTTGGACCAACATAAGAAGCTGAATTAATATGTAGCCAATCCCCCACCCCACCACCGAGATGTCCAAATGAGCGTGTGTTCGGGTCACGGAACAGAACATTACGGGCGGCCTCATCGAATCCAAGTTCCTCAAAGTGCTCGTTCGGCAGCCATTCCCATAATACATTGCCCTCCCAATCCACTTCTATAATCGCATCATCGAGCAAAGGCTTATCCGAAATGGACGGGTTGTTCACATTTTTATGAGCAAGAATCAAAGTCTTCCCGCTCTGTGTCTTTGGTGCAAGCCCGGGGGCGTAATATCCGACAGGATTGCCTTCACGTTGGAAATCATGGTGCTGACGTGCGTACCACAATGGTTCATATCCTGGATCTTCAATGTGTTCGTAGCTGTTGTATTTCCATACAATATTGCCTTCCCAATCCACCTGAACCAAATCGACGTTGTCCTGGATACCAAACTTCGGATCTCTTCGCCCCGTGCTTCCCAATACGAAGCCACCGGGGAAAACTTTGGCCGGAAAGCCCAGCAGCCCCTTCCACAGGTGAACCTCCTTACCATTCATATCAATCAGTACAACACCTTCCTCGCCTGCCTGATAGACGGTATAACCGCCCCAAGCCTTATCAGGGTTATATACGGTTGCCCCGGTTGGATAAATTGTTGAATGCCCCATTGATCATCTCTCCCTTGGTTTGTTTGTTTTCACATCGGATCAAACGTTAATAACTGAGATAATTGCTCTTTCCGGTATTCTCCCTCTGCTTCTGTTCAGGGTCACTTTTGATGGACGGATCGGGTCCCTGCTTCCCGTTGTTCTCTGCCAATTCCAGCAGCGTATCCGAGAACCCCTCCAGATTCGCTATCACTCGCTCATAAAATTGGCTTTGCTGCTCCAGTTCCTCCGTCGTAAAGCCCTCAAACAGAAGCGTGATACATCGGGCACCGATATTGCTGTTCCGCGCAAACATCTCCCGTCCACTTGCAGTAATGTCGAGCAAAACCGTCCGACGGTCATCTTCCTTGCGTCTGCGGATCGTAAGTCCCTTTTTCTCCAACTTGTCTGTTAAAGCTGTGATGGCACCTGAAGTGAAATCCAGTTGTTCGGCCAAATCCCCCAACCGCTGTTCCCCTTCACGAATGATTTTGTGCAGGATGAGCATACCCGGTAAACTGACCCCCTCTACCGATATGCGATCTCGTTCTTTCACGAATCGTCTGACCATTTTACGAAACAACCAATCTGTCTTCTCCAACGCTTCCCAGTCGTTATTGCTCATTTCATCCTCCCTGTCTAACTGAAACGACAGCAAATACGAAAAAAAGGCTCCCGTGGACATTCCATAGTGGAGTAGTCCCGGGAGCCTTTGGTGGTCCAATCAGCTCGCTTCAGTTCAAATTATTTCACTGTTCATTTAATTAGTGTTAAAATAATTGAGTTCATCATATAACCCACTAACCCAACCTGTCAAGTGTGAATTTAAATTTGTTTTTTCGTAGCCAGATGTCCCTCATATTTAGATAACTTATCCGGTTTTAAGTTTCACTTCAGCTTTCCCGGTTACACTATCCTCAGAGCGTTACATCAAACCAGCTACGATTCAGTTCGTACTTAACCATAGAAATGAGGATAACACATATGAATATGAAGCGCGTAATCATTGTCGGAACAATGATTGTTACCATGTCCTTCGCCGGAACAGCCTGGGGCAGATCAGCGATATCCCCTATACCTTTGACGAAATGGTCCATCGTTAACATCGATACCAAAGACGAGAGCGGAGATGAGTTGTTGAGTGCTCTGAATCAACAATCGGAAGATGACTTAGCTCAGGATCTCTACGCGGGTAAATCGCTGAGGATGATTGCAGATGAAAATGATGGTGATTTCAACGAGGTTGTCGCATTGCAAATAAGGCATCTCAAGGAGCAATTAGATCAACGACTTGCAAGTGGAAGTATTAGCGCGGAGCAACACGCAGTGCAAAGCAGTGAACTGGAGGAGTTGGTCACGGAGAGTGCCAATACAGCATACAACTTGGCGTAAATGAAAAGTCTCCCATGTGCTATGGCAGAGAATGAGGGCATGGCAAAAAGGAGCGTCGAAGCGCCCCTTTTATCTGTTTCATATTTACTCTAAGTAAGCAGATTGATGATGCATGATACTTACTGAACTGCTGCTGCAATCGTGCATTTACCCAAAGGTTCTCCGTCCCAGGCCAGTTCAAGCACATCTCCTGCTGCCGTTGGTCCAACCCCTTCTGGTGTACCTGTAAAGATGACATCTCCAGGTCCCAGGCCGTAATGATGACCTACATAATCCACAATGTCCTGTAGACTGAAGATCATGTTACGAATATTGCCACGTTGAACCTCGGCACCGTTCTTGGTGAGCGTAAAGTCTTTCTCAAGTAGAGCCTGGGCCCCCGGAAATGGCTGGAATGCAGTAACCGGAGCCGAGTTCTTGAACCCTTTGGCCGCTGTCCACGGATGGCCCTTTTTTTTAATAACCGTCTGTACGTCACGTAATGTAAAATCAATGCCAAACGCATACGAGTCAACCAATTCATCCACTGCCATACCCGGCTCATAACTGCGCCCGATTTGGATTACTAGTTCAGCCTCATAATGAACTTCGCCCTTTGTCGCAGGCAATTGCAGCGTTTCACTATTCAAGGCCACAACCGCATGGGTAGGCTTCATAAAGATCATCGGTTCATCCGGAACCGCGTTACCCAATTCTTCTGCATGAAGTTTATAATTTCGTCCTACACAGTATACATTTCGAATGTTTGTCAGCATGGGTTTACGACCACCTTTATCGGATTCATTAGCGTATATGGATCATGTTCATCTTTTTATTATATAAGTACATATCATATTTTCGCTATTCAAAAAATTGGAGTTTATGGTCTGAAAAATCGGCTGCTCGTTTCCTGAAAAGCCTGTTCCCACACATCAGGCCGGTTTGTACATAACATCAGCTCCGGATCAATCGCCGCAAGCCGCTTCATGATGATTTTGTCGTCCACTGTCCAAGCCATTACCTGAATGCCTTCCATACGCATCTCACGCATCAGCGATTTGTCCACATTGGTGTACCCGATGGAAAGAAAACTGCAATTCATCTGCCGCAGCACTGCTGCCAGATCCCCTGGCCGTGCATCAATAATCAAACCTGTTTTGAACTCAGGGGCCAGTTTCTTCACTTCAACCAGAGCCGCAGGTTCAAACGAAGTGATGACCACATCATGCTGCATATGTCTCTTCCTCACCTCATGAATAACCGCTGCCGGCAGACCGGGATACATATTACCTTGCGTTTTCAATTCGATATTCAATCTCACTTTGCCACAGGTGCGGTCCAGCACTTCACTAAGCGCAGGAACACGTTCCCCTTTATAGGCTTTTCCTTTCCATGATCCCGCATCAAGCTGCTGTATATCCGCCCAGTCCGTCTCTCGTACGAAGCCTTCACCGTTCGTGGTCCGATTTAACGTAAAATCATGAATAACAACCGGCACACCATCACGTGATAACTGTACATCCAGTTCCATCCACTGAACCTCTGGCTGTTCCATGGCAAGCAGAAATGCAGCCATCGTATTTTCTGGTGCAATGGACGAAAATCCACGGTGCGCTACACAAAGGTTGTTCATTCCATCCCCTCCTCAAAAAAATGCATCTTAATTTGGCGATGCGAATCCGTTCGCATCAAAACGAATACCTGGCGAGAGTTGGGCCATCTGCTCCAGTAACAATTTGTTGGCTTGATCCACCATCGGAATGGCCTGACCCAACCCCGCTTCATAAGGGATAACCTTCATGCTGCATTTGGCATCCTTACTACAGCTCGCCTGAAAAACCGCTGTTTTCCACGTTTCCTCTGTCGTTGATTTCGAGAAAATAAAGTTGCCTGTACTATATGCAATCCATTTGCCTTTGTAGTACTCTACCCCTTGCAAGACATGGGGATGCCCACCTATGACCAGATCCGCTCCGGCATCTACAAATTCATGAGACAGTCGAGTCTGATCATTATTTGGAGTGCTGACCCGTTCCTCTCCCCAATGTGCAACAACGATAACCAGATCAGCTTTTTCACGGGCTTCCTGAATCGCCTTTACTGCACCTGTAGAATCGTAAGCTTCGGCAACACCGGCCCGATTCCCTTCCGCTTTCCAGCTTGTTTCAGGTACAACCCGGCTGAATCCAAGCAGTGCAATCTTCATGCCTTTGCGTTCCAGATATGCAGGTGCATAAGCCTCATCCCTGTTCATACCGGCTCCTGTATGCGCTATACCATATTGCTCAAGGTAAGTTAACGTATCGACCAAACCTTCTACACCTTGATCCAAAATATGATTGTTGGCCAAATTCACAGCATCAAATCCTGCTGAAGCCATTGCTTCGAGCGCTTTTGGCGAAGACTTGTATACATAGGTTTTGTCTACAGCACCAGTTCCACCAAGGGTTACGGGAGTTTCAAGGTTTCCAATGGTCAAATCATCTTCCTTGAACAAGTTGCCAAGCTTTGCAAAGGGATAGTCATAACCGTTCTTCTCCAACAATTCAGCCACTTTGCCGGAAAACTGAATATCCCCAACAAAGTTAATGGTTACATCCTTCGCCGAATGAGATGGCTGTGTCGCCCCAGTTCCGGCACCTTCGCTTCCCTTTGAGCCGGAAGAAGCGGGAGTATCCGTCGGTTTTTTCGTTCCTGTATCCGTCTTTCCATTTGCCTCGGAGCCTGTAGCATCAGGCTTTTTCTCACCCGACGTAGCGCCGGAATTTTCAGTTACCTGTTTATCAGAATCCTCCGATTCTTCATCCGGGGTATTACTTGCCTCCGAATCCGTGTCAGGTGAATTCACCTGATCACCGCCCTGAGGGCTTTCTTCATTCACAGGTTCCTGATTCACAGCCGTTTCTGTCACCGCCGGGTCTATTTGCTGCTCCTGCATGCCTACTGCGTAATAGATGCCGACGAGTCCAATTGCAGCAATCAATACCAGATTAATGATCCAAATCCGGCGTTTTCGGGCACGTTTCACTTTTTTCTTTTGTACACTTCGTTTTGATCTTGGGGGATACATAGGCAGCTCCTCTTCTTCACAGCAATCCTTATCATATTATATCAGGCATATTCTGGATTTCCATCATTCCTTGGAACTGCAAATATTGAAAGAGTTCAGACCTCTCCCCTTTTCGCTTTATGGTGCAAAAAAGGCCGTCTCCCTGTAGAAAAAATCTACGTTCGAGACAGCCAAATACGTTAATTACTTTGCAGCAATCAATTGCGTAGCTTGAACTGACATTTCCTTAGCCTGTTTGATACAGTCAGGCAAGCCTACCCCTTCATAACCAGCGCCGGCAATGTATACCCCCGGCAATTTGCTGCCAAGTTGTTCGCGCAGTGCTGCAATCTGCTGCAGATGACCTACCGGATACTGTGGCATGGATTTGCGGAGCCGAGTAATTTCCGAGAAGATCGGAACGGCCTCAACGCCCATTGTTTCACGCAAGTCCTTGAGTACCAGATCTGTTAGTGCATCATCCGGGAGCTCCACATTCTGTTCGTCTCCGGAACGGCCAACATAACAGCGAAGCAGTACTTTGTCATCTGGGCTGGTGTGCAGCCACTTGGTTGATGTCCAAGTACATGCTGTAATATTTCGACCTTCCTTACGCGGAACGAGGAAACCAGACCCATCAAATACATGTTCGATATCCTTTTTCTCAAAAGCCAGCACCACATTCGCTACCGATACGTAATTGATTGCATCCAGAGCCGCTGTATCCACATGTGGTTGCAGCAGTTCAGATGCAACATACGTAGGCACGGTAATGACTACATCATCTGCTTCAAGACGTTCTCCGTTATCCAGTTGAATGCTATACTTGGCCGCATCTCCAGTCTGAACCTCCAGAGATTTCACGGAAGTGTTCAGCCGTTGATCCACGTCCTGCAACTCATGTACAAGCGCATGAACCAGGCTCTGCAAGCCCTGACGGAAGTTCAGAAAAGCACTTTTCTTCGTTCCCGTATGGGTCTCTGTCGGTTTGCGGCCCGTCATCATTCCTCGGATCAAACTACCATAATCCCGCTCCACTTCACCGAATTGCGGAAAGGTTGCCTGAAGACTCAATCGCCGCATATCACCTGCATAGATGCCTGCGAGCAACGGTTCAGTCAGGTTTTCCAGCACTTCCGCTCCAAGGCGGCGCTCAATCATATAACCAAGCGATTCATCCTCTGTTGTACGACGGGGAGGGATGACAAAATCCATTAATGCGCGCAGCTTGCCTGCCGGAGATACAAGACCACTTCTCAGAAAAGGTCTCAACTCCGTCGGAATACCGAGAATGAGTCCTGCCGGCATAGGATGCAGCTTGCCACGCTGCATGATGTACGTTTTTTTGGATTCCGGATTTTGGCTGACCAGTTCATGGTCAATTTCCAGCTCTTTAGCCAAATCAATCATCGCCGTTTTGCGGGCAAGGAAAGAATCTGGTCCCTTCTCAATGACGAACCCATCCCGGTGCAGCGTTTCAATCATGCCACCCATGGAAGAACTCTTCTCAACCAAGGTGATGACAGGTTCAACCCCTGCTTCCCGGTAATGCTTCCGAATATAAAATGCCGCGCTTAGGCCGGTCAGACCTCCGCCGACAACAACGACACGACGTTTATGGTCTTCCATTACTCATCCGTTCCTTGCTGCCACTTGCTAATAATGACGTCACTTAACGTTTCCATGTAAAGTGGGTCACTATTGAGAGAATCGATACGCATAAGGCGCATGTCGATCTCTTTGGCAATCGCTTTAGCTTCAATATCAAGATCATAGAGCACTTCCAGATGGTCCGATACGAATCCAATCGGTGCTACAAGCACATCTTCCACCTGTTCACGAGCAAGATCCTGAAGTGTGTCCAGAATATCAGGGCCCAGCCACGGCTCCGCCGTCCGCCCCGCACTTTGCCACGTGAACTGCCAGTTCGTAATTCCTAAACGGGAAGCAATGACTTCCGAAGTCTCCAGCAGTTGCTGCGGATATGGATCACCGATATCTACAATTCGCGCAGGCAGACTGTGTGCACTGAACAGCACTCGTACATCCCCGCGCTTGGCCCCCGCTTCCTCAAAAGCATCCAATTTGGCGCTAACACGTGTGGAGAGAGCCTGAATCAATTTCGGATGCAGATGATAACTCTCAATGAATGACATCTGGATACCGAGTTCTTCCGCTTTCTCACGAGCACGCTTGATGTAGCTCCCTACACTCATCGTGGAGAAATGTGGTGCCAGTACGATGCCTATTGCAGTCTGAATTCCGTCCTTCGCCATCTGTTCCACGCCATCCTCAATGAACGGATACGCATGCTTCAACCCTTGATAACAACGGAATTCAACCTCATTGGAACGGTCATCCTTGTTTAACGTCTCCTGGAGGGCCTTAACCTGATTATCCGTGTTTTCTCGAAGAGGGAATACACCCCCAACGATCGCTTCATAACGGTCGGTTAATTCCTTCAGTTGTTCCGGTTCAGGCGGACGTCCTCTCCGGATATGTGTGTAGTACGCTTCGATACTTTCCATATTCTCAGGTGTGCCATACGACATCACCAGTACACCTACCGTATTAGTCATTAGTAACCGTCACCCCAGTCTTCAATGCTTCAGCGGAATATTCATGAATATACGCCGTGAGTTCTCTTAATTTATCCAAAGACGCTTCAGGAAATAGTCCGTGCCCCAGATTGAAAATATACCCTGGCTCCTTGATACCTTCGTCAATAATCAATTTGGCATGCTGCTTGATCAGATCCATCGGTGCAGTCAGCACATAAGGGTCCAAGTTACCTTGCACAGCAAATTTTCCGCCCAGTCGTTTACGTCCCTCGGAGATCGATACTCTCCAATCCAGCCCAATCACATCAGCTTGCAGATCATGCAGGGTTGGCAGCAATTCACCAGAAGCCACACCCGGGAAATAAATTTTCGGTACATTCAAATCCGATAATTCGGTAAAGATACGAGTAATCGTCGGCAACACATACGTTCTAAAGTCGTTTGGCGAAAGTGCGCCCACCCAGCTGTCGAACAGTTGGAATGCCTTGCCGCCGTTCGCAATGTGAGCACGGACATATGTAATCACCATATCGCCCAGTTTTTGCATCAATTTATGCCACACTTCCGGTTCACTGTACATCATCGTTTTGGTCCGTATGTACCCTTTGGAAGGTCGGCCTTCAATCAAATAGCTGGCAATGGTAAACGGTGCACCGGCAAACGTAATCAGGGGTACATCCAGTTCCTTGTCCAGAATTCGAATCGTCTCCAGAATATGAGACAGATCTCCTTCAACATCAATGGGACGCAAACGATCCACATCTGCCGCCGTGCGGATTGGATTGTCTATAACAGGTCCAATATTTTTAACAATATCAAAATCTATACCGAGGGAAGCAACCGGATTCATAATATCGGAATACAAAATAGCCGCATCCACACCGAGTTTACGTACCGGCATGAGTGTAACTTCAGCTGCTAGCTCAGGTTGACGGCAAATTTCGAGCAAAGAATACTTTTCCTTAATCTTGCGATATTCGGGATCATAACGCCCAGCCTGACGCATGTACCACACGGGAACACGGTCCACCTGCTGTTTGAAACTGGCCTGAATCAGACGATCATTATAACTCATGTAAGAAGCCTCCAATAGTTTTTGGACTCATAAATAACATTATGCCCTTTTTAAAGAGCGGTAACAACCACGTGTCGATCTGTTCCGATGACAATACTATGACATTCCTTACATCCCCTCATCTATATGCAAATTATGTTATAATGAAAGAATCGTGTTTTTTTGAAACGTTGCAGAAACGATCGGAAAGGAAGTGAAAGCACTTTGAAAACGTGGAAAGTAAACCTCATTGTGCTTTGGTTTGGACAATTTCTGGTCAACTCGGGCATGACCATGATTACCCCGTTTTTGTCCCTTTATCTCGCCAGGGATCTTGGCGTGGTTGGTGAGCATGAAATTGGCATATGGGCGGGATTTATATTTGCTGCCAACTTCCTCACCTCATTTTTGTTCCAGCCCTTGTGGGGCAAATTGTCTGACAAGTACGGACGGAAAATTATGTTGCTGCGTTCCGGATTCGGGATGGCGATTGTTATTGCCTTGATGGGTTTTGCACAGAACCCATGGCAGCTCCTTTTATTACGACTGCTCAACGGTACGATCTCCGGATTCAACCCGGCAGCAGTTGCATTGATCTCGGGTACAACGCCGAAGGATCGCATGGGTTTTGCCATGGGCATCAGCCAATCCGGCCAAGTGGCCGGTACGATTCTAGGTCCGCTGATCGGCGGTTTGCTTGCTGATGCAGTGGGCTTCCGCCCTATCTTCTATATTACTGGCGGACTGATCTTTGCGGCTTCCATGCTCGCCATGTTCCTGGTCAGAGAGAAGTTTGACCGCAAGGAAGCGGCCAAACTGCCGGAACAATCCGTATTGTCCGGTCTGAAGGAACTGAACAAGTCTCCCCAGTTACCTGCGCTATTCGCTGTAACATTCCTATTGCAATTTGCCATGATCAGCCCGATGTCACTCTTGCCGCTGTATGTACAGAAGTTACACGGTTCGGATGTCAACGTCGCCTTCTGGGCAGGGCTTGTCGGTGCAGTCACGGGACTATCTAACATGGCCATGTCCCCGATACTCGGGAAACTCAGTGACAGGGTAGGTTCACACAAGGTACTTACCTTCTCTCTCATAGGAACAGGGCTCATGCTTATACCTCAAGCTTTCGTGCAGACGGTATGGCAGCTCATCATCGTCCGTTTCATGATGGGTGTGTTCATGGGCGGCCTGCTTCCGAGTGTCAACGCGCTCATTCGCTCCTATACGCCAGATAGCATGATTAGTCGGGCCTTCAGCTTTAATACGAGTACACTCGCGCTCGGTAACATGCTTGGAGCCGTAATCGGTGGCTTTATGGCCGGGTTCATTGGCATCGAAGGACTGTTCATCGTCTCTGGTGGGCTGCTGCTGCTCAACATGGTGTGGGTAAGACTCAAGCTGTACAAAAAGCCCCCTCTGATCAGAGAATCCTGACGCTTGGATTCAATGTTATTTGTTCTTATAAAAAGCCGCTTTCAGCGCCTATTAGGCATGAAAGCGGCTTTTGGCATTCATTTGTTCAAACCTTAAAATTGATTCATTGAGTCATTAAGTCAGATGGCTTGTGAATTGAATCGGGTATTCTTTAACTCCAAATACAAAAGCACTTTGAATCGGCTGCAGAACGGTTTCCGGCACAAGCTGAATGTCTTCCATTTGCCGAAGCATCGTCTGAAGTACAACCCTCGCCTCAAGTCGTGCAAGCGGCGCACCGAGACAGAAATGAATACCAAAACCAAAACCCATATGTCTGTTCGGCTTGCGGTCGGGCACGAACTTCTCTGCCTGATCGAATTGAGCGCTATCCCGGTTGGCCGATCCTACCCAGGATATCACCTGTTCCCCCGCCTGAATCGTTTGTCCGTTCAATTCTACGTTTTCTTTGGCAATACGCCCTATAGCCACAATTGGCGGATAATAACGCAACGTTTCCTCTACCGCAGTGGGGATAAGTTCAGGATGTTCTCGCAGCTGCTGTTGAAGCTCAGGCTGCTCTAACAGAATACGAACGGCATTGGTAATCAGATTGGTTGTGGTTTCATTACCGGCAGCAAGTAACAAGATGCAAAATCCGACCACTTCCTCTGCCGTTAGCTTCTCCCCTTCAATCTCTGCAGCAAGCAGTATAGAGATCAGATCATCCTCTGGTCGCTGACGTCTTTCTTCCATTATGGCCGTGAAGTAGCTCGCCAACTCCTGCTGGTTCCGTTTCTTTTCTTCCATCAATTCCTGGAAAGCTTCGTCACTGTCATCCCGCGCCCCCTTCACGAGTGCATCAGACCAGTCTTTGAACTTCTGGCGATCCGTTGCAGGGACTCCAATCAATTCAGCGATCACGATAACTGGAAGTGGAGTAGCAAGATCATCGATAAGACGCATACGACCTTCTGAAAAATGCGGAGTCAATAATTCATCAGCGATTTCCTGAATACGCGGAGCTAACGCTTCGATCGCTCTAGGTGTGAACGCCTGATTAACCAGATCCCGTAGTTGTTTGTGCTTCGGCGGATCTGTAGTAAGCATGCTGGCGTTTGCGCGATCACGTTCAGAAGAGAACAGTTTAGGATTTTTTAACACATATTGCACATCTTCATAACGGAAAACATCCCAGCATTCTCGATGGTTGTCATAGCGGACTGGAGTATTGTCACGAAGTTCAGCGTACACCTGGAAGGGAAATAATTGCTGCTCCACCGCCTCCAGCTCCCGGATCGGAATGTAATTGGCATACTTTCTGGGTGCTCGGTTCATCGTTTCTCCTCCAATCATTAATATATATTTATTTACATATTGAAATCACCATATATTATAGACTCAACACTGCGGGCATACAAATATTTGGCAATAATTGAGCCTCTTTTCCTAGAACGTATTACAAAAATCGTCAAGACTTGCTAACTAATACCCCCGCTATTCGTTTTGGATAAGATCACTTCAGCTATGGACGATACTGCAACACTTTCCCCAAAGTTTCCTTCTAAATCTATCAGGTCAAAAGACTCAAATGTAATAAAATATGACACAAAAGTTTATTTATTATGATTTCATATTCCTCATTCTCTTTTTTACCTTCTCATATTTATCCATAAAACCTCATAAATACGCTATATACTCTACATTTCTATCAATGTAACCGATTACTCTATCTATATCTACAATTGTCATATTATTTAACATGAAATACAATCAATTTGAATTCATATACATATCAACCTCAACAAACATCACACGAAACTAACCTGAAGGAGAGTGCTATTCATGAAAAAAACTTCAAATCTTCGTCCTTGGGCTGTATGGAGCACAGCCGCTTTGACAGCTCTGACCATTTCCCTGTCCCCCATCGGGACCTATGCGGCTCAGGCGGCTACGGTAGAAGTGAGCGGTACAACTAGTGCGGTTCAGGCCGCATCATCCACTCCGGCTCGCAATACGACCATCCCTGCTCTATCAGATTCGTTCAAACAATCCGCTCTGCCTAATGTTCTGGTCATTGGAACGGGTGGTACGATTGCAGGTCAATCCGAGGATGCAACCAGCTTCCAGAACTATAAAGCTGGCACACTCCCGATTGGAGAAATGGTCGACGCCTTACCGGACAAACAGAAGATTGCAGATGTTAGCACACTCCAATTCGGAAATTCAGGTTCAGGTTCTTATACCATGGCTGATCTCTATGACTTATCTCAAACCGTAGACAAGGCTCTGGCTCAGTATGACAGCGTTGTAGTTACCACCGGTACAGATACCATGGAGGAAATCGCCTACTTCCTTGACATGACCGTACAAAGTGATAAACCCGTCATCATTACAGGGTCCATGCGCCCTTGGACAGTTATCGGCTCAGATGCACAAGCCAATCTGTACAACGCCATCAAGCTCGCAGGCAGCGGGCGCACCACTTCATTTGGGACCGTGCTAATGTTGAACGATACCATTCAATTGGCACGCGGCGTGACCAAAACGAATGATTATCGAACAGACACGTTCGAAACTCCGATGCTTGGTGCAGTAGGTTACATTGATGAAGAAAACATTCGAATTTACCGTGCTCCTGCACGTGCCTTGAAGCCTGAAGGTACATTGAAACCGGCATTCGACCTGAGCAAAATCACGAAGGCAGATCTCGCCAAGGTGGAAATTGCGATTTCCTATCAGGAAGCTGGCGGCGAAGCTATTGAAGGATTTGTGAAGGGCGGCGCCAAGGGGATCGTAACGTCCGGTACCGGAGCAGGCGGTATCTCCAGAGCGATGGGACAAGCACGTACCAAAGCGGTCGAGGATGGCGTAATCTTCGTAACGACCACTCGGACAGGTTCAGGCAGTGTATATGGCGGTGGGAAAGGCGTTATTGCCGGTGACAACCTTAGTCCTCAGCAAGCACGCATTTTGTTGATGCTCGGCCTGTCCTTTAGCGACGATTTTGACACGATCCAAAAATGGTTTGAGACTTACGGAACGCCGGAAGTTTAATAAGGCTCTCATCACTTCACTCCAATAAGCAGAAAGAGACGATAATACCCTGAGATTCAGGAGTGTTATCGTCTCTTTCTTTTCGAATTGAATGCGCATTCCATCCGTTTTAACGGATCTGCATCTTTTCTTACTTCACCCAGGCCAGAGCCAGACCATCATAATCCGGCAGCATCGTCGTTACGAGGCGCGGGTCACTGGCCATCTGCTCGTTGAAGCGTCGAACCGCGAGGACAGCCGGACCCTGCTTGTCTGAATTCAGCGTACGGCCGCGCAGGAAACAGTTATCTCCCACAATGACCGCCCCGGGCCGCGCGAGCTTAATGGCGTAATCGAGGTATACGGGATAATTCTCCTTGTCTGCATCAATGAAGAAGAAATCGAAGGTACGTCCTTCCTGTGCCAGCTGCTCCAGACTGTCAGCTGCGGGGCCAATTCGATATTCGACTTTATCCCCAAAGCCTGCTTCCTCCAGATGACCACGAGCCATCGCTGCGTATTGCTCTTTTAATTCAAGCGAAGTCAGGGTTCCCCCGTCACTTAAACCGCGAGCAAGACAAATTCCGCTGTATCCGCCCAGCACGCCGATTTCGAGTACAGCCTCCGCTTTCGATGTCTTCGCTAGAAAAGTGAGCAAACGGCCATAAGCCGCTGCAACCGAAACTTCCGGCATGCCGTTCGATCGGATGGCTTCTTTTACCTTTAACAAGAGATCATCCTCTTGAAATAATTGATTTACATATTCGTCAGGGGTCAGATTCACCGCTAAAATCCTCCTTGGACACTTGGACTGCTTTCCATATGGATGCCAATGTTCTATAATAAATGTTTGTTGTCAAACACAGGCGGTTGAACTGCTGCATCGGCTCGAAAGATGAATGCATTAGCTCACCGCATTTCTCATTGTAAGTTTTTTCACGGAAAGCGGCAAGGCCGCACCGTCACTATACAGCTGAGAGAAGGATATTCCTTCCCCAGCTTGAAATGGAGTTGAAATGAATCACATGGCTCAATTGCAATTGATTGCGACCTCGGCGATGGGACTCGAGGCTGTTGTCGCCCGGGAACTGAAGCAACTGGGGTATGAGGATGTTACGATCGACAATGGCCGGGTTTTCTTCACTGGAGATTATATTGATATTTGCCGGTGTAATCTGTGGCTGAGAAGTTCCGACCGGGTGTTGGTCAAAATGGGTGAATTCCCGGCGACAACTTTCGATGAATTATTTGAAGGTACCAAAGCATTACCTTGGGAGGAATGGATTCCAGCCGATGGCGAATTTCCGGTTGAAGGTCGCTCCCAAAAATCTCAGTTGAGCAGTGTGCCTGCATCACAAGGGATCGTGAAGAAAGCAATCGTAGAGAAACTGAAGCTGACTTATGACACGGAGTGGTTCCCAGAGGATGGGTCTCGTTATGTGATTGAGGTCATTCTGCTGAACGATCGCGCCCTGCTTACTTTAGATACGACGGGACCAGGTCTGCATAAACGGGGTTATCGTAAACTCGTAACCGAAGCACCACTCAAAGAAACGCTTGCTGCGGCACTTATTCAGCTCAGCCGCTGGAATGTTTCCCGTCCATTCTATGATCCATGTTGCGGTTCAGGCACCATGCTGATTGAAGCCGCCATGATCGGCTGGAACATTGCACCTGGACTTCGTCGGACCTTCAACTCCGAGAACTGGGCTGTCATTCCTGAAGAATTGTGGGAACAGGCGCGCGAAGAAGCATTTGACGCGGTTCGCGACGATATTCCATTGCAAATTTCGGGCAGCGACATCGATCCGGAAGCTATTGAAGTAGCACAGGCAGCAATCAAGAGTGCCGGCTTCGCCAAAGATATTGAAGTCAGCGTCCTGCCCGCTCATCGTGCAAGACCACAGGGCGAATATGGTGTCATTATTACCAACCCTCCATATGGTGAACGTTTGAGTGAAGAGAAAGAAGTGCAGAAGCTGCTACGTTCTTTAGGGCGCAGTTACCTCGATTTACCGACATGGTCCTTTTTTGCCATCACGTCGACCAAATCTTTCGAGGAAGACTTTGGACACAAGGCAGACAAGCGCCGTAAGTTGTTCAATGGACGCATTGAAACCCAATATTATCAGTATTTGGGCCCACTGCCTCCACGTAATAAAACACCACAACAATAATAATATTGGAATGATCAAGCGCTCCTGCCGTTCACGGCTGGGGCGTTTTTTTGTATGTATTTCGGGATACTTATGGATGATCTTGTTAACATTGCTTCCGCATGAAGATTTTCTCCCCTGGGCATAGTTGAAAAGCCATGACACCACGCTATAATGGATAAAGTCCTATTTTACATTCCGTTAACAAAACCATTCATCAGGGAGGAGACATATATGTTTGTCACTAAGCCAACACGCAGCCTTACGCCGCGTGGGCTTCTGAATCATCCACTTACGTTATATCTTATTTTTCTTGTACTCATGCTGCTCAAATTAATGTGGCTCCACCACAATCTGCACGCTTACAACATTACGATGGGTCTTCTGGACAAAGTGATTGCCATCGGTTCGCTGCTGCTTCTGTCCTTCTGGACCTGGTGGCTGCCTCGCCGGGGCATGATTATATCACTCGTTATACTCAATCTGCTGCTCACTGCACTGATCTATGCGGATATGGTTTATTATCGCTACTTTCAGGATTTCCTAACAATCCCTGTGCTGATGCAAGCCAGACAGGTTGACGCTTTGGGAGACAGTATTGCTACGCTTATTTATGCCAGTGATCTGTGGTTCTTCGTCGATTGGCTGGTGATTATCCCATACGCAGCGATCCTGCTGTTCAGCAAACGTAACCGTCGTGGACGTTCCAGCGCATATTCGAACGGGTTGAACTCCTACTCGTCAAATTCAGGCAAATCAAGTGTGCGTCGTCGACTCACCGCAGGCAGCATTGCTCTGGTATTGGGTCTGGGGCTCGCGGTTGGTCCGATATATTTTTATAGTAAAACCTGGGCAAAAGGGTTGTTCGATAACAACTGGTGGAACGTATCCATGTACAATGTTACCGGACTTCTTGCTTTTCATGGCTATGATCTGTACAACTATGCCAAAGACCAGCTCGGCTCTGGACCGGAGGTCGATCCTGCCGATCTCGAACAGGCGGAAGCTTATTTCGCCAGCAGACAGCAGGCTGATCCACTGAAGGATGAGATGTTTGGCAAGTACAAAGACAGCAATGTGATCATTGTCCAAGGTGAAGCCTTCATGAATTTCATGATTGGTCAGAGCATTGGCGGACAGGAAATTACGCCTCATTTTAACGAGCTGATGAAGGAAAGCCAGTACTACAGTCACTTTTATCACCAGACAGGTCAGGGGCGAACATCGGATGCTGACTTTGGGGCCAATATTTCATTGCATCCACTGTCGGTTGGATCCGCGTTTGTCCGTTACGCAGACCACAGTTATGATTCTCTGCCTTCTATCTTGAAGGATCATGGTTATAGTACGAATGTATTTCATGCCTATGAGAGCGGATTTTGGAATCGTTATACGATGTATCAGAATATGAAGTATGACAAGTTTTACAGTAAAAATGATTTTGAACAGGATGACCCGCTTGGCTGGTCGCTGTCGGATGAGTCCTTTTTCCGCCAATCGGTTGAAAAAATGAGCAGTGAGGTTACAGAGCCCTTCTACTCATTCCTCATTACGCTCAGCAGTCATCATCCATACGCGTTACCCCAAGATAAACAGCAGCTGGATGTGGGTGAATTCAAAGGAACGATGTTTGGCAACTATCTGCAATCCGTTCATTACGTGGATTCTGCGCTCGGTAACATGGTGGAAGACCTGAAAAATCGGGGATTATGGGACAAAACGATCTTCATGTTCTATGGGGATCACGATAATTCCATTAAGGAGCAGCCACAATACGAGAAATTTCTCGGACGTTCACTAACTGATCTGGATATGGAGCAGATTATGAACGAAGTGCCTTTGCTGGTGCATCTGCCTGACGGAGCCGCAGCGGGAACGATTGACGAGCCTGCCGGACAACTGGATGTTACACCTTCAGTACTGCATCTGCTCGGTATTTCAGATCAATCCTACTACCACATGGGCAACGATGTGTACGACGGTTCCTCCCGTATGGTGGTATTGCGCAGTGGTGCATTTACAGATGGCTCCCTGTTCTATATCCCTTCGGATGATTACATCTATGACAGCGGCTCCTGTTACGATCTGTCTACTGGTACCAAAACGGATATTAATGCTTGCCGATCTGGTCATGATGAAGCAACAAAGCGACTGCATGTGTCAGATACGGTTAATACGTTTGACCTGATCTCGCGTTTTCGCGAGGAGCAAGCGCCTGCGTCCGAATCCTAACAGAATGTAACTGTAGCTGACGGAACTGTATAATTCATTTTTTAAAGTTAACCCGATACTACAATGAAATGGAGCTAGTGCATGACCATGACGTCACATCCTGACCAATTCAATATCGAACAAAAGCTGTTCGAAGAAGCTGCAAACTTTGTCAAACATCGCTACCCTCAAGGGTGGGGCGGCGCAGCTGCTGTTTATACCGAAGCTGGATCGCTGTTAATCAGCGTAGCTCCAGAAGTGATTAACGACGCCACGCACTTATGTATGGAAACAGGAGCCTACCTGGAAGCACACAAATTAAACGAGCGGGTCACCCACTCGATCTGTGTGGCACGTGACGATGAGCACTCAGAATTCAAGGTCCTCACCCCTTGTGGTGTGTGCCAGGAACGATTGTTTTTCTGGGGAGAAGACGTGAAGGCTGCCGTGTACGATCCGGATGGAGCTTTAATTTACAAGAGGTTGGACGAAATTCAGCCTTACCATTGGACCAAGGCATACCGGGATAAGTAAGAAGTTAAATTATAAGTGTTGAGGCTGCAATCCGTTGCATGCTTCGGCACTTCTTTTTTCGAGGCTGGTAATAACCACAACCTTGCGAATGATGGAAAGTCGCTATATAATTGTAACTGTATTGGTTTCATTTATAGATGATGGAGGTTTTAATGAATGAATATTGAAATATGGTCCGACTTTATGTGTCCTTTCTGTTATATTGGCAAACGTCGTCTTGAGAATGTACTCGCACAATTCCCCCACCGCGATGATGTGAAATTACAGTTCAAAAGTTTTGAGCTCGATCCAAATGCTGAATTGAATAGTGGCAAAACCAACGCAGAATATCTGGCTGCCAAATACAATATGAGTGTGGAGCAGGCACGCGGCATGAATGCCCAAATGAATGCCAATGCTCGTACGGCTGGACTGGAATACAACATTGATGAGATGATCCCTACCAACTCCTTCTCTGCTCACCGTCTGACGCATTGGGCAGAAACACAAGGAAAAATGCTTGAGTTGAGCGAACGACTATTTCAAGCGATCTTCATTGAAGGTAAACATGTCGGCAATTCCGATGTACTGATCGAGTTGGCTGAAGAAGTAGGTCTAGATCGCAATGCAGCAGCAGAAGTGTTGTCCAGTAATCAATTCGCAGACCAAGTGCGTGCCGACCAGGCAGAAGGCGAACAGCTAGGCATCCGGGGTGTACCGTTCTTCGTATTTGATCGCAAGTTCGCTGTATCTGGCGCTCAACCGGATGAGGTGTTCCTTGACGCTATCCAGAAAGCATGGGACGAGCGTTCCCCCTTCACCATGGTAGAGTCCAACACCACTGACGCAGATGGCAGTGGAGTATGCACCGAAGACGGCTGCGAGATTCCGCAACCGGACCAATCCAAATAACACAAAAGCAGCAGGATCAAGGGTTATCCCCTGAACCTGCTGCTTTTTTTCACTTTTCCCTTTTAAATCCATCCACTTAAGATGAACTCATAATTTACACTATAACGGAGAGGGCAGAACAAATCTGGAGAAGCGGCGCTAAAAGCTTTCTGAAAGAAAGCTGCAACGGAAGCATATACTTCGCATTTATCACTGGATTTTACCCTTTGAAGATAGGGAATTCCAAAAAATCCGGGGATAACGGCGATCGAAAGATTGTTCTGCACACGTAGTGGCCTACTGTAAAGGATTATGCTTTCATTTTATATCACGAAGAATGATCCGTATCCGGAACAACTCCACGCAGATCATTAAACACTCATTTTGGAATTGAGCTACACGCTCAATCCCAAAACAGCTGATCCGGATGTGGTCCCGTCCGTTTATCCGAATCCAGCGCATCAATCAGTTTCAGCTCATCAGGAGTCAATTCAAAATCAAAGATGTCCGCATTCTCGCGAATTCGCTCCGGGGTAACCGACTTCGGAATCGTCACGATCTGGTTCTGAATATCCCAACGCAGAATAACCTGTGCGGGTGTTTTTCCGTATTTCTGGGCCAGACTTTTCAAAGCCGATTCCTTGTTCAGTTTACCTCTCATAATGGGGCTCCATGCCTCCAGTTGAATGCCCTGCTCCCCGCAGAAATCCTGCAGTTCCTGTTGAATCAGACCTGGATGCAGTTCCACCTGATTCACCGCAGGTACCGTTCCACCTTCATCTATGATATCGCGCAGATGGTGTACTTCGAAATTACTTACACCAATGGCACGTACACTTCCTTCGCTATATAGACGTTCGAAAGCTCTCCACGTCTCCTTATACTGGTCTCTACCAGGCCAGTGAATTAAGTATAGATCAATGACATTTAATCCAAGCGCCTTTTGACTGGCCTCAAATGCTCTCAAGGTCGAATCAAAGCCTTGATCCTCGTTCCACAGCTTGGTTGTCACAAACAGCTCATTCCGAGCAACACCACTGCTCGCAATGGCTTGTCCCACTTCCTCTTCATTTCCATAAACGGACGCCGTATCAATGCTCCGATATCCAACTTCCAATGCAGTCTCCACTGCTTGCTGTACTTCTTTACCCTTTGCTCGATAAGTCCCAAATCCCAGCCATGGCATCGTCACTCCGTTGTTCAGAATCGTACAATCTGTAATATGTTTTGTCATTCTGTACCTCCTGTGTGAAATTTGCCTGCTCATGGTCTATTAACCTTCTCACAAAATTTTAAGCGGCACGTTACACACAGTTTGACTGAGATCCACTTCTTGGGGTCATTCAAAAGAGACATGAATAACCCGCAAAGCACTGCTGCTCTGCGGGTTTCTGGTGTGACAGGAACGCCTATAGATCCCCTTGCCCATTCTGACTCTGGATCGAGTTCAATCTTCTCTTCTCCTCAATGAACATCTCTTCTGCCAGCTCAACGCCCTGACCTCCAAGCGAACGTTCAGCTTGAAGCATAGCCTGCTCGGTATGCGCCAAACGGCGTTCTGCCTGTTCAATGGTCTGTTCTGTTGGATGTGACATTGCCTGTGAAACGGCATAATGAAGTTTGTTCACTGCATTCTGCGCCTGGGATACGGTTGTATCGGCTTGCAAACTGGAATCATAACGCTTCGGCATGAGTATTCCTCCTTGGGATCATGTTCCTGTTACCCCATTAGGATGGTTGACATCGGCCTTCCTTATTCTTCTTTTGCTAAAACAATGACGGATCGCTTCACTGTTCCCATTAAACGATTAGTGATAAATATCATGATGTGTATAACCTTTTCCGGTCTGACTGCGTTTATTTGATAAGTACCTTTTCACAAGGAGGCGTGTGTTTGAAGAACTTTGGGATTATGTTCATACTGCTATCTTTATTGCTGCTCATCAGCGGCTGTACACCTTCGACGTATGAAATAACGGGATATACAGGCTCCTCTATTAATAACGAGATTCCGGTCCCCGTGAATGCAAAGCAGCTGAACGTAACGACATATTCAGACAATCCAAACATTAAAACGGGCATTAAATATGAATTGAAACATATCGGGGGAGAACAGGGATTATATGTACCCTCCGATTATTTCGAGAAGTTATCCGAAGCCGGATGGGTTGAAGTGGAAGAAGAGCGAATGGGGAATGTTCATTATTTTAAAAAAAGCGATACTATCATCGCCATTGAGATTCAAGAGGATACCTTTAAGATTTTTGAAATGATGCAGGGCTTTACGTTCTAACCCTGTACCGTTCCTAATCACAACTAAAAAAGAGAGGCCGCGGCCTCTCTTTTCCGTTCGTGGACAAGTTTGCCCAATGTAAATTCATACAATTACTTTACGAATTTCGCTACTTTTGCAAGCACTTCTTCTTCTGACGGAGCACTGATGTACCTACCGTTGATGAAGACAAAAGCACGCTTCGCGCAGGGACCGCAATACGATTTGCAACCAATTTTGATCTCCGTATCCGGAGCCATTTTCTCCAACTTGGCTACAATCGATTTTAGTCTGATATGATTACATTTTTCGCATACGCGGATATCGTTAGCCATGAGTTCCCCTTCTTCGCTCCCTTAGTGGTCGCCGTGGTTGCCTTGGGATGGGTTCGTAATAACGAAGCCTTCTTCAGGGAAGTAAAGGTAATCAATTTTAACGCCATCCAGCAAAGGCTGATCATTCTCAAGAATAACGTCGATCTCTTTATCGGTAGATACAACCGTATCATTTTCTTTTGGCGTATCGATATCGAGTCCGTAGTGGGCATGATCTCCATGTGCATGTGTGATCACAACGCGCAGCAATTTACCTTCGTTCTCAGGCTTGTCCAGTTCAAGTTTCAATACTTTCGCGGCATTACGTGTAATTTTGCAGTTCATTTCATTCATCTCCTATATCGTAATTGCTGGTTCCAACAATTTTCAGTATTTCTAAACTCCAGCATCTATTGTAAAGAAAATTACTGCGCTTCGCAATAACATTGATGCAAAATCGATGTTAAAACCACCCATTTTGTGTCGGATTAAGACGACGCACCCGCTGTAAGTACCGGATATTTGCGCTCCGCACGACTTACAAACCAGTTCATCAGCAACAACGTAACCCCGATATCATCTATAGGCATAAACGGCATCACGTCAGGAAGCACCCAGTAGAGCAGCGCCGGGATGATGAACAGCAGCTTCTCACCCAAAGGGATCTGAGGAGCCCGCAACAGACGCGGCAGCCGTTTGAATACTTGTGTCCATCGTTTGAATGACAGCAGTCTTCTCCACTTCATATGAACCCCTCCGTATGATTATTGCACTGAAATAAAACAGAACACGTTATATTCACACCCATCATTACCCGTTCCAGAGCGATCCGGAACGAATGATGCAATATGCAGATTAAAAAAACGAACGCCGGTCACAGCGCCCGTTCCTGTTATACGAGTGGACAACCTTTAAGTTTCATGTCTTCCCATCCAGATTATGTGAAGTCAGATTTCATGGATTCCCGGTCTTCCCTGTTAGTGCTCTCGATCTGTTAGTAATTCAGCCAACAGCATGCCAACCTCTACGCAGATGTCATCGAACTGATCCATGGGCAGCGGGTTGACCCCAAGTCCCACTTCTACCGTGAAGCCGGGCTTTCGAAACTTCTGAATGAACCAGTCTTTGTACCCTGCATCACTTCCACCCAGCTTAACTGCCTTGTACCCCGAAGCCCTTGCCAGTCTGCGTGAAAGCGGGGCACTCTCCTTTGGCTCCAAATCTCGGTAGTTCCAATAAATTTCTTGTCCCTGACTGTGCAGCGAAACGACAGCATCGAAATGATGTTGCTCGGTCCACTGTGCAAGTGCCCATGCCTCCGGTTCCGATAAGGGAGCGGTTCCTGCATAATCTCTGGGCCCTGGTGTCGTTATCCCTCTTCTAGCTGCTTCTTCCTCCCAATAAGCCGGGAATTGATCGTTAAGGTCTACTCCCCTGATATTAGACTTCCAATGCGTAAAATGGGAGCGTCCAGCATTCCATGCCAACAATTCTTCTGCATGGGGATGATCATTGACCACGCCCTCTTGCACCAATTCAACTCCATCCGGGTTGACCATGGGCACACCCCACAGCGTAGTTTCCTGCATCCAGCGTTCCGTCTGGAATTGATGCCATGGCGTATGTGTACTGTAGGCCTTCGCATATTCTTCAATGAACCGCATCAGAACCGCCGTTGTCAGCCACTCATTTGCATGAACTGATGCGTTGACATGAATATGTCTGGGGCCTTGACCCAAACGCAGATAAGGCAAATCCTTGCCCATGACACTGCTGCCAATGGAGCCAATCTCGATAAATGGATACTTCTTTTCGAGCAAACCGATATCACGGCTCATTTCACGATAACCATACTCTCCCTGCAACTTGACGATAGTTTTTCCATTTGAATCTGGAATATGAATACATCGTCCGCACCAGTCCGGAATGTTCGCTATTTCTGGGTTGACCTCGCGCAATTCTTCTTCATTCATTCCAAAACGTAATGCAATCACAGCCACTTTCTCCCCTGGTTGCACTGCATACCTTCGTCCCATTCCCGGCGTAATGCGCAGCATCTGTCCTGTTAGCAAATAGGGCTGGGACGCTGCTTCAGGGTTGAGAGCAGCCAGTAACTCCTTCGTCATATGGTTCGCTGCCGCAATACGCGACAAGGTATCTCCCTGTTGAACAATAATCCATTGCAGCTCCATGTCGATCTCCTTTCCCTTAGGAAATTGTGTAATCTCCCGTCCTTTTCTCGCCTGTGTCCTTACTGTATGTAATATGTATGCGGGTCTGGTTGTCCGTCATGTGACATGAATCGCGTAAATCCCTCCAACATAAGAAAAACGTTATGATACTTCTGAGCTTCTTAAACTTTCGGATATAAACAAAAGAATCCCGGAACACTTAGTGTTCCGGGATTCTTATAAGCATTGAAATCAAAAAAAGTTATGGTAATTGGGTAACCTGCCACACAACTGGCGTTTTGGAGATCTGCTCTCCGAGCCATTGGCGGGTAATATTCTGGAACATGCGGGGGTCCCCTGTGCAAAAAAACTGATGGACCGGCGTCTCATCCCCACTGGCCAGCTTTCGTTTATCATACAAAATCGTACTGATTTCCCTTGCCGTTTCATCTGCCGAACTAATCAGCTTCACTTCCTGCCCCATAACCTCCTGAATGGTATCCATGAGAAAAGGATAGTGCGTACAACCCAGAATAAGACAATCAATCGGCTGTTGTTTAATCTGGCCTAGAGATTGCTCCACCGTACTTGTCGTTTGCTCGGAACGGAATTCGCCTTGCTCCACCAGTGGCACAAGTGCCGGACAAGCCTGACTGACCACATCAATATAGGGAGACAACTGTTTGAGTGCAGACGTATATGCACCACTTCCAATGGTCCCCACGGTGCCAATGACACCGATGCGTCCTGTGCGTGTCGCAGTGATGGCTGCTCGTGCTCCAGGATGAATGACACCAATGACAGGCACATTCACCTTGGCTCGAATATAGTCGAGCGCTGCTGCCGTAGCCGTATTACAGGCGATAACGATAACCTTCGGATCGAACTGGATCAAGAAATCAACGATTTGTTCCGTGAATTGTTTAACTTGTTCGGACGAACGGGGTCCGTACGGTGTCCGGGCAGTATCTCCAAAATATATGATCTTTTCCCGTGGGAGCTGACGCATCACTTCCTTGGCGACCGTCAATCCCCCTACACCGGAGTCTAATATAGCGATTGCTTGCTGCACGAACACACCGCTTCCTTCTTCATTGAATTGGTTCTGTTAACATATTGGTTCCCAGAGCTTTCTTCCTACCGTATGAATTTTCAGGCAAAAAGGTACCTACATCTTACCCGATTTCATCGCAGGGTTCAAACAAAATGCCGTATCGTACAACTCCTGCACGACCACGCACAACAAAGCAGGCTCCCCTCCAGATGGAGGAAAGCCTGCTCGCGTTCAAGCTTAGCTTTAGATGTTATCTTTGGAGTCGTCGGCAGGAAGCTTCGCAATGACTTCAATGCCAGACTCATTTGCTGCATCTGCATCGATGGAAGAATCGGAATCAGTAATGACGGCGGATACGCGCACTTCTTTACCTTCAGCGCAATTGCGCCACGATTGGATATCCTGGATAACGACATCTGCCGTCTCTTTTACTTTGGATACGATCTGTGCGCTTTGTTCTCCTACCTTGCTAGCCAGTTCCTGACCCTTCTCACTCACCTGACGTGCACCTTCCGAAATATCTTGACGAAGTTCGCGTCCGGATTTTGGCGCCAGCAGCAAAGCTGTCACTGAACCTACAACCGAGCCGATTAATGCTCCCCACAACAAACTTTTGTTAGAATCCTTCACGTCTCATCTCTCCCTTTACCTTAAATGAAGTACCGAATAACTAAGCAACGGCCTGTTGCTCGTCAATCCGGGCGAATGCCTACTCTGTTGATGCAGTATAAGCAGCAAGGGCTTGACCTGACACTCGGATACCAAAAAAAATTCTGGATGTCGTCTTCGCACCTTCTGACGTTATCGAGATATGTCTCAGGTCTGCCGCGCCGGCTCAAGCGGAGCAGCAGCATGTTCATCACCCGGGTCCAGATCAATTACATATCGTCCTGGTGCAATCAACGCCGCCTGATGCTCACAACGCCAGCGTCGTCCGCCGGAAGATCCCAGCGTCTGTCCATCCTGTAGAACATCTCCCTGATCAAATATGTAATAGGCGGCACCCAGTAATGTCTGGGCTACCGTATCCGGATCGAGTCCAATAAAATGACACTGTACATCAGGCACACCAAGTGCCGACAAACCTACCGTGTCCATAACCAGCTGACGCTGTTCCTCCGTGCCCCCAGCCTGATACATGCGCACATTCATCGCAGCGTAGAGATGCTCCTCACGCTCCTGTGACAGCACATAGGCTTCTGGTTCAACTAATTTGTCACTGCCGTACCAGTATAACGCCTCACAAGGCAACACTTCCATGACAGCCTGAATCGTCTTTTGGAACAATTCGAGTCGTTGTTTGCGCGGCATGGCAGCAGTGAACATATCATGAAGTCGGATAGAATATTGGATCGTTTCCATAGCTTGTCCTGCTTCTGGCCAATGCCAGGCTTGCTGTAAAGCCCCTCCAAAGCGGGCACGATCTACAATTTCAGTAATGGGGAGCATGCAAGTCTGTGCTGGAATATTACCTTCCTGAAAAGAAACCTTATAATCCAGGTGGTAGAAAACCAGCATCTCAGGATTATGCTCCTCATTACCCTGCTTCACGTCAAGCCGGACTTGTCCGGTATGACGGCTCAGTGCATCATGCAAACGCCCCTGATCTATAACGGGACGTTCCTGAAATAACAGCTCAATCATATATACCGGATGAAACCCGGAAGGTATGTCATTCGTTTCATTATTTACTTCTCGAGCTTCTTTCCGTTCGTTCGTCATGCTGTTTCCCCTCATTCCTTGCTCTGTCCCTCGGCCTGTGCAGTCTGGAAAGGTCCGAGTTCTTTTTCCACATAGGTATTGACCTGATGGGAAAAATGTTCAAGCACGCCCGGCAAGTCACTGCTCAGCGGATGCAGTTCAGACCGCTCCCAGCTGTAATAGTCCTGAACGAGCGGCTTGCGCAACGATACGAGGCGACTAAGCACCTCATAGGTTGCATGATCAAAAACTTTCTCTTCGTGGTTAATTTCAATAATATCGTCATAACTGCTCGCATCACGCATGATGAAGCCATCAATGAGATAACTCCCAACATCCGTAACGATTTCAATCGCCAGATGAAGACAGCGTTCCTGTACCAGACCCAGCATGAGACTGCCATCCCAAGCTTGTGACGCGCGACGAAGACCTTCAGCCACCTCCGGTACGGCAGCAAGCCGGCGGGCAATCTGTTCTCTGTTTACGTAATACAATGTGTTCACTTCCCGTTCAGTGAATTATCGGTTCCTTTTTCCTCTTCGCTTCAGCCAAAATAACATCACAGGACAAGCGATCAGAAACACGACAAAAATATATAAAAATTCCATAACGTCTCTTAAATCGCTCATGCAGAGTCCCCTATCCAAAGTAGAATGAATAACAGATTAGATTTCGTAGTCCACTGCAATCGACTGCTCTCTGACCTCGTTCATATACTTGATGACTTCTTGATGCAGCGGATGCACCTGATATGCCTGAAGATCTTCCAGTGATGCAAATTCTGCCGTAAGTGAGATGTCAAAAGATCTGTCCGAACGAAGCACGTCGATACCCACTTCAAGCGAGACCAGAACATCAATTTTCCCTTGCAGATTGCGAAGAACATTCGCAGCCGCTTCGATACTTTCAGGAGAACGATCTTTCATTTTAAACAGAACAATATGTTTAATCATCAGACAAGCACCTCATTTAAGTATAATAATTAGTATGAATGAATTTTCTTGTATCCAAAATATATCATAACGTCCTCTATTACGAAAGGATACTTGGAAACGTTCTCTTCAAAGACAATCTAATCGGTGCTGCTTTCATTCCCTTTGGATTTCTCCTGAGACATATTATCCGTCTGTTCACTTTGGTTTGTCTGTTTTTCCGGTACGACTTCTGCTGCTTGTTCTTTTGTCTCCTTATTCTCCACGTTCGGCTGTGGTTGAGGCCACTCCCTGTCAGACAACCCCTCCTGTTTTTTCAGCACCGCTATAGCCTGTCTGAGCTTGTCAGGCAATGGAAGCCCAATGCGGGCATAATTTTCGGTAATGGATATCAGCTCATTCACCAGATAAAAGTAGATGGCTCCCCCTTTAATGATGTCAGTTCCCATGAGCATGTCAATTCGGTGGGCAAGCAGAATAACTGTTAGCATGAGACCTTTGCGCGCGAGCCCCCAGAATCCAACATTACTATTCAATCCTTTACCCGTTCTTACTGCCGCAGCGAGACCCGTAATATAATCCACAGCCATTGCAACCGCCAGCAAGCTAAGCAGCTGATCCCATCCACCAAAAGCAAACGTCATGAACGCCCCTGAAATGGCAGCAAAGGTACTTACGGATGGACTCACGTTTCTCACCTCTCCCTCTCACTTGATCTCCATACAAGATATGTAAGAATAAGAGATTTTGACAGTCCACATGCCTTGCTGAACACGCGGATTTCTAATTTCAGATTTGTGCACATTGGAAATGGGTTCCTTTAACGGGATTCGAATATTTATGGGTAAATCAGGGAAATAAACCGCATCATATCAACAAAAAATAGATAAAAGTACTAAAGTCTCACTAATAGGTAATTAGACTCATTTTATTTTTATTCATTATCTATTTGATCCCTTAAATTTAGTGAAACATTGTAATCTAGGAATATACTAGGATGTGAATTGCGTCTGGTCTAGTTCATAATTCCTCCTTTGTAGCGGATTCGCGCATCCACTCATTTGAAACAGGTGCACCCGGCACTTGAAAGTACCCCCGTACTTATTGTAGTATTTGGTTAAAAAAATCGGAGGAAATATGCCTAATCAACCAGAACAACATTCCATCCAGGCGTGGTCTCTGATCAACCGTAAATATTTGGGAAAAGGCGTCCGTGTTAAACGATTCCGAAAACCGACACGCTGTCAAATCCGCAACCGTGTTCTTCTTGCCGTGCTGATGGCCAATGATATCAAGTTGTCTCAGCTCGCCGAAGATCTATCCATCTCTTCACGCAGCGTCAGCGCGTGGGTGTATGAAGGACGGATACCCGGCAGTACCAATTTGGACAAGGCATGCCAATTGCTCGGCTACCCGCGCCACATTCTTTTTAATGAAGAAGTGGTACGCAAAAGCCCTGTCATTTGTCAGCCCGAGCCTTCCCGCTTCATGAAGCGTACGGTGACCCGTTCTCCGGTTAGCAACCGTATTCTGACAGGCTTGTGTATGGTCCATGATTTGTCGGTGACAGATGTCAGCCACTGGATCGGGGTTCACCCCGGCACTTTCCGCAAATGGCTGCATCAGGGAACGCTGCCTTCTGCTGCGTTTCAGGAACAAGCGGAACAATTTTTCCGCATCCCGAAAACTATTTTGTTCGCAGATGTCATCTTGAAAGATCGCCACAATAACTAAATTAGCGAACTACCAAAAGGCTCTGTCCTCTCCCCATTGGGAAAGACAGAGCCTTTTTAAAATACCACTTTCATCGTACAAATTTTATTAGGTTACCATTTCTCCAGTCGGGTGTACTCAGCATCGTCTCTCAGGGGCGATAAGCGGCCCTCCTGCCCTCCAAACAGCTTTGGATGCATCATTCCTTCATTCCCAGTCACTCCTTAACCTGGGCCGGTACAGCGTGCTCTCTGAACGAGGCGAAAATCCCATTGTCGAAATGCGTGACGACTTATACCCATATGTACCTCATTGATGATAACCAACCAGTCCATTAAATTATGGATCATTTAAAGAAATATAACTTCGTCGTTAGCTTCATTTTCATAATATATTTGTACGAACAATTTAACCCAACACTTTATATAAAGTATAAAAAAAGCCTGTCCCTTAAGGGAGTAGGCTTAATTCAAACTCTAATTCAGCTCGTATAACGTTTGGTTCGATCTATCCTTATTCGCTGTATGACTGTGTTTCCCAAAAATTCATGTGATTTGTTGCTATCGAATTAAGCACAAGCACCTCTAGCGCAAACAACAACACTTCCTTGTCTCGTACATTACAGGATCCACTCATAATTTGTACGTACAAATAAATGCATAAGATAACACTTGTTCATATTATTTTTCCCATCCTTATTTCGAACCCACGTTTAGAATCTCGTTGATATATTTCAGTCCCGTATAACGATCACGAAGCAAATGAGCTGTGTTGAAAGCATGTTCCACCATCTCCATGGATACACCTAGTTGTTCAGTCGTTGTAGGTCCCCCAACTTGCTCAAGCCAAGCTATAAGCTGAGATGCATCCGGCAGATTATTGTATACCTGGAATACCGGCTCGTCGGATTTTTGTGCAAGATCTTTGTATTTTATGGTAAGCAGTGCACAGGCCACTCCCACCTTGGCACCATGCAAAACAGGCTTGTGCCCTGACTCCATCAGATCCATCTCCCACCGATGAGACAGATGATGTTCTCCACCGGATGCCGGACGAGAATGATCAATGATTAGCATGGAAATGCCGGAAGCAATCAGCGCATCCATCAATACACTCACACCATCGGCCCGTCCTTCAGCGATCCCTTGTACATGCTCCACACAGGAAGTTAGTGCTTCTTCTGTCATGCGATAAGCTACGGGGCAGAACGGTTCTCCACCCAGATCCCTGGAAACCACCCAGTCCGCCAGTGATGTATATTTACCAAGCATATCTCCGAATCCGGCTGCATTCATCTCTTGGGGGGCTTGCTCCAAAATATCGATGTCCGCAAAAATAGCTTTAGGCGGTACCGCCTGGAACGTCTGTTTGACGCCGCTTACAATAAGAGGTGCACCCGCTGAGGTAAATCCGTCAACCGAAGCTGCTGTAGGCACTGACAGAAAGGGCTTGTTCATTTTGGAGCAAACAAATCGCACCAGATCATGAATGGTCCCTGAACCAGCAGCAATGATCGCCTGACTTTCTTGTTTCACACCGAGCAGTACCTGCACAATCCCACCCTCATCGGCGATCACGTCGCCTGCTTTGTTCTCTGGCATGCATATCTCATCCACATGAACGCCCGCTTCTCGGATGTTCTTTACCACCTCGTGTCCCGCTGCCGGACCTGTAAATCGATCATATACCACTGTTACATGTCTGTACCCTTGCTCGGACAAATAGCCAGGTAACCGCTGAATAGCTCCATGCTCCAGATAGACCTGCATTTGCACCAACCGATGATCATGCCCACAAGTACAATTTTGCGCTTCTTCGTTCCATACGGCAATTCGGTTGTTCATATTCATCCGTTTTTAACCTCCCTTAAGAAATATCATGCATAATTACATGGTTAAAACCACAAAATGAAAAAAGGAAATAAAATGTGAGTATTTTCCTGATCACACTTTACTTCCTGTATTAAAAATTTGCAAACCCCAAACTCACATTCCCAAGCAGGTGAACCTATGAAATTAACCAAAGAAATAGGAATTTCTCTCGGATTTCTCGCAGGAACGACATTTGGCAGCGGCATCGCCTTTTTGTTTCGCTTCCAGGCATATGAGGTGATGGCAAGTGTTGCGCTCTTTGGTATTGCTGGAGCGATTGCAGGCCTATGTGTGCAACAATTCATTTTCAATAAATAAAAAAAACAAAAAAAGCTCGCGAATTGCCTTTAGAGCAATTTTGCGAGCTTTTTTCTTCGATGCGGTCGAGAGGACTCGAACCTCCACGGGGGTTAGCCCACACGGACCTGAACCGTGCGCGTCTGCCAATTCCGCCACGACCGCATAATATGTATCTTCTCATCATGGATGAAAAGTACTCCGGTCAAGCAATTGCTTGTTTTACCGTAATTAAGAGTATACATGCTCTGTAATAAGTTTGCAATACCTTTTTTCCAAGCTGCAATGAATAGGACATATGTCCTTTTTTAACCCCATCAAACTCCCTATCGTAGACATTAAGCAGATCAAGTGTCCTGTTGGACACGCTATACCTTGCATAGAAAAGGGGAGTTTTGCATGACGATCAAGAACACAACACATGAACGTATTGAAGAAGGAAAACGCAGCATTCACTGGACGGAAATGCATATGCCCCTGCTCGGGGAATTGAAATCCCATTTTGCCAAAGAGCTGCCTTTTGCTGGTTTAACCATCGGTATATGTATTCATGTAGAACCTAAAACAGCTGTATTATGCCGCACACTCCAAGCAGGTGGAGCCAACGTTGTATTGAGTGGCAGCCCGGGTACAACCAAAGACGCCGTCGCAGCAGCTCTGCAAGAAGAAGGCATCACGGTATATGGTCAACGTGCGGACAGGCGCAATGAGCACCTGCAAAATATCCAAAGTGTACTTGGTCACCAACCCCATCTCCTCATGGATAATGGAGCTGATCTGGCGCGTACCTTCATTCAACAGTATGATACTAACTCTCTTATTGGTGGTACGGAGGAGACAACGACCGGGGCCAATCTTCTGCGTGAAGAGACGGATGAGAACATTCCTTTCCCCATCATTGTTATTAATGATAGTCCACTCAAACGAATCATGGAAAATGAACATGGTGTCGGACAGACCATTATTGAAGGTTTCATGCGTACTACAAACCTGATTCTGCCTACACGTCGTTTCGTCATCGTAGGTTATGGAACCTGTGGACGAGGCATCGCCAGATATTTGCGGAATCTGGGCAGTCAGGTCGTCGTTGTTGAAACCGATCCGATTGCCGGTCTGGAAGCGGCGCTGGATGGGTTCAGAGTGGCACGATTGGAGGATACATTTGCATTTGCCCAAGTGTACATTACTGTCACTGGCCGTCCTAACGCCATTCTGAAGGAACATTTTAATCAAATGAATGATGGAACGATCCTCGCCAATGCCGGACATTTTTCTTGGGAGATGGATCTGGAAAGTCTCCGTCAGGAGGCGGAGCATACGGAACAACTGACAGCGGATATCGAACAATTTACATTAACCAACGGACGTCGACTCATGCTACTTACTCAAGGCGAGATGCTGAACCTGGCTGGTGGCAGCGGCAACCCTGCCGAAACGATGGATCTAGGCTTGTCCCTGCAAGCCGCCTCCCTCCTATATCTTGTACAGCAACGCCAACATCTCACCCTCGGACCACAGCCGGTTCCTCATAGCGTTAACAACACCATTGCCGGACAGATGCTGAAGCATTTAAGCTACAAAATCTAATCATTAAAAATGGTGATATGAATTTAAAGGAGAGGTCCGTATGAGAAAAGCCAAACTTTGTTTTATCGGTGCAGGATTCCATGCATCCACGAATATATATCCATCTGCTGTTGAAGCAGGAGCAGACATTCAGGCCATCGCCACCCGCAGTATTGAACGGTCCGAGGCGGCTCTCCTTCGTTTTGGGAGCAGAGGGAAAGCCTATGACAATACTCAGCTGATGCTGCAGAATGAAGACTGTGACGGCGTCGTTGTTGTGGCGCAACCAGAGGATCAGACAGCACTTGCCCTTGAATGCATCCGGGCTGGCAAAAATGTATACGTGGATAAACCCCTCGGATGGAACGCTGCCGAAGCTGCTGCTGTGGCTGAAGCTGCCCAAAAGGCCGGTGTGGTTGTTATGGTTGGATTCATGAAACGATATGCGCCGGTCTACATGAAACTCAAGGAACTGATTGATGGTGGATCATTGGGGAGAGCACGTTCTTTCCAAATGAAATTTGCTGTAGATAGCACACCATTCTGCAAGGATGAGGAACAATTCATGAAGCTCGCTGCCATTCATATGGTCGATCTGATGCGTTTTCTGTTCGGGGAAGCCGTACAGGTCACAGGCACAACGGTTAAGGACGGAGAACATATTAACCAGGGCATTTCCCTGAAATTTGATCATGGTGTGGTGGGCAGTGCCTACTTTGTTGGCATGAGTGCATGGTCACGCGAAAGCGAAAGTGTACTAGTCACCTTTGACGACGGATTTGCGTTAGCAGATGAGATTAATACACTTACGGTTCATCAATCTCGTACAGGGGATAACCTTCCCTGGAAATCCCTTGAGGAGCAGGATACTGTTTTCACTCCCTCCGGCTCTCCTATGTCAGGCGCTTATCGCGACCTCTACTTACGAGGATTTGTAGGGGAGATGGCTCATTTTATGGAATGCTGTCAGAACAAATCTGATCCACATTCCAGTGGTAAGGATAATATTGAAACCATGGCGTTATGTGATACCATTCTGGCGTCGCTGATCTGACATTCATACGATATAAGACCAATCATTTTATACAACTAGAGAAGAGGAAAGAAGCACATGTTAGACGCCGGATTACTTATCATTCGACTTGTTATTGGTTTCATTATGATGGGTCATGCATGCAAGAAACTGTTTGGCTGGTTTGGTGGAGAAGGCATATCAGGAACAGCCGAATTTTTCGGGGCGATTGGTCTGAGGCCCGCAAGAGTTATGGCTGTCTGTGGAGGCCTTATTGAGTTGATCGGCGGATTCCTGTTTGGAGCAGGTCTGTGGACTGGTTTTGCTGTCATTTTGCTCATCATCCCTATGGTTGTTGCCATAGCAAAAGTTCATGCAGGTAAAGGACTTTGGAATCTGAACGGAGGATTCGAGTACAATCTGGTTATGCTCGGATCACTGATCGGTGTTGCACTTGCGGGTGCAGGAGCTTACTCCCTGGACACTTTATTCTAATCAAGCCTTTCATTCCTGAGAACCTCGGTGTTTCGTGATACGAAACCGGGGTTCTTTGTTGTTTTATCTTCATGCAGATGTATGGGATGGGGTTTATAATCCAAGGGAGAAGTGATATGCTCATAGATGAGTGATATGTACATTTATGTGCTGTAGTACTAAAATTGATACTATAAATAACCACCACGAACTGGAGGTGCAATTATAATGAGAAAAAACCCGGCCGATGGGTGCCCCTCGCCTTATGGCTGTTCCGTCGAAGTCACGCTGAGCGTCATTGGAGGCAAATGGAAAGGTGCGATTCTATATCACCTATTCTCCGGCTCGTTAAGATTCAACGAGATTAGAAAGTTATTCCCTGATATTACTCAGCGGATGTTAACTCTCCAATTAAGAGAGCTGGAAAGCAGCGGAATTGTTCACAGGGAAATCTATCCTCAGGTTCCACCCAAAGTGGAATATTCGCTTACACCGTTTGGAGAAACGCTCCAGCCGATTATTTACAGCATGCGAGACTGGGGAGAACAGTATACAAATGAAGTCCAGGCCAGATCACAAGATGTCTAAACAAAAGACAAAAGAAGCTATCCCTCTCTTCGATGGGATTAGCTTCTTTTGATTTCGAAATGAAAGATGAGTAAACCTTATTTTATGACCGTTTGAATGGTAATGGTCCGATTACGTCCCTCTTCCTTGGCTTGATATAACGCATTATCCGCCAAATGGAACAACTCTGTCGCCGTTGTGGAATGCAGTGGATATTCGGCAATGCCTGCCGAAATCGTCACAGAACGATCAATGGGCAATATACTTTGTTCCACCGATACACGGATATGCTCGGCAATCTGATACGCTGTTTTGGAATCCGTATGTCGCAATAACACAACAAACTCCTCCCCGCCAAACCGGGAACATATATCCTGCGTCCGAACTGACAGTTTAATGATATTCGCGATATGCTTCAGAACCTGATCCCCCGCATGATGCCCATACGTATCGTTTATGGATTTGAAGCGATCAATATCCAGTACCACAATGGAGAACGGAACTTCTTCATCAATCCACTGCTGAATGACTTCTTCAAATGTTCTACGATTGGTCATTCCGGTTAATACATCCGTTCTGGCATCATAAGTAAGTTGATCCTTCTGCTTGCGAAAATTCGCCAATGCAGTCAGCACGGTTCGTGTTAACAAATCCGCTTCCCTGTTCCAATGCGGCTTCATTACAGGCAGATCTACTTTACCCTGATCCACCTGGTTAACCAGGTCTGCAAGATAAACAAATGGACTGGCCAGCTTGCGCGCTACACGAATAACGATAAGTGTCAGAATGATAAACGGAATTGAAGTGTACAGCAGCAACATGCGAATATGTTGATTCAGCTGATCGTATACCATCTGGGTTGGAGATACAACGACAACTCCCCAATCTGTTGTCGGGACCTTATAATAACCTGCGAGTGAATCTACACCCGCCAGATTCTTATATTGTTCTTTGCCCGTCTGGTCGTTAAGCAATTTCTGCACCACTTGATTTTTGCTTAGATTTTCACCGATTCTTTCCGTATCCGGGTGAAACAACAACGTCCCGTTGGCATCCACAATATAAAAATAAGAGCCATTACTGGTCCTCAGTTGGCTGCCAAATGACAGATTCAAAATGTTATTTTCCTGTAGATAGATGCTCCCACTAATTAAACCTTTGAATTCACCTGATGGACTGAAGATCGGTTCACTCACAAAAACGACTCTGCGTTCCGAATAAGGCGCACGATACGCTTCGGATATATAGGAAGACCTCGATTTAAACGCATTTTTCGCTGCATTAGAAGTTATAGGCTGTCCGAGGCTTTTTTCCAAATAAGGAGATGAACCCCGGATTATTCCCGATTCATCTATCAGAGAAACCGAATTGAAATAATTACTGCTGTTTCGAATCAAATCCAGTGTGGGATCTAGTTTTTTGGCGTCTGCATAGTCTATATCCGGAAAATAGTTGGCTGAATACTTCAAACTGCCCTGCATGGATTGAAACAACGAGTCCAGTGTTTGGCTCATCTGCACGGCACTTGAATAATTAAGTGAGAGCGTATTATCAATCAGCGATTGCTTCTGGGATGTATAAGACGAAATAAACATAATGGTCAATGTCATCAAAACGGCAATGGTGACCAATCCACTCAACAGAGCGGTAAGGCTGATTTTTTTGATCTCCCTTACTTTTCTTCTTAATCTGGATGTTTTATTCTTTGCGATCATTATTGCTTCCCCCGGTTTTTCATGAAAAGGCATATTCCTTCTATCTTATATGAAAGTTGTTAAGAAGAAATAAATAGTTTGTGAAGTTCGAATAATTACATAGTAAGATTGACGATTTAATGACAATTGATAACATGATATGACACTTTTCTTCGAAATCATCTTTAACTGTATTTGAGATTAAGATTCATTTGAATCCACAATAACATATCCCTCACCAGGCTGCTGTTCTACAAACCCAGCCATATGACGCGTTTGAAATGAAATCGGTCCGTCACAACCGACCAAAATACGATTTTGGACTTCATCCGTTGTTTCAGCTGGCAATGCAAATGAGCGCGTATAAGCGAAGTGTTCCTGTAACGTGGTATGAATCGCATTCACCAGTCTGTCATTGCCCGCACGCCCAAATACATTCAGCAATACGATACCACCAGAATGCAATTTGTCTTTTAGCATCGTGAAAAATGAGCTTGAAGTAAACTGTGCAGGTGTTCCCGCAGCCGTAAAAGCATCTACAATAATATAATGGTATGAGCCTGATGCCTCCTGCTCCAATAGTTCACGACCGTCACCAACCAGCACATGATCTCCACGATATCCAAAGAAAGTTCTGCTGAGCTCAATGACTTCCGCATCGAGTTCAGCGACTTTTAGTTGACGGTTAGACAAGTAGCTTGATAGGGTTCCGATGCCGTGTCCAATTATAAAAACCGATTCATAATCGGGATTATTTCGTTCCATCAGGTGAACCATCGCCCTTGGATACTCCAGCACCATTCGGGATGGCTCGTCCAGATCCATTGCCCCCTGAACTGCTGCATTGGAGAATTCTAGCACACGAAATCGGCCCTTATCTCCATAAAGCTTGGATGTATCATATATCGTCAACTCATGCTGTTCACTCTTATTTCGGTATAAAACACGCACTGACCGTTCTCCCTTCGTACTTTTACGCAATGATTATAAGTATAAGTGTGTTTCTAAAAAAAAACCGACTCCGCTGGAACGGAAACGGTTTTCCCATGACCATTTAGGATTGAATCGCCTCATGCAGAGCCTGGACATACTCCACGCCCAGATTGGAAAGCGAAGCATTCTTATGGCTGATCCAGCCAACATTAATGGTCTCTTCACACTCCAGCGGGACGGGGATAATCTCATTCCCATTCAGGTCGGCACTAAGCACACCTGTTGAGATGGTGTATCCGTTCAAACCGATCAGCAGATTAAACAGCGTGGCTCGGTCGTTAACCTGTATGCTTTTGGGATGAGAAAGCGTGCTTAGGATCTCCTCTGAAAAATGGAAGGAGTTATACTCCCCCTGGTCAAAGGACAGGTAAGGATAATCCTGAAGCTGTTCAATCGCAACCGATTCCTGCTTCGCCAGCGGATTTTGCACACTGATAAAAATATGCGGCTTGGCAACAAACAGACTGTTGAACACCAGCCCCGCATCCTTAAGCAATTTGTTAATTACCTTGGAATTGAATTCATTCAGATATAGTATGCCAATTTCGCTGCGCAGGCTTTTTACATCCTGGATAATCTCATACGTTTTCGTTTCCCGCAGAGCCAGTTCATATTCATCCTGTCCATACTGCTGCACCAGCTTCACGAAGGCATTTACTGCAAACGCATAGTGCTGTGTGGAGACGGAAAAATGTTGCGGAGACGGCTTCGCGTTCAAATAACGATTCTCCAGTAATTCCGCCTGCTCCACTACCTGGCGTGCATAACTTAGAAATTCCACGCCTTCTTTGGACAAGGTTATCCCTTTATTCGTGCGTTCAAAAATGGTAATCCGCAGCTCCTGCTCCAGATCCCGGATGGCATTCGACAGGCTGGGCTGGGAAATAAACAGCCGCTTGGCGGCTTCATTCATCGAGCCACGCGTGGCGACTTCAATCACATATTTTAGCTGTTGCAGCGTCAATGTATTATTCCCCTCTCTCTGGTGCGTTACTTGATCATACTATACCATATTGCAACCCAGACGAGCTCTCTTTCAGGGTATAAAAAGACGCCCCCAACCCGTACATATGGTTGTGGACATCTTTAGTGTCTTACTGCGAGATTTAAGCCATGCTTGCTGTGGGTCTCACCACGATTTCATTCACATCCACCACAGCCGGCTGGTTGATCGCGTACAGAATACTCTGAGCAATAGCCGTGGCCGGAATGGATATGCGTCGATAATCTTTCATAAGCTCGCGTGCTTCATCATCAGAGATGGATTCGGCAAGTTCGGATTCAGTCACACCTGGCGATACAAGGGTCACGCGGACATCTGCGCCTACCTCCTGGCGCAGACCCTCCGAGATCGCACGGACTGCGTATTTGGTTGCACAATATACCGCGGCTGTTGGTGTCACGGCATAAGCTCCGATGGAGGCGATATTAATAAACTGGCCGGAACCCTGTTCTTTCATAACAGGCAGCCCAACTGCAATGCCGTGTAGAACACCGCGAATGTTAACATCAATCATACGATTCCACTCGTCCACTTTTAGTGCTTCAAGGGGTGATAGCGGCATGACTCCCGCATTATTAACAATCACATCCAAACGTCCATAACGATTGAGCGCAAGCTCTACGATCGTTTGCATTTCTTCAAGCTGTGTAACATCAAGTGTATGATATTCTACTGAACCACCTTCCGAGCGAATGGAGGACGCCAGCGCCTCTAGACGTTCCACTCGTCTTGCACCAATGACAACATGTGCTCCCTGCTCTGCTATCAGACGCGCCGTTGCCTCCCCAATTCCGCTGCTTGCACCAGTGATCACAACAACTTTCCCTTTTATATTAGACATGTTGATTTCTCTCCCTATTAGGTAATTTATTGTGCATTTTCTCTGTACAAAATCATGCCCGCATGATAAAGCACGCCGTCCTTAAAGTCTCCATCTGCGGTAAAGCCAGTATCATCGACATATTCAATATGGTCTCCATCGACTACATATCGTCCTTGATATGCACTTTGCCTATTTCCCCGTGCTTCATCATAGCGACCGTCAGGGAGAAGCTCATGCCTGATGTACCCATCCTTCGTCACCCACATCCCAACATATGGGTGCTTCACTTCTTGTCTATCTCCTGATCTATTGCCTACCATATTTCCACGACACTCCTTTCTATTGCTAACAGATTCAATTTCTTGCCTTCATTATGTAAGGAATCAGTCTCTATCCGATAGAAGAATCCCACAGTATTCTTGCCTATTCCTCCAGCACATTCTAAAATAGTTAAACGAGTAAGAGGAAAGGAGGGCCAGCAATCCATGCTTTCAAAAATGGAACAGGATACATCTATTATTCAGCAGCAGCAGGAATTGGCTCGCTTAATCAGCCATTTCACCCACGAAGACGGGATTCATCTAACAGCAATTCCTTCGCTTGCTTTGATTCGTGCTTCCCATGTTTCAGAGCCCATTCATGCCGTACACGAACCCGCCCTGTGTATTGTGGCCCAAGGGTCCAAACTGGTTATTCTCGGACAAGAGAGCTACACCTATGACTCTTCACAGTATTTGGTTGCTTCCATAAACTTGCCTATTTCAGGGCGAGTTGTACAGGCTACGACAGAACATCCCTATCTCTGTCTGCGACTTGATTTTGATTCAGGTCAGATTTTTGATCTTATTCAGGATTCTCCCTCTACACAGACCAAACCTGACAATTCAACACGTCGTGGGTTGTTTGTAAGTTCAACCAAACCTCCGCTTCTGGAAGCTGTAATCCGATTGGTCAGGTTACTGGATACACCTGAAGACATTCCCGTACTTGCACCGCTTATGATCCGCGAGGTTCTATATCGCCTGATTCAGGATGAACATGGACATTCCATCAGGCAGTTTGCAGTCCAGAACAGTCACGCACAGCACATCGCTCAAGTCATTGATTTGATTCATTCAGAATACGCCCATCCGCTACGAATCGAGCAATTGGCTTCCATGATCAACATGAGTACATCCTCATTGCATTATCATTTCAAAGCCATTACCGCCATGAGCCCACTACAATATCAAAAACAGATTCGATTGCAGGAGGCACGGCGAATGCTGCTTGCAGGTTCAACCGATGCAGCCGATGCTGCATTCCAGGTTGGGTACGAGAGTCCTTCCCAATTCAGTCGGGAGTACGCTCGCATGTATGGTCTTCCTCCCAAAAGTGATATCAAGCGCCTTCGCCATACACTCCATATCGACTGCTAAATATAAGCCAAAAAACCACGTCATAATGACGTGGTTTTTTTGTTCCGCTGGCTAGCAGCGCTCAGGAGAAGATGTTCTTCTTTTCAAATACAGACATCTGATTCTCCCCGGTAATCGGGCACTCATCCGGAAACATGCTACGCTTCTCCATCTTCTCATCGATAAAATCAACGATCTGCTGCAAGGATACAATCTGGGCTTCAATCTTTTTCCGATGGTTCAGCAGCATTTCACGCTCATCCGGGAAATCTTCAAGGTCCGAATCCATCGACATCTGTAGATAAGGCTTCATCTCCTCCAGAGACATGCCTGTTTTTTTCAAACAAGTAATAAGCTTCATTGTCTGGATGTCCTCCGGACGGTATACCCGATGGCGATTGGCCTTGCGTTCAGCCCGGGGAAGAAGTCCAATCTTCTCATAATAACGAATGGTGTCTTCCGATAGCCCGGCCTGTTCTGACGTCTCTTTAATGGAGAACACTTCAGTATCATTCATCATAGTCGACCTCCTCCGCCTTCATTGATATCTATCTTACAACTTGGAGTCAGCTCCAAGTCAAGGTTGTTATGCGTTTATAGATACCGCATCCAAAAAATTAAAATATAAACCAACAGCACGCTTGACTTGGAGTCGACTCCAAATTGTAGAATGAGCGCATTAGACAGATTGGCCCTGTCACACCATTCACTCAGGAGGTATTTATATGAATTCAAACCATACACGTCGTACAGCCCTAATTACAGGATCAACTTCGGGAATCGGTCTTGAACTGACCCGCACCTTGTTAGCGGAAGGCTGGCAAGTTATCGGCCTTAACCGTTCCGCTTTTCCGAAGGAAGACAGTGACATTCAGGACGGATTGCGCTCCGGTCAGCTCCGTTGGGTTCAAGCTAATCTTACTCAGTACGATAATCTGAGAAAAGCACTGAATCAAATTAAATCCGAAACGGATACCATCGATGTGTTGTTCAATAATGCCGGGGGCAGCGGTTACGATCTTCGTTTGTCCGATCAGGGACATGAAATGCACTTTGAATTACAGACCGTGGTGCCGTACATCATTTACATGGAACTACAGGATCTTCTTCACAAAAGCACCTTGAAAACCGTTATTAATACATCCACCAGTGCGTTCAATATGGTTAAACAGTTTAACCTGGACATCCTGGAACATCCAGCCGAGTTCAAAAAACTGTTCGGTCCTTATGCGACTTCAAAGCTCGCACTGTCTTTATGGACACGCGAAGCTGCTTCTACCCCTGCGGCTAAAGGAATTCGGTTACTCAGTGTGGACCCCGGGGGCAACAATACACTCAGAGGTAATAAAACATCTGGACTGCCCTTTTATATCAAACCAATCATGAAGCTGTTCTTCCCACATCCAAGTCACGGAGCTTCTCTGCTTTATAACGCTGCCATTGCGCAAACCAAACTTACATCCGGTACGTTCCTGATGAAAAACAAACCCACTAATCTCCGGTTTACGGAGCAAGGCCCAGCCATTCTGAACAGAGTGCATGAAATTTATGAGCATGAATTTTTGCAGCTTGACTCCAAGACCGATCCCGTAAGCAAAAAAAGTGTCTGAGCTTTCTTCAAAAAGACGTGACCGAGCGTATCGGTCACGTCTTTTTGTTGTTCCTTTGGATTCATTTTACTCCTTACATGTATGCTATCCAGGCTTCCTATTGTATCCGAGCGACCGGAGGTACTTCATATTCCCCTTCCAGCATGGATGGTTTCGGAGCAAACATCCTCAGCACCAAATTGAAGTCTCCTGGTGGTGCAGGAAGCCAATTCGATTCCTTCCCTTCAGGAGCAGACTGCTGAATATAAAGGTCCAGTGAACCATCAGGATTGTACAGCAAACCTTTCGTCAAATCTCCAATCGAATATCTGCCAATGGCATTATCGACCAGATAAAAATCGGAGTCATACAGGGTGAGAGACCAAAATCCGGTCACCTGCGGAAGATCATTCTTGTTAAAATGCAACACATAACGTTGCTTGCCATGCAGCTTTTCCCCATTTTGATCTACAAATGCACGTGCATATAGCTCTTCCTCCGGGACATTGGCGCCCAAACCGGAATATGCAACGACAGCTCGCAGCAGAAATTGGGTACCATAGGTTCCAATATCATGGCCGATATACCATCCATTGGCGGTCGGAATCGACTTGACTGAATTTGCAATAATACGTTGCGCATCCTTTGCGGCACGCAACAGTCCGGCTTTCGTGGCAGCATTCAGATCAGCTGATTCAAATCCCTTGGCAGGATCAATGCCGATTAGCTTGAACTGATCCAGCAGAACTGCATCACAGGCGGGCGGAGGATTTTGCCGAATCTGTTCCGTCATGATTTTATAGAAAGCAAACGGGTCGTTCTTCATGGAAGACATCTGATTCGAAGACGAACCGTCTGTTATACCACTGGAAGGATTACTGGTTGGCGTTGACAGGGTGAATTGTTTCTCGAAAGCAACTGCACGGTTCAGATCCTCTTTACCATTCACTTGCACACGTCCGAGCAGCCAAACGATTGGCGTTGGGGCATGGATGGACGCTTTGTTGATATCACTGCTTCTACCCGGTCCAACGATGGTGAACTGCCCTGCCTTGTTTTCTGTCGTACGATTGGACACATTCCTGAACGTATTGGTATACGCATCAATCATTTGGACGGTGTAATAACGGTCATCCTTATTAGCCGGAACGTTCAGGACCACCGGACCTTTGGAGAGATCCAGCCAGGCGCTAAAATAAAGCGTATTGCTATTAGGAGTTACAATATCGTGATATTGCTGAGAAGCCAGCATGCTGGAGTAATAAAACTGATTGAGTGGAGCCCTTGTTTTCAGAGCCATCTGTCTCGTTTGTTCCATAACTACCAGCGGATAGCCATATATGTAAGCCTGAACCCCAAGCGAATAAGCCAACTGTTCCTGTGAAGAAGCTACATTGTCTTTCCTTATGTCATCCGGACTGGCCAGAACCTCCAGTGGCATCGCAGCGATTGAAGAAGCGACAGTCCCAACAATGAAACAGATGTAAAGCAATAACCTGAAACGTTTACGCATTCCTCTCACCACCTATCGTGAATTTTCACGTTATTTTCCACTTCGCCAACGCAGATTATTCCCGTCCCTCATAATTGCCAGGCTCTGGTTCATAATCTTCACTATACCGACATCTGTCATGGATGAAGTGACGAAGTGATGAACTGGAGGAATCTGCATATGAAAAATGAAAACAACAACAATGGCAAGCCATTAATTATACCGCAGCCGATACGAAAAGACGGTGCCGGAGGTCCGGATCTGGGGCCTCGGGATGTGATGAGAGATCTACAAAATCCGGATATGCTGGTACCTCCGGTAACCGACAACGGCTTATTACCCAACCTGAGAATGTCTTTTTCCGATACACATATGCAGTTGAACCATGGCGGCTGGTCCCGCGAAATTACGGTACGGGATTTGCCCATCGCTACGACACTAGCTGGTGTGAATATGAGCCTTACACCTGGAGGTGTACGGGAGTTGCACTGGCATCAGCAATCGGAATGGGCGTATATGATCTGGGGTACGGCACGAATTACGTCCGTGGATCAGCAAGGTCGTAATTTTATTGCAGATGTGGGGGCGGGAGATCTGTGGTTTTTCCCAAAAGGTCTGCCCCATTCCATTCAGGGCTTGGCCGATGGATGTGAGTTTTTGCTTGTATTTGATGATGGGTCCTTCTCCGATCTGAATACATTATCCATCTCTGATTGGTTTGCGCATACGCCACCGGAAGTGTTGTCCGTCAATTTTGGCATACCCGAATCCGCGTTCCAATCCATGCCAACAGAACAGGTTTACATTTTTCAGGATCAGGTCCCTGGTTCCCTCTCAAGCCAGGAAGTGCAGTCCCCCTATGGCACGGTTCCGCTCTCCTTCAAACATCGGCTGTTAGCCCAGAAACCGATCGTTACACCGGGAGGCAGTGTGCGCATTGTGGACTCCACCAACTTTCCGATCTCAACAACCGTTGCCGCAGCACTCGTGGAAATCAAGCCTGGAGGTATGCGCGAACTTCACTGGCATCCCAATGCGGATGAATGGCAATACTATTTGACCGGGCAAGGAAGAATGACGGTTTTTGGAGGGAATGGCCTTGCACGCACATTCGACTATCGGGCTGGAGATGTTGGATACGTTCCTGTAGCCATGGGGCATTATATTCAGAATACGGGCACCGATACGTTATGGTTTTTGGAGATGTTTAGAAGTGACCGCTTTGAGGATATCTCCCTGAATCAATGGATGGCATTAACCCCGGAAGAGCTAGTGCATGACAACCTGAACGCTTCCCCCGAACTGCTCCATTCATTGCGTAAAGAAAAGTGGCCTGTTGTTTAATAGGAATACATCTAGGAGGAATATGAAGATGAAAGCTGTTACTTTTCAAGGAACCAAGGATATTCAAGTAAAAGAGGTGGAAGATCCTCGATTGCAGCAAAAGGATGACATCATCGTGCGTATTACTTCTACAGCCATATGTGGGTCAGATCTTCATATATATCAGGGAGCTCTGCCAGCCCAGAAGGATTATGTCATCGGCCATGAGCCGATGGGCATTGTTGAGGAAGTGGGACCTGAAGTGACGCGAGTAAAAAAAGGAGATCGTGTGGTGTTGCCTTTTAACATCTCCTGCGGCGAATGCTTTTATTGCAATCACGACATGGAGAGCCAGTGCGATAACTCAAACCGCAATCCGGAGGTTCATACCGGAGGTTATTTTGGCTTCACGGAACGATACGGAAATTATCCGGGCGGTCAGGCTGAATTTTTGCGTGTTCCTTATGGGAATTTCATACCTTTTGTGATTCCCGAATCATGTGAGCTCGAGGATGAAGCCCTGTTATTCCTGTCCGATGTGCTCCCTACTGCGTACTGGAGTGTTGAGAACGCTGGGGTGAAGCCGGGAGACACTGTAACTGTGCTTGGCAGCGGGCCCATTGGCCTGATGGCACAAAAATTCGCCTGGATGAAAGGTGCCAAGCGAGTCATTGCTGTGGATCGTCTTCCGTATCGACTGGACAAAGCCAAACGAATGAATAATTCCGAAGTATTTAATTTTGAAGATTACGATGATATGGGTGAACATATTCGCGAAATAACCCAAGGCGGAGCGGATGTTGTCATCGACTGTGTAGGCATGGATGGCAAGAAATCCACTTTGGAGGAAATTGGACAGAAGCTGAAAATTCAAGGCGGTACATTAAGTGCAATTGAGATCGGTATCAAGGCTGTGCGCAAATTCGGGACGATGCAACTGACGGGTGTTTATGGCTCGACCTATAACATGTTCCCCCTAGGCAATCTGTTTGAACGAAACATCAACCTGAGAATGGGACAAGCCCCTGTTATTCACTATATGCCGGAGCTTTTCCGCAAAATCACGGCTGGCGAATTCGACCCTACCGAGATCATCTCTCACCGCATTGCGCTGGAGAATGCGAAGGAAGCTTACCGGATTTTCTACGAACACGAAGACGAGTGTACCAAAGTTATACTGAAACCTTGATTATGTGACGACGATCTAAAAAGGCAGATGTCCCTTATGCGGGCCCTCTGCCTTTTTTGATTTTGCTTTTGCCCACTTAAACGAATTAATTAATGATGGCGAAACCTTATTTTCCTTTTACCGCCTGAATATATACACTCTCTCCTTTGAAGCTGACGAGTCTGCCAGGCTGTGCCACTTCAAAATTGAAATACTTCTTAATTACAGATGGCGCGCTCAACATGCTTGCTTCAAGCTCTCTACTTTCCGGCTCCGGAAGTCCAGCCCTGTTGCACCAGTCTTCAAATATAAAGTGTTTCTCAAAGGAAACCATCGTTTCCATTCGAAATCCGGCAAGCTCCAACATCCGTATCCATTCCGTCTTACGCCATGCCCGAACATGACTTCCATCACGCCACTTCTCGATTTCATTGTAAAATTGGTCATTCTCATCATGTTCAGGTGCCACATTATCAATTAATAACAGTCTGCCACCAGGTTTCATTACTCGAAGCGCCTCTGATACAAAGGAAGGTACGTCTGGAAAATGGTGTGCAGCAATGCGACAGGTCACAAGGTCAAAGAAATCATCCTCGAAAGGGACGTGTTCAGCATCTCCTGCAACAAAATCCACATTCTGGTGCCCATTTCCCCGGATAAAATGTTCAGCCACTTGTAACATCTCATCCGTTAAATCCAATGCGATAACCTGCTCCACAAGCGGAGCTAATGCATTGGCAACATGTCCTCCGCCAGTGGCAATATCCAGCACCTTCATATCCAAGCTTGCTTGAGATGAAGCCACAAGCAATGCCAGATCATCCCCTTTGGCATGACCGGCACTAGTCACATATTTCTCCGCATTTTTCGCAAATTGTTTGCGTACCTGTCCTTTAATCTGATCATTAGACATGCTGTTCCCTCCTTATAGTTTCATTAGATGAAACGTTGTTTCATTAATTAGATAATATTTATCTTATCACAGAATGACCTGCAGCGAAATAAAAAAGCATCTCCCCAGTGAATTTCACTGAGGAGATGCCATCTTATTTTAAATAATCTATGAGATAGAGATTGTTTATAACTTTTAGGGAAACTTTACCCTTTGACTTATTTCACAACGGTCGGCGATTTTTTCCACAGTCCGAGAATCAGACCGGAGATTACTGCACCGATTGCTACAGCAAGCAGGAAGAGTAATGCGTGATTCGCCAGTGCCGCAACGAAGATTCCGCCATGCGGAGCAGGTACGTTAATGCTCCACAGTTGAGTCAATCCACCTGCAACAGCAGAACCGAGAATACAGGATGTCAGAACACGTAGCGGGTCAGCCGCAGCAAATGGAATGGCACCTTCTGTGATGAAGGAAAATCCGAGCACGTAATTCGTCAAACCTGATTTGCGTTCTTGCTCCGTAAATTTGGATTTGAAGAACGTTGTAGCGAGTGCAATCGCCAGTGGCGGTACCATACCGCCCGCCAT
>NZ_LGRP01000006.1:356212-364265 GCF_001636635.1 Paenibacillus sp. O199
GGATGTGAATACACCGATAGCAAATGTATAAGCCGCTTTGTTAAACGGTCCACCCATATCGATGGACATCATGCCGCCAAGCAGCAAGCCAAGCAATACAGCATTTCCTGTACCCAGGTTTCCAAGTGCATCTACAAGCCATGTGTTAAGGGAACCGAAGATTGGATCAAAGACATAGAAACTTATTGCACCAACGATAAGCAATCCGAACACAGGATAGAGCAGGATTGGTTTCAATCCGTCAATTGCTTTAGGCAGTCCTTTAAATAGTTTGCGCAGACCAATTACAACGTAACCTGCCAGGAAACCGGCAGCCAGACCACCAAGGAAACCGGCGTTCGAATTCACAGCCATCAATCCACCGACCATACCAGGCATCAGGGCCGGACGATCACCAATACTCATCGCAATAAAACCGGCTAGGACAGGAATCAGGAAGTGGAACGCTCCGGTCCCGCCACCAATGGTCTGCAACAATTGCACAATAGGATTGTCCGGACTCGCAATTTGTTCAAACAAGAAGGATATGGCGAGCAAAATCCCGCCACCTACAACAAATGGAAGCATATGCGAGATCCCGTTCATTAAATCTTTATAAATCTTGCTGCCCATGCTCAATTTGCCTTGGTTTTCTCCTTCACCCTTCCCACCGTTGCCGCCTTGGCTTCGGTAGATCGGAGCGTCCCCGTTAACTGCTTTGCGAATCAGTTCTTCGGATTTGCGAATGCCATCGCTTACGGGTCTTTGTAATACCGGTTTGCCATCAAAGCGGGCCATTTCCACATTTTTATCTGCCGCAATGATAACCCCTTTGGCACGAGCGATTTCATCAGCTGTCAGTACGTTCTGTGCTCCTTCGGAACCGTTGGTCTCTACTCGGATATTAATGCCCATTTCCTGTGCTTTCTTTTTGAGAGCGTCTTCAGCCATGAACGTGTGAGCAATACCTGTTGGGCAAGCGGTTACTGCAACGACAAAATCTTCAGATGCCGCATCACCAACAATAAGGCCTGATGTATTCTGCTTCTGTCCATTCGCATTGCCCGCGCCAGATACAGCGTTTGTTCCATTTGCAGCATTTGCTGCTTTCTCCGCTTCGGCTTTTTCTTTGGCAGCTTTTTTCTCCGCTTCTTCCGCCTGTTTGGCATCGAATAATGCAGTCACTTCTTCAGGAGTGTCCGTGCTCATTAGCTGCGAAATGAAATCGCTATCAATCAACAGCCTGGAAAGAGCCGCAAGTGTACGAAGATGTGTATTGGCCGCCCCCTCTGGAGCTGCAATCATGAAGAATATATGAGCCGGTTCATCATCAAGCGCTTCAAAATCAAGTCCTTTCCGACTCTTGGCAAATACAACTGTTGGTTCATTTACTGCTGTTGTTTTGGCATGAGGCATGGCAATACCGCCACCAATCCCCGTGCTGGATTCCGCTTCGCGTTTATAAATCATTTCCTTAAACAGAACCGGATCATTAATACGTCCGCTACGTTTTAAACTTGCAATGAGTTCATCAATAGCCTCTTCTTTCGTCGTGGCTTGCAGGTCCATGATCATCGTTTCCTGGATCATCAGGTCTGTTATTCTCATTTGGTACACTCCCTTAAATTCAGTCAGCCTGCGTGATACAGACCGACTTATAATTGTACTTCTTACGCTGTTATCTGCTATTAACTGAATCCCCTCTTCTAAAAAGGGGCCTGTATTCCATTCATTTTGTAAGGACTATATTTTGGTTATGGTGACTTGAGTACGCAGCTCTTCGATGAGTTCACGTGTCGCCAGATCATCTGAGAAAGCCGTTGCACTACCCGAAGCAACACCCGTTCGGAACGCTTCAAGCAGGTCTTCGTTTAATCCAAATGTACCTACGAATCCACCGATCATGGAATCTCCAGCACCAACCGAGTTTTTCACGACACCTTTTGGAACGCTCGCATGGTAGACATCTGTTTTGGTAATCAACAGCGCTCCTTCTCCTGCCATGGAGATCAACACATGTTTGGCACCTGCTTCCAAAAGCTTGCGACCATAGGTCACCAGTTCCTCTTGAGTGTCGATGGTTACTCCGAAAAGTTCAGCTAGTTCGTGATGGTTCGGCTTCACCAGCAGCGGTTCATGTACCAAAGCATCCATTAAAGCGGGTCCTGTCGTGTCGATTACAAATTCGGCACTCGTTTGTTTGCACACGTTGATCAGACGATTGTAGAAATCAGCTCCCAGTGAAGGTGGTACACTTCCCGAAAGAATGACGATATCTCCTTTTTGCAATGCGGATAACTTGTTAAGCAACCCTTCTGCTTCCTCTGGTCGAATGGCTGGTCCCAGTCCGTTAATCTCTGTCTCTTCCCCATGCTTCAGCTTGATGTTAATTCGGGTATCATCTGCGATGGTAACGAAGTCCGTCAGAATCTTGTCTTCCTGCAATTTGTCATTAATGAAACGGCCTGTGAACCCTCCCAGAAATCCGAGTGCAGTGTTTTTGGCTCCCAGTTGATTAAGCACTCGCGATACGTTAATGCCTTTGCCTCCAGGAAGTTTCAGGTCCCGATTCATACGATTCAAATCACCAAGCTTCAGATCATCCACTTCCACGATGTAATCAATGGAAGGATTAAGTGTTACGGTATATATCATGGCTATCCCTCAATTATTTTAGTTTTCTGGGCGATTACAGAGCGCCAGTGTTCCGGCATACGTTCTGTGATCAAGTCTGCCTCCTCAAGGTCAAACAGTTTGGCAAAAGTAATTTCCCCAATTTTGCTGGAATCAGCCAGCACGTAAGATTTCCCGGACAATTGATGTGCACGTCTTTTAATCAAGGCTTCCTCCGGATCGGGAGTTGTATACCCCATTTCGGCATCCACTCCGTTGGTTCCGATAAAACATTTATCAAAACGGAAGTTGTCCATGTTCTGTAATGCGATACTGCCAATCACGGCTTTGGTGTGAATTTTCATCATTCCGCCAAGCAGATAGCTGCGTATTCGTTTACTTACCAGCGCTTCTACATGAGAAAGTCCGTTCGTCACTACCGTAACGTCCTTGGCCTCAATATAGGCAATCATGGCTAATGTCGTCGTCCCTGCATCCAGATAGATACATTCACCATTGTTGATTTCCTGCGCAGCTAAACGAGCAATCGCTGTTTTCTGTTGAATGTTTTTGAACGTTTTTTCTTCCATACCGGGTTCCGGCGTCTTTTCATTCACTAGAGCAGCACCACCATGTATGCGTTTCAGCATCTGACGGCTCTCCAGGTCAATTAAATCACGCCGTATCGTTGATTCAGAAGCACCCAGCACATCGACGAGTTCTTGCAGTTTCACAATGCCTCTTTCGTGTAAGCGCTCTATAATTGCAGCATATCGTTCTTCAGTTAGCATTTTCATTCCTCCAACTGCTTTTATAGTAACATAAATCCCTCAAAAAACAATCACTTTCATTCAAATTAATTTAAAATCATTCAAAAACCATCAACATTCGACATTTTATAGACATCAAAGATCGCATTCAACCCTAAATATCGTTCAAAATCATTCAAACCTTATTTCTTTCTCAGATTGTCCATGTCCTCTTTCGTCTTCCATGCATTTGATAATATCGAACGAATGATTTCGTCTCTATTTTCACATGGGAGGTGGCCGTATGGCGAATAATCGAAACAAACGCCGAAAACCCTGTATACCTCATACAGGCAAAACAAATTCTTCACTACGCTTCGGGTGGATTTCCTCCAACTGGAGTGGTTATGCCCGAGCGGGTGACAAAGCTGAATTCAGACGTATCTCGGCTGAATGGAACGTGCCCTTTGTTTTACCATCGTCCAAGTCCTCATACTCCTCAGCCTGGATCGGAATTGATGGATACGAGAATTCCAATCTCATTCAGACTGGAACAGGCCATGATTGGGTTAACGGCCAAGCTAGTTATTATGCCTGGTGGGAAATTCTTCCGGACGTTGAAACGATCATCCCTTTTCCTGTATCACCGGGAGATCGGATGAGAGCGGCCATTTACAGAATCAATCGAACTCGCTGGTGTATCACACTTCATAACCTGACCCAAAATTGGACTTTCCGCACCGTTCAGCAATATGCAGGCCAGCAATCATCCGCGGAATGGATTGTAGAAGCTCCATCATTGGGAAACACCATCTCCCGGATGGCAAAAATCACGCCTGTCACCTTCAAGTGTTGTCGCCTGAACGGTCGCTGCCCCGGCTTCATCGTCAAAGAGAAAGGCATCATGATTCAGCAAAAACAGGTTGTTTCCATTCCAGGAACACCGGGACCAAGCGGAGACTCTTTTGTCGTGAAACGAAACGGCTGAGACTTCTTCGTAGACAGTTCGTTAATGAAAAAAACTGCAATGTGCCGTATTCGGCGTACCATTGCAGAATGGATATTCGGTCATTATGGAATTGACACGAGTCTCTTTTTTCAACTATAGGAATAGCTCAGCCCTGTCAGGTTTGGGTTTTACCCAATTTCCTTCTTCATTAATAAATGCACCCTTGAAACGCCCCATCTCCAATTTCTCTACTAGCTTCATCTCATCCAGTACCAGAATTTCAGACAACTGCTGCAAACTATAAAAATCACTTGGATCATAATCCAGCAGGATTGGAACAGCCATGTCGTACAGTTCTTTAATTAGATTCTCCAATGAATGACGGCCGAGGTTGTCCATGGTTTGGAAATACTTCAGATCATGGGACACCAGATTGCGGAACGATTTATCTTTCAAGTTCATCCACAGCGTATTACACGCCTGAACACTCATATAGTTCTGCTCTACATCATAATATTGGATCTCTTCAATCTTCATATACTTTTCCTGAAAAGCTACAATTTTGATCAAGGGTTCATTTCGTTTGCGTGACGCTTTCTTCAAATGGGTTCTGAACCCCTCATAATCCATGATTCTCACAATAATCTATCGCCTGCCTTAACGCTGTATAATTCGATATTTTACAGCATTATATAAGCACCCGTAAATGTAACTTTAGAAAAAGGAAAACCGTACAGCATCTTACCCCGCTGTACGGTTATTTTGAATACTCAGATTCCAACTTCACTCTTCACCCAACTCGCAGTAAATTCCTGCTCGTTATACTTAAAAAATTGCTCCAAGATCTGTTCCCGGTCATCCAGGAAAAGCTGGTCGGCTACAGCTGAAACCAACTTCGGCACAGCATTCTTTGTCCCCGATATTGCTGAGGCGGACAGGCCGCAACTTGCAAGTGCAGAGTAGTTAAAGACAAACAACCCACGCAGCTTATCCTGCCCCTCCTCATCTCTGCTGGTCATTGCAAACCCGGGACTAAGGTAGGGATGTGCGTCAAGCAGTGCATTCCTCTGTACCGTCGGAGCTTGAAACCGGTCTGCCCAGCGTGCAATATGTGCCTCCACCATTCTGAGCTCGGGACGCAGTGACGGATTACTCACCATCCCCGTACTTATGACCAGAAAATCAAAGGAGTGCTGTCCCTGTGGCGTAGTCACTACCGCTTTCCCATCCTTCATCTGTATATCCAGCCAAGGTGCTTGAAGATGTAATTGGAAGCCTGGCCATGCAGCGGCTCGGTTGAAGGTATCGTTGGTTGGTGGCTGATTGTATTTGAAAAAATGGGAAATGGTCGCATACTTATCCTCGTCCGACAAAACGTGAAACCGTTCGATCATACCGGATTGTTCCATCTGACGTATCGGGTTAATGCTCGGCAATTGTTCCCGCCGCACAAATACGTGGGCCTCAGCCACACCTGTGGCTAGTGCAAAGTTGGCATTATCAAAGGCTGAAGCTCCGCCGCCAAGTATGGCAATCCTTTTTCCTCGTAACCGTTCAAAATCAATCAGCTCCGACGTGTGAGCGTAAAGATGCCTAGGTACTTTCTCAGCGATCATCGGTGGTACATGCCACTCTCCACCACCCTGGATGCCCGTAGCCAAGACAACCTTTCGTGCCAGCAACATATTACTTGGAGCCCCTGCACCCGTAATGTGCAGCCGGTGTAAGCCTCCATCTGCAGGTTCAATCAGTCTCAGTTTTACTTCATTCATGACAGGCAGATTAAGCACTTGCCTGTACCAGCGCAGATAGTTCATCCATTCGCTGCGCGGAATTTTATCAACCGCATCCCATCCGGAGGAGCCTGATTGAGCCTCCCACCATGCTCGAAACGTCAGCGAAGGAATACCGAGATCAATGGAAGTCAGGTGTTTTGGTGTACGTAACGTGACCATACGCGCGTAAGTTTCCCAAGGTCCCTCCAACCCTGCGGCATTTTCATCAATGACCAGAATGTTGGATATCCGCTCACGCAGGAATCCAAAAGCAGCCCCCAAACCGCTCTGCCCACCACCTACAATAACGACATCATAGATATGGCCTTCGTCATGTTCGCGTGGGCGAATCCAATCCGCACCTCCATATGCGAGATAAGCCAGATCATCTTGTACTCGTTGGTTTAATGTTTCAAGGCTCATCATTCATCAACCCTTTCAACGTCCACTCGTATGCTGCTACGAACCGCTCGTTTAATGTTATGTTTGTGTAATAATTTGTTTTTTTAATGGATATTCTGCAAGTTCAAAGCAGCCTAATTCATTTACCATATGGATAAAGACGATGATTCCGTCTCAATCCCTTACATCATTTTCATAAGGATTAGCGTTATTATATGAGTTGGGGTCATTTTTTTGAATATCACGACAGATTTCTTGTCATAAGACCTAAAAATATCTAACATGCTTGTTAACTATAACGAAACCAAATTTTAACGACTTCGTCCTGTATGTAAAAAAACAGATCAGGTTGGATATTAACGATAGATCCAACCCGGATCTGTTTTCGTGTTGTCTTATTTTTAAATAGGTGGGGTGCTGAAGAATTAATACCTCATGTCAATTCGTGTACTGACCATACAATACCATTCGTTGCTCCAATCCCCAAGTTCAGAGTAATCGTTAATCCATTCGCTGAGTAAAACAACCCAATCACATCGCCTGCATTCAGCGTAACCTGCGCCGCTAGCGTTACGGTTCCACTACCAAGAACTGCCCGCAACGTAAGTAGCGTTACGCTGATATTCAGGATTGGCAATAGTCCATTGACCAATGTAGTCGTAGTGGGGGAGGTTCTTTGCACCAGAAACGCTGGATTGACCCCAGCACCCAATGAGATGGCGATTGCGGCAGTTGTAGAAAAATTGATTGTTGCCACAATCGAGTAGGTCCCCGTATTCGGCGCCGTGTAATTGCCTGTAGTTGCATTAAAATTTGCATTACCATAGTAAGGACTTGCTGTACTCCAGTTGGTTAACTGTGCACTGGTTGTTGTTGATAGGTTAGCCAAAAATGCAGAAAATCCTTGTGCAGCTAGATTGGGCCCTGATGCACCCGTAGCCCCTGTGGCTCCCGTGGATCCAGTAACTCCAGTCGCCCCGGTAGCCCCAGTTGCGCCTGTTGTTCCCGTTCCCGTTGCACCTGTCGCACCAGTTGCACTCGTTACACCCGTTGAACCCGTCGCACCTGTGGCTCCGGTTCCGGTTGCGCCCGTCACACCTGTTACCCCAGTAGATCCTGTCGCGCCGGTGGATCCGGTTATACCTGTTCCCGTTGCACCTGTCACACCAGTTACACCAGTAAATCCTGTGGCGCCGGTTGTTCCCGTTGTTCCCGTTCCCGTGGCTCCTGTCGCACCTGTTTCACCCGTAAGTCCTGTTGCTCCGGTAGCTCCAGTCGTTCCTGTTCCCGTTGCACCTGTCACACCAGTTACACCAGTAGGCCCCGTTGCACCTGTGGCTCCTGTTGTTCCCGTTCCGGTTGCGCCTGTAGCACCAGTTACACCCGTTGAACCAGTCGCGCCTGTGGCTCCAGTAGCCCCTGTAGCTCCCGTTCCTGTTGCACCTGTCACACCTGTTACCCCAGTAAGTCCCGTTGCACCTGTAGCTCCGGTTGTTCCCGTTCCTGTAGCACCTGTCACACCGGTTACCCCAGTTAAGCCCGTTGCACCTGTCACACCAGTTATACCTGTTAAACCCGTCGCGCCT
>NZ_LGRP01000098.1:0-795 GCF_001636635.1 Paenibacillus sp. O199
CTGCCGATGTTATTCGGTGGTGGTTTTTATTTATGTTTATAAGCAAAAATGAGGGAATAGCTAGTTGAAGATGGATTTAATTCTTGCTTTGGAAGCTGATATAAATAGAGGGTGGATTGACTTTCAAAAGAGGGTAAATGAATGACTTAAAAAAGTCTTGAAATGAAGGTAACATTTTTGTTACGGAAAACGCATTCGAAACCAGTATAATAGGACTATGTTAAATATGCTAAAAGTACCTGACCACAGAGCTGGAATGTGCAGCTGTGAAAAGGAGGGTGTGTGTGATAAGTTGGCGAAGACTAGTTCTTCATTCGTTTCTCTTGCTTGGCCTGATAGGCGTGCTTGTAGGATGCGGTGAAGCAGGATCTGCATGGACTTCTTATGAAGGAGCGGTAAACGAGAAGGGTTTTCCGGTTCCTAAAGTGGCGAATAAATCTGACCAGTCTGAAAACAATTCGGATATGGATTATGTTCGATATACGCTATCTGGTATTAGTGAGAGCACTAGTATTCCTGAGGTGTATCTAGACGAGATTAAGAGCTGGGGATGGACAGAAAAGCAAGCCAAGAGTACTTCCAATGACTCAAGTTCCCTACGTGTATTTGCTAAAGAAGGGCATACTGTACATCTAGCTGTACATGATGGTTTCTTCACGGTGATGGTTCCGAAAAGTGAAGCTGCCCAGACGACAGTAAAATCACTTGATGATGATGACTGATTGAGTTGTGTTTTGATGTAATGGTTCGACAATTAACGGTGTAATGGTCCGTATGATAGTAAAGCTCCCGATC
>NZ_LGRP01000038.1:0-43588 GCF_001636635.1 Paenibacillus sp. O199
GATAGAGAGCTAGGAGAATGTATTTAATGATTGATTTAAGAAAGCCTTATAGATAGCAAATGCCTAGAAACAACAAACCGCCATATCTCAGGAAATTCTGGGATATGGCGGTTTCTCTTAATTTGAAAGTACGTCGATAGACGTTTTTCTTATGGTATCAGGACGAATGGATGATAGCCGAATTATGCTTTAGCTGCAGATTCAGTAAAGAACTGCGGCAAATATTCCTTGTTGGCTTCGAGCATTTCATCCAGCATCTGAATCGCCACTTCGACCGAAGGGACCAAAGGATGATGGGCCAATGCCTGTATGGCCAATCCACGATCGCCGGTCACGGCAGCATCGATGGCGAGGCGCTCATAGGTTTTAACCGCATGGATCAGTCCAACTGCCATTGGAGGAACCTTGGTCAACGGCAGGGGCAGTGGACCGGTTTTGGTGACCACGCAGTTGACTTCAATGCTGGCATCGTCTGGCAGGAAATCAATGATACCTTGATTGGCTACGTTCAACGTCTGAATGTCATTCGTTCCGTTGTAGAGTGAGCGCATCAGGTTCACGGCTGCTTCGGAATAGAAGGCGCCGCCCCGCTGTTCCAGCTGTTTCGGTTTATCTTTCAGGTCCGGGTCATTGTAAAGCTCGAAAAGTTCTTCTTCGACGCGTTTAACCACTTCCGCACGGTTGCCGCCTTTTTGTAAGGATTCCAGCTGCTCTTCGAGCATGGCGTCGGTCATATAAAAGTATTTCAGATAGTAAGAAGGCAGGGCATGCAGGGATTGCAGGAATTCCGGATTCCACTCCCGTGCAGGCACGTTCTTCGCGCTGTAACCGGCCGTATCGGACAGCATGTCATCCAGTTTGTCTTCTCCATTCACATCAATACGCGTAATCCAGTGGAGATGGTTCAGGCCAACAAACTCGGCATAGATGCGGTCCGCTTCTACGCCGTATTTGGCTGAGGTTTGCTTGATTAGGCCGATTGGTGCATTACAGAGACCAATACTTTTAACGTTGGAATACTTCAGAATGGCTTCCGTGACCATACCCGCCGGATTCGTAAAGTTCAGCAGCCAGGCATTAGGAGCGAGTTCTTCAATATCACGGCAGATATCAAGCAGGACCGGAATCGTCCGCAGCGCCTTCATCATGCCCCCGGGACCAGTGGTTTCCTGACCGATCACGCCGTATTTCAGGGGAATGGATTCATCGCGGCCACGGGCGTCAAGCATGCCGACACGCATTTGAGTGCTGACGAAATCCGCACCCTTGATGGCTTCGCGACGGTCGAACGTCAAATGAACTTCAATCGGCAGACCCGATTTCTCCACCATGCGTTTGGCTAAGTTGCCGACAATATTCAGTTTGCGCTCTCCCGGCTCAATATCGACCAACCACAGCTCTCGTACAGGAAGCTCGGCATGATGGAGGATGAACCCCTCAACGAGCTCCGGAGTATAGGAAGATCCACCGCCGATTACCGCTATTTTTAGCCCTTGTTCATATGCCATTTTGCACACTCCAGTCTTTTAAGAATTTTTTATGATGACAGTGTTTATAGACGTTTATCTTGTTGTTTGCTTAATATGTTCGAAGTCACGGAAGGCCCGCATTTTGTCATATACATCCTGGCTTACCGCATGTCCGGCCGCATCCATAGCAGACCATAAGGCACCGACAACAGGCTCGGTGGCCAACGTTACGATGGTCGCGTTTGGAGCGATGGTTGCAACAGTCTGTGCAATTTTGCTACGTATCCAGCCACGGTCTCCCCTTGTTAGCAGACTTCCTGCCAGTATAACGTCAAAGGCGTCCTTTTCCATTCCAAGTTTATGGATAACCGCAGCTGCTGATTTGCCAAGCTCGACGCCTTGACGGTTCAGAATTTCCAGAGCTACAGCATCGTCCTCTGCGGCAGCTTCAAATAGCAGCTTCGCTGCATGGACAGGCACATGCTTGCCGTGATCCTGAAAGTCATCGAACATGTCGCTGACACTGTCATATCCAAGGAAGTTCAGCAGCAGGGGAGTCAGGAGCGTTGGCTGCTCACGGCCGTCCCAAGAACGGATGACAGAGCGGAACACCTCAATATTGAGGGAACCGCCACCGCCGAAATCACCGTACATATAATCAAAACCGCCGACCTGTATATGTTCTCCTGCCGGATTGCGGCCTGCGGAGTTGGTGCCTGTGCCGCAGATCAGCGCGACCCCGTAAGGCCGGTTCGTACCTGCGCGCAGACCGATCATCGTGTCACAGTTAATCGAGTAGTTCTGGGTGAATCCGATTCCTTGAACCAGAGGGTGCAGGATTCGGTAATCTACCTCCCGATCTGCGCCTGCAAGTCCGAAATAGGTGTGCGAGATTTCATGAATCCGCAGTCCTGCTTCGTTTAGAGCTCCTTCTGCAGCTTCCCGTATGCTTTGTGCGGCCAAGGCGCGGTCAATCTGGTGATTGCCGTTGCCGCCCACGCCTTTGCCAAGCACATTGCCGAAGTCATCGGTCAGCAGGGCGTATGTTTTTGTTCCTCCCCCATCGATTCCCAAGTAGTAAGCCAATGGTCGTCACTCCTATATATAAGGTTATATTTTTTATCCGGTTGTACCTTTTGTTGGTGATCCAGTAGATTCTCTCACGATGAGTTCAGGATCGATCCTTACATTAGCCCCGCGTTTCATCGTACCGTCCATGCGTTTCAACAGCATATCCGCAGCGGCGACCCCAATGCGGTCGGCAGGCTGCCGGACCGTTGTCAGATGGGGGTGCAGCTTGGATGAAATATACTGATCGTCATAGCCGACGATAGCTACCTGTTCAGGCACCTTGATGCCTTCTTCCATGAGGGCGTTCACGACCCCAAGCGCGATATGATCATCGCCCGCGAACACTGCGGAAGGCAGGCGTCCCTCACGCAGCCATTTGCGGCAGATGTCATAACCAAAATCGATTTCGAAATCGCCCGTGATCATTTCAAATGGAGCCAGATCTTTTTCCTTAAGTGCCTGCAGGAAACCGCTGCGACGCTCTCTCGTACTGCGGAACATGTTTTGTCCGCTTAAGTGCGCGATGGAGGTATGGCCGAGATCAAGCAGATGCTTCGTAGCGGCATAGCCACCTTTGTAGTTATCGATCGTTACCGAAAAAGTATCATTCTCCGGCTTCTGATTGTCGATTAGGACATAAGGAATATTGCGCCGCTTCAGTTCCACGATGTAGTTATCCTCTTCCATCGGCGAGAGCAGAATAAGTCCGTCTACCCGGTCCTCCTGGATCAGGTAATGGGTTTCATCGGAGCCAATGCCGGTAGAGACCGAAACGGCCAGAAAATAGCCGTGAAGTGCAAGCACTTCGTTCAGCTCTTTAACGACGGTGTCGAAGAAGGAATCCTGAAGAGTGGTCATGATCAAGCCGACGATTCCTGTCTTACCGCGAGCTAAACTCCGCGCAGCAGCGTTGGGATGGTAATCGAGCTCCTTGATGGCTTCCAGAACCTTTTGCCTATTTTTCTCTCGCACGGATTCGGCACCGTTTAAGACGCGTGAGACCGTTACGACGGACAGCCCTGATTTCTTTGCAACATCAAATATACTAACCTTCATTGTTTATTCTCCTTGCGGCAGATTTTCCGTACTTTATATTGACTTAACAATAGTATACATGTACGGAGGCTTAGCCGCGAAGCTAATTTGATAGATGCACCGCCCCTTGCAGGACGGCACAATGTCTAGCGTTAACGTTTGATAATTTCCATGACCTTTTTCTGAATCGTCGGCATCACTTCTTCAACGGTGTTGTGTCCGGTATCGATCGGCTGCATCTCATTAATGAACATGTCGTTGATCTGAGAATAGTGGGTGATCAGGTGGTTATAGGATTCAAAGCCGTATTTCACAGCGCCTTCGTAAACCTTCTTCACATCTGCCGCATCGATGCCATCAAAATGCTTGTAATAGGTTTCGGCTGCCTTCGTATTCACTGGAGGGTTACCACCGCTCAGGTCGATGGATTTTTCCTGAATTTCGTCGCTGACCAGATACTTGATCCATTCAAAAGCTTCCTTCGGATGTTTGGAGCCCTTCAGAATCAAGAGCGGATCGACGAACAGCACGCTGCGGACCTTGTCATTGCCGCCGGCAGGCACTGCAGCCACGCCAACCTTGAAAGGAAAGTCATTGGAGCCCGCAAGGCTCCATGAGCCGCTGACGGTCATACCCACCTTGCCGGTTACGAACGCATCGCCGTTTTGCCCCGCTACGCTTTTGCTCCATTCCGTTGTCGGAGACACTTTATCTTTTAAGATCAGGTTGAACAACTTGTTATAGGCTGCGATGACTTCAGGCGAATCAAAATAAGTCTCGGATGGTACGCCGCCGTTGGTCCAGGTATCCTGGGAGTAGGGTTCAGCTCCGAAATAGAGCGGGCGCATATCGCGCTCGGACCATGTGAAGTCAACGCCATATTGAGTTTTAGCAATATCATTGGATACATGCGTCATTTTCTTCGCGTCTTCGACCATTTTGTCAAACGTCCAGCTCTTGTCCTCGTAATCGCTTGGAGGATAAGCAACGTTAGCAGCATCGAACATGTCTTTGTTGTAGAGCATCAGAGAGACGTACATGTTGACCGGAATACCGTAGACTTGGTCTTTGACGGTGTAGATTTTCATAAGATCATCCGGGATGTTGTAGTCGGACGCCTTAAATCCGTCTTCCTTAATAATGTCGTTCATATCAAGCAGCATGTCTTTGTTATAATACTCTGCAAAACCGCCGTATCCATAATGGCTTGTGACGTCAGGCGATTTGCCCCCGGCAATCAGCGTTTGAAGTTTACTGTCGAACTGCTCGTAAGGAGCTTTCTCGATTTTCACCTTAATATTCGGATGTTGGGCTTCGAAATCCGGAACGAGCTTTTCGATAAAAGTGCGATCCTCGGAATCGATGGTGTAGTGCGTTATGGTTACTTGCCCACCTGAGTTAGCGCTATCGCCATCGTTACCAGGTACGACATCTCCCGCTGATTTGCCGCCGCTACAGCCGGACAAAGCCAATACGACGAGCATGCTGGTCGCAAGCAAAAGTGTAAAAGACTTTTTGATCCTTATCGTTTTCATGAATTACAGTCCCCCATATATTCAAGTTTTTTGCCGCCCCTGCGACGGAGTCTTTACTTGATGCCTGTAAGTACAATTCCTTCCACAAACCGCTTCTGGGCTATCGCAAACAGGGTCACGATCGGCAGCATGGCGAGTACGGAGGCGACCATGAGCAGATGCCACGGCGGAATTCGAAAACGCGAAGATGTGAAGGAAGACATACCGACCGGAAGCGTAAACTTATCCGATGAGCTTAAATAGAGCACAGGTGTCAAAAGGTCATTCCAGCTGTAGATGAAGGCAAAGATCGCAACGGTTGCAAGTGCTGGACCAGACAGAGGCAAAGCAATCTGTCGCCACATCCGGAACTCGCTGCAGCCATCGATACGTCCGGCGTCAAACAGCTCATCCGGCAGCGTGGTAAAGAACTGTCGCAGCAAAAAGATGTTGTATGCTGAACCGAAAAACGCAGGGACAATCAGCGGCAGGAAGGTATCGATCCAGTTCAGCTTGGAAAAGAGAATGAACTGTGGGATCATAATCGCTGGATATGGAAGCATCATGGTGCTGAGCATGAGCATGAACCACAAGTTGCTACCCTTGCCCCGATATCTGGCGAAGCCATAGCCTGCAAGCGCCGACGAAAACAGGGTGCCGACAACAGTCAAAATGCCGATAATGAGACTGTTCATATACATTTGACCGAAGTTCAGCGTGTCGAAAATTTCTCTGTAGTTACTCCACTGCCAGGACTCCGGCAGAAAGGTCGGAGGAAACGTCAGCAGTTCCTTCTTCGATTTCAGTGAGGTCGAGACCATGAAAAACAAAGGGAGGAGCATGAGAAAGGTGGTGACCACCAGGGCAATGAAGCTGGCAATGCTAACCGCATCGATTTTGCGCCGGCGTTTATTCACAGAAGGTGAAGCCCCTGGGCCGGCAGTCGGAATCGTACTCATTTGCGTCCGCCTCCTTCATAGTGAACATAACGGTTCGAGAGTTTGATAATAAGCGCCGTAAACGCCATGACGACGATCAGCAGTACCCAAGCGAGTGCCGAGGAGTAGCCCGCTCTGTATTCCTTGAAGGCGCTGGTGTACAGGTTGTAAACGTAGAACCAGGTCGAGTAGTTTGGACCCCCTTGGGTCATTACATACGCCTGCGTAAATACTTGGAAGGAATCAATGACGCCCATAATCAGTTGGAACAAAAGTACCGGTGAAATCATGGGCAGCGTTACGTTCAGGAAAATCCGGAAACGTCCCGCACCGTCAAGCTTGGCGGCTTCCACGAGGCTTGAAGGAACGCCCTGAAGTCCCGCAAGGAACAAAATCATGCCTGAGCCCACCGTCCAGAAGGACATAATCATCAGAGCGTAAAGCGCATAATCGGGGCTCATGAGCCAAGCTGGGCCGCTAATGCCGAACCAGGACAGCACGTAATTGAACAGACCGATCGATGGATTGAAAATCCAGTACCATAGCAAGGACATGGCGACGCCGGATACCATGCTCGGAAAATACATGGCCGTGCGGAAAAATCCGCGAAACGGTATTTTCGCATTGAGCAGGAGAGCAAATCCCAGTGCCAGCAGCAGCTGGATCGGTACACTGATAAATGTATAGCGTACCGTTACGACAACAGATTTCCAAAATAGGTCATTTTGAAACATTTCTTTGTAATTCGCGAGTCCGACATATTTCGGCGGGTGGATAATGTCATAGTCCGTGAAGCTGTAATAAAGGGATGACAGAATCGGATACAAGGCAAACACGAAGAAACCGATAAGCCATGGAGAGATGAAGAGGTACATGTAAAATGTCTGCCGCCGGCTTTCGCGATGGGTCACATAAACACCAACCTTTCTATTTGATATAAAGTTATAACGCTTTAACTTTCGTAGTTGAGTTTCCCCGAAATTAAAAGGTTTCATGTGATGTTATGTAATTGAAAGTTAAAGTGCTTTAACTTTATTATCCGGACTGATGAGATTATCATAGTGGATGGTTTCTCAATTATCAACCCTTTTTTTGGATGTTTGTAAGCGCTACCTTCGTTGAAGCTTCGTAAGTTCTGTCAAATCGCGTCGCAAGAGGCTGATATAGATAGGTTTGGGTGGATATTCCAGCCATCCGAAATTCACAAAATTTCTTGGAAGAAATTTTCACGAAAGGACTGTATTTTTAGGCCAAGTGTACTAGTAAGTCCGAATTGGCATTCGTATCATATGCTTCGACTCCGGTCAAGTCGAAGCGAAGTTGATTCCCTAACGCGTCAACTACCGCATGATAGAATTCGTTCTTCTACTCAAAGAACTATGCTAATTGTCGCCAAGCTCTTGAAAGAACAGCCTCGATATATTCCCCTTTTTGATGACATTTTTCTTTTGAACCTAAAAAGTTTACTCGACACGCAGTTCAGGTTACGTACTCTAAGGGACTGCAATTATCACAATATGTGGGCTGTATTTTAGCAGGTGAGCGGGTCAAAGTAGACCGGTAATTTGTGCACTGCATTCCTTCAATTTTTTACTTAACGCACGGTCTCTCTTTCGACTTAATCGCGCGGCAGGGCCGGATATAGCCAATGCTGCAATCACTTTACCATTATAAAATATTGGAGCAGCAACGCAGCGTAAACCCACTTCTGTTTCTTCATCATCAACGGCGTATCCTTGTTGACGGATTACGTTTAGATGCTCTTTTAATAGATGGTTGTCGTCAAAGGTATGCTTTGTTGCTTTGTGCTGGGTAAGATGTGTAAGCATTTTTTTTAGTTGTTCATCACTTAGGTGCGCTAGGATAACTTTCCCAAAGGCACTTAGATGGGCATAAGCGGAATCACCTACACGTGTATGGCTACGGATGGCATGATTGCCCTCTACCACTTGGACTGTCATGACTTTCATTCCATCTAAAACTCCGATATAGGCAGTTTCGCCAAGATCCTGTGCTAATTGATGCAGGGATGGAACAACTAACCAATGAAGTCGAGTGTTAGCAGACGATGAATGGTGTCCCTTTAATTCAGAAGCTTTGTACGTGTGACCATCTTTTTGAATAAATCCTGTCATTTCGAGCGTATATAGCAGACGGAAAGTTGTAGACTTGTTAAGGTTAAACCGATGCATGATCTCAGTCAGTCTCATGGGTGCACCTTGTTGCAACGCGTCTAGAATGAGTAGTCCTTTTTTTAGGGTTGCAACCTCATATTGATCCATTGATTCACCTCTAAGCGGGAAATTATTATAATTGAATTATTGACATATAAACGGATTACATTCTTTATGCTGACCTCATTACAAATGAAAAAGAGAGGGAAAGAGCTTTACGCCCAAACCCTCTCAGGTATATTTAAGTGGTTATGACCATAACCATGACACTTATTCTCCTTTTAAAAACAGGCGAATGCCCTCAACTGCGTAAGCATGATCCAACTTGCCGGTTAATCCGCCAACCGTTACAGATCCGACTACGCCAACACCCTTGACACGGATGGGAATAGAACCGCCAACCGCTTGATATTCTGCAGTGGAAAGCAGGGAGTGTTCTGCATGAGAAGCACCGCTTTGGATAAAGCGCTGGTCGATGTAGGCAGAACTGCGGTTATAGTGATCGACAATCCGTTTTTTGCGAAATAACCATACGTAGTTTTCCTCCGAAGTACCATCCATGAGATGTGTAAACACGGGAACTCGGTTACGTTCAATATGCACGGCCACCGCTACGTTGTTTTCTTGAGCATACTGCACAATCTGGTTACCAATGACAAGAGCATCTTGATGGCTAAAACTTGTAAATTCCAATTCTTCCTCTAATAGTTCTAGTGATTTCAAATCCATTTATCCTCTCTCCTCAACAAAAAGATTCTGTTTCTTATCCATTCTGAAGTTTATAGCTGCCAGTAAAAAGGCGAACCCTGCCATAATTGCACCGATCCAAGCCGTGTCCATCATATGCAAGTGGTCTACCGCAAGCCCACCCAATGTTGAACCAGCAGCGATCCCAATATTAAATGCAGAGATGTTTAATGCAGAAGCGACATCCTTGGCAGAAGGAACCAGCTTTTCTGCAAGCATTAGAATGTAAGCCTGTACGCCGGGAGACATCATAAAAGCAAAGAAACCCATTAATATGAGAGACAAAATGGTGAGCGCCTTGTTGGGCAATAGCCATATTTGGAGCAGCAGAGCAATGCCCTGAAACAGAAATACGAATCGAAGTGACTTTACAGGATGTCCATTTGCTAATTTCCCACCGATAATATTCCCAACGGCTACAGCAACACCGTAAATCAACAGTAGCCATGAAATAGACGAAGATGAGTAGCCGCTAATCTCTTCAAGGATAGGAGAGATATACGTGAATAAAGCGAAGGTTCCGCCGAAACCTAGAATCGTCATTAACAAGGCAGTGATGATCCGAGGATTAACAATCAAACTTCCAACATCTCTTAAGGTCGGTGAGTGCATTGAACGTGGGACTTTTTCTACTGCCACAAGACTGACCAACAAGGCTATCAGCCCTAAAACTGCGACCACGGCAAATGACATTCGCCAACCAAATTCCTGCCCGATATAGGTTCCAAGGGGAACACCCAAAATGGTAGCGACGGTTAACCCAGTGAACATAATGGAGATGGCGGTGCCTTTCTTGTTAGCAGGCACCATATCTGCTGCCACTGTAGCTGCAACAGCGAAAAATACACCATGTGCAATAGCTGTAATTATCCTGGATAAGAGCAAAAGGGAATAGGTGGAAGATATTGCTGCTAGAGCATTCCCTAAAGTGAAGACAACCATGAGGAAAACCAAGTATCCTTTTTTAGGCAATTTCCCGGTTATAACTACGACGATTGGGGTTCCAATAGCAAGGGCCACTGCATACCCTGACACCAGGGTCCCAGCTTGCGTTACCGATATGCCAAGATCGGTGGCTACCTCTTGCAGAATACCGACAATAACAAATTCTGTCGTTCCAATAGCAAAAGCACTTATTGCAAGTGACATTAGTGCTATAAAGATTTTTGAATTCATACTTTCACCTCCTTATGTAGGCCAATATTAAGTGAGAACTTAAATGAGTTCAAATAAAGAAAAAAAGTTTCTATAAAAGAAACTTTTCTCGGTGGATACAATGATAATACCAATTGGAGAATCGATTGATCTTTACATAAACGATAACAACGTACTTCGCTTTGATCTTATGTCTCAATGTTATCCAAATGATACACGTCCATGGTGTCAATTATGGTTTCTATATTTTTTCGGTATGTTTGGTAATGCTCGGTATTCACATGTGCGATTATGGCATTTTCGTCAGCCCAAGACTCATAAAAAACATATGTGCCTTCTTTTTCAAGCGATTTATGCAGCTTGTACTGTATACAACCTTTCTCTGCACGAGACGGTTCAATAAGTTTGATCAATTCATCGCGTAGCCGTTCCTCTTGCCCAGGTTTTGCTTTTAGAATCGCACAAATGGTAATGACATTCATAAAATACACCCCTTAATAAAAAGTTTTGTTGATCTCTTGTTGATAAAATCTAAACAATAATTGAGTAACGATATTACTGTGTCTCTAAGCCGATATTTTTTCTGTACAGTGATTCTCCAAAGGGGTTAAAAGAAAGATCTGTTACTGAAATATGAAAAAAATGCATGCAGCATGGCCTATCATAGGTGAATCATAGGAGATTTCCAAAAAAATGTTAGAAAGTTTCTAATAAAGAACCCATTCAGCAACCTTTCAGTTGAATTTAACGTTCCTATCGTCTGTATGGGATATAGTGGAACCAAGAAAGAGGAGGAGATCAACAATGAATATTTCTTCAGCAGCAAGTTCCACGACATCCTACATATCCACGTCTTCATCCAGTTCGAACAGCACAAGTGAGTTGGAAAAACAAAAGACGAAGCTTGAGGCCGAATTGGAGAAAGTGCAATCCAGCAAGGACGATGATAAAACCAAGGAGACCAAAACGAAGCAGCTGCAGCAGCAAATCAAGCAAATCGAAGCTCAAATCTCGCAGCAAAGCTCCCAGAGCAGCGGGACAATCGGAACCAAAGAAGCGCCGCCGGCCAAACCACCAACCAATGGCATGCAAGCAGCATCACCGCAAGAAATTGCAAATGCAACGACGGACAGCAATGGCCGATTTGATATTCGGGTATAAGAAGGAATACAGCACTTAATTTAAAACCGAATATAAAATAATTTAAACCAACGAGCTAATCGATAAGTTGGAGCTGATTGGCTCAACCAAAAGACCTGCTTGATCTCTATAGATCAAGCAGGTCTTTTGGTTGTTCACATGTACATGTTTTATTCAATCGTTAAACCGTTTATCCGTTCAGAGATGGCTCTTTTTTTATAGTACATGCCGATAGTCACCAGAACCACCATCTCGGATAGCGGAACGGCAAGCCAAACGCCAGTAACACCGAAGAATGAAGGGAGGATCGCAATCAAAGCAACCATAATAATCATCTCGCGTGCAGCTGTAATCCAGATGGCCATTTTGGCATTTCCGACAGATTGAAAGTACGTGCTCATGACAAAGTTAATACCCATGAACAAGTATGCAAAAGTAAATATTCGCAAACCGTACACGGCGTTATCCGTCACGCTGGCACTGAAGTTCCCGAAGATTTGCACAAAATAAGGTGCGCCCAGTTGTACAACGAGTAATAGCAGGACCCCACATGCCAGAGCCGTTCTGGAGGCTAAACGAATGGTCTGTTTTTCCCGATCCATCTGTTTGGCTCCGTGATAATAACTGACCAAAGGTTGGGCAGCGGAGGCTAGACCGAGAAATGCGAGCAGTACAACACCATGAATATAGTTCAAGACTGTAAAAGATGCCACGCCATCCGTGCCCGCAATCCGATCCAGTGAGATGTTGTGAGAGATGGAGAAGACGGACATGCCTAGTTCAGCAAGGAAGCTTGGAAACCCAATGAGTACAATAGAAGCCAGCAGTTTGGTATTCCATTTGAAGCGAGTGAATTTGAGATTATTATTTTTTCTGAAAAAGTGAGTCAGCAACACAAGAAGCGCCAGAGATGCCGATATAATTGTACCAATCGCGACGCCACGAACGCCCCATTCCAGTACGTATAACGTTATATAGTTAAGCACAATATTAGCTACCGCAAATGTAATCTGAGCATACATGGATGTATTGGGATTGCCGTCGTTACGAACAAAAATAGTAAGTGCATTCTCAATGGTGAAGACAAAACCGAACAACAGCATAATATTCATATAGTCCGCAGCAAACGGGAATGTTTCAGTATTGGCACCAAGGGCCAAAACAAGCTTATCTCTGAAAGTATATGCCGTATATCCGATAACCATTGTAATCAGCAAAATAATCGTAATGGATTTAGTGAAAATTTGCTTCGCTGTCGTGGGGTCCTTCTTACCCATATAGGTGGAATACAAGGTTGCCCCGCCCATTCCAATCCATAGCGACATAGCTACAAAAAGCGTATAGACAGGAGATGCAATCCCGATTCCCGCCAACGCTGTAGAACCCAGTTTGTGTCCAACCATAATACCGTCGATAATAAAATTGAAAGCGATAACGAGCATCCCTAATATGGAAGGCACGAGGTAGCTTACAAATGCCTTACCTACAGATTGCCTTTCTAATGGATGCGTCCAATTTGTGTTCATGATGACCTCCGTTATTATACTGAATGTTCGTTCTATATTATATTATACTGAACGTTCGTTCTGTATAATAACATGCCGAGAATTTGGTTGGCAACTTTTCCAAAAGATGATCGTTTATATGGTAGAGTTAATAGAGCATCTTTTATGACACGGGAGGGAATCTCTTTATGAAGCAAAACAAGTATGATGAAGCTGAGTTTTTCGGCAATTACAGTCAGATGGCTCGATCTACCCAAGGGTTGGAGGCTGCTGGCGAGTGGCATGAACTGCAAACGATGCTGCCTGAATTAAAGGGCAAGAACGTATTGGATCTGGGGTGCGGCTTTGGTTGGCACTGTCGATATGCACGTGAGCAACACGCTAGTTCTGTGGTTGGCGTGGATTTGTCTGAAAATATGTTGCAACGTGCACGCGAGATGACGGATGATCCTCAGATCGAGTACCAGCGTATGGCGATTGAGGATATTGATTTTGCACCCGGACAATTTGATGTAGTGATCAGCTCACTGGCTTTGCATTATATCGAGCGTCTGGATCAGGTATACGCCAAAATCAATGCATGTCTTGTTCAAGGAGGTACGTTTGTCTTATCTGCGGAACATCCCATCTTCACGGCGCGGGCGGAGCAGGACTGGCATTATGGAGCTCAAGGTGAAATACTGCATTGGCCTGTGGATCATTATCAAGAGGAAGGGCAGCGGGTAGCGAACTTTTTGAATCAGGACGTGGTGAAATATCATCGGACGATGGCGACTCATCTGAATGAATTGATTCAGGCTGGTTTTGTCATTCAACAGGTAGCCGAGTCCAAGCCATCTCCTGAGATGATGGAGCAGGTTCCCGGTATGCGAGACGAGAATCGTCGGCCGATGTTTCTGATGATTGCCGCGGTTAAGGCTTGAGCAGCAGCTTCGGCGGTATCAAAATGAAGTTTATGGGTTTTATACTCGATAGACCAGCGCGTTCAGTACATCTGGACTTTGCTGGTTTATTTTATTTTGTAGGAGAGGGAGAAGAAATAAACCGTTTGGGAACCAAATCCGAATGGACGTAGTCTTATTAAGTGAGGTGAACATCAGTTGGACTATCAATATCTGGCACACGCTCAGACGATCGACAATTATACACTTAGCAGCATGATGGATGAGTACGGGAACGATGTATGGAACTACGCGTACTTTCTGACCAAAAGTACCGAGCAGGCGGATGAATTGTCACAGGAAGTGTTTATCCGGGCATATTCCGGGATCGCCCATTTTCGAGGAGAATGCTCATTGAAGACATGGCTGCTGACCATCACTAGGAACACGACATTTACATACCGGAAATCCAGATTTTTTCGCAGCAGTTTATGGGGAGAGACACTGCCAATCCCCACGGAACAGGGGAATACGAGCATGGGTGAGATGAAGCCTGAAAAATGGGTTCACCCCTCTGCCGAAGCCGAGGCGATCAGCAGGGAGCACATTCACGAAATCTGGGACATCATCATGGCTCTGCCGGACAAATTCCGGGAATTGCTTTTGCTGCATCTGAAGTATGAGCTTAAGACGAGTGAAATTGCGGAAATGCTGGGCATCAGCGCGGGAACGGTCAAATCGCGACTGTCCAGAGCGAAGGCCAAAGTACGGAAACAGTGGGAGGAGCGAAGTGAATGAAACATATGGATGACGAATGGGAAAAAGTAGTCAAACAGGAGCCGTTTGCGGCGTCTCCTTTTACCGAGGAGCATAAACAGAACGTACTTCGTCAGGTAGCCTGGCTCAAATCGGGATCTGCACAGAAAATGAGTGATGTTGGGGATAAGTCCGCCGAGCAAAACACCCTGCCCAATCAACACAGACGCCGTCTTCGCTCCCGCAGAGCCGTAATGGCGTGCACGACGATTGCAGCCGTGGCAGCGGCGGTCATTCTCTGGAACGGACAAATTGTGGAGCCTGTGATTGAAACAGTGTATCCCACAGCAGCGCTGCAATATACGGATGATGCAGGCATGAGCCTGCTCACAGACAAGATGAAAAAGAATGTAGCTGTAACGATGCGAGACTATCTTGGCAAACAATTACGTATAACCAAAGTGCAGGACCTTCCTGTTTCTGGAAGAGTATATGTCGAGGCTGGAAAAGAAGGTGACGAAGAATATGCGTTGATCTGGCTTGATGCGGCAACAGGCAATCTACGTGAGGTACAGATGAGACGGGAGATGGCAGCTAATGAGCTGGAGCATCGTTATTTGCGTCAAGTACCGTCACTGCTTGAAGGCATAAACAGTGACCCTACGCTAAAACCGATCTCAGCCAGACGTTATGTGAAAATGAAGCAGGGTCAGGAAAAACCGGTATGGTTCACTACATTGTTTTTGGAGAATAGTAGGGGCAGTGGTAGTATCGAATGGACAAGGGATGAAGCAGTATCCGTTTCTGGTAGTGTGAGTTCAGATACTGTATCACAAGATTTAATAACAGAAGCCAGAATGTCGATTGAAGCCTTGTCTGGTGAGCCCGCACCTGATTTGAAAAATATAATTTTTGAACAAAATGGCAAGACGCTTGAAGATACAACAGACCTGTATTTTGGAGATCGTTATTTAGTAAGTAGAAGTGGTGGGATGTTTAGCGATGAATATACTGTAATGGATTTCCAAAGGGGAATTCCAGAACTTGAAACGGGGGAAGAGTACGAGCTTTACTTTGAGAAGTTACGTAATATGAAAGAAAGTGTAATCAGGCAGAACGCAGCACCAATAATCAAACAAATATTCAAAATCGACCTTGATCTATATAAACTTGAAAGAGATCCAAATACGCTTGGAATGGTCACATTCCGTTCAGCAGAGACAGAGGTTTACCATACTTTTAAGGTTCGATATGAAGAAGATGCAAGGATTACGATGATCACATTGGATGCCAACCTCTAAGACTTGATTTCATATGGTACAATCAATTTAATAGATGATTGGAGCATAAGGAGCATAACGATGAAATATTTGGTGAGTTCATGTCTTGCTGGCGTAGCCTGCCGTTACAACGGAACAGCGAGTCTGGATGCAAAGATTCAGGAGCTTGTGGAGCAGGAGCAGGCAAAGATGGTCTGCCCGGAGCTGCTTGGAGGATTTTCCACCCCGCGGGAGCCAGCTGAAATTATCGGCGGTACGGGTAAGGATGTGCTGGCAGGTACAGCCAAGGTGATTGAGAAGAGTGGCAATGACGTCACGGATCTGTACATTAAAGGAGCCTATCAGACACTTGAATGGGCGCAAAAACTGGATGTCACCTGTGTGGTGCTTAAAGAATTCAGTCCTTCCTGCGGTACACAGATGATCTACGATGGCAACTTTGCCAACCACAAAGTCGTGGGCGAAGGGGTTACTTCTGCTTTGCTGCGGCAAGAGGGATTTACGGTTATCTCGGAAAATGAGTTCATGGAACAGTTGTAATTGTCGTAATCACAATAATCTCTGATACGAATTACAGGTAAGTCGCCTTGGGGAGCAGCAGATCCATGGCGACTTGTTTTTTTGTTACAACAGGGCATGCACTTGATTCTTGAAAAAACCTTGTTAGAAATAATTGTTACTTTTATATACTAAGAAACATTATTGTGCGTACTTTTATATTTTGATTATAAACTCTAAAATAATACTCAGGTATTCAAGTTCAGACCATAAACAGGAACATAAACAAGAAAAGGATGTGCAGATCATATGGAATCCTCGGCAAAAGCCATTACGAAAGAAAACATTTTGAACGCTTACTATTTTCGGCATGCAACCAAACAGTTTGATGCTTCACGTATCATTTCGGCTGAAGATTTTGAGTTTATTCTAGAAACGGGACGGTTGTCGCCAAGCTCAATTGGTTTGGAACCATGGAAATTTCTGATTGTGCAGAACCCGGACTTCCGTAAGCGTCTGTCCGAAGTTTCTTCCGGGGCTCAGAAACAATTGGCGAAGGCAAGCCATTTTATTGTCATTCTGGCGCGGTCTGAGGCGAGTTATAACTCGCCTTACGCGGAATATATGCTGAAAGAAATCAAGGGCATGCCGGATGACGTATTTGAGCTGACCCGTGAAGCTTATGGCAAATTTCAAAAGAACCAACGAATGCTTGAGAACCCGCGTACTTTATTTGACTGGGCGTCCAAACAGACCTACATCGCTCTCGGTAATATGATGACTGCGGCAGCGCTGATTGGTATCGATTCCTGCCCAATTGAAGGGTTTAGATATGAAGACGTACATCGTATTCTGGAAGAGGAAGGTTTGCTTGAGGATGGACAATGGGATGTTTCCGTCATGGCAGCCTTCGGTTATCGGGCGGAAGATCCGCCACGCGAGAAATCCCGTCAGCCTTTGGATAAAATCACGCAGTGGATTGATTAAGCTTATCAGTCCATGCTGGAACAAGTAAAAGAAACGGTCAGCACCAAGTTCTAAACGTATTCACTTGTATTTATTGGCAGGCCGGTTCCTTCGTCGAATCGGTCTGTTTGGTTTGCAAAATGAAAGAAAGGCGGTATAATCTTACCCATGGAACCTATACTCATATTCAAAGCATTATCCAACGAGACACGTCGACAGATTCTGTTGTGGCTCAAAAACCCGGAGCAACACTTTCCACCGCTGGAGTTATCCCAGCATCCGGATGCAGGAAAGAGCGGCATATGTGTTGGAACGATTCAGGTGAAGGCCGGACTGGCTCAATCCGTCATATCCAGCTATCTGCTGACTATGCTCAAAGCCGGGTTGCTGATCTCCGAGCGTAGGGGACAGTGGACGTATTATCGCCGCAACGAAGAAACCATTCGTCAATTTGCCGAGTACGTACAGCACGAGCTATAAGCCGGACGCCGAGACGGAAGCAAGAATGCAGGTGCAGGCGGGTATTCCGTCCGGATGTAAACGGCTAGAGGAGCAGCTCTGTGACATCATTTTTTTGCGCTTTTACATCTATATATCTGGATATACAAAAATAAAAATATGAACAAAGAGGAGAACTTTCTATTATGTCTACCGAAAACACAGCTTCATCCCATAAAAAACTTATTAACGACGTTAAATTGTCCATACTGGATTTGGCTCCTGTCGTAGTAGGTGCCACACCTGCGGATGCGCTTCGCAACAGTCTGGATCTTGCTCAGCACGCAGAGCGTTGGGGATATCACCGTTACTGGGTAGCGGAACACCACAACATGCCGGGCATCGCTTCTTCCGCGACCTCGGTTGTCATTGGTTACCTTGCAGGTGGAACGAAGACCATTCGTCTCGGATCAGGCGGAATCATGCTGCCTAACCATGCGCCGCTTGTTATTGCCGAACAGTTTGGCACGTTAGAGTCACTGTATCCAGGCCGTATTGACCTTGGGCTGGGCCGTGCACCGGGAAGTGACCGACGTACGTCTCTTGCTTTGCGAAAAGATCTGAACAGTGGTGAAGATTTTCCCGAATTGCTGGCTGAACTTAGAGCATACTTCGATGCTTCTGCTACATCGTATCACGCGCCTGTTCGCGCTGTACCCGGTGAAGGGTTGAATATCCCGATTTACCTGCTCGGCTCCAGTGATTTCAGTGCTCGTCTCGCCGGACAGCTGGGATTGCCGTTTGCTTTTGCCAGCCACTTCTCACCGGATTACACCCGGATTGCACTTGAAACGTATCGGAGCAGCTTCCAACCATCCGATTACTTGAAGGAACCCCATGTTATTGTGGGTGTAAATGCTGTCGTGGCGGATACCGACGAAGAAGCAGCATGGCTTGGCACAACGATGCAGCAGCAGTTCTTGAATATTATTCGTGGCACAACCGGATTGGTGCAGCCACCAGCCGATATGGAAGGCAAATGGACAGATCGTGAGAAAGCTGGTGTAGAGCAGACGCTAAAAGCAGCTGTGAACGGTTCTCCAGAGACCGTGCGTGGTCAACTGGAATCATTTATTGCTCAGACCCAGGCGGATGAGCTGATTATTACGTCGATGATCTATGATCATCAGGCACGCCTGCACTCGTATGAGCTGATCGCTCAACTGGCGGGAAAAGCATAAACAAAAGCATAAACTCAACAGCGGACGTGAACAAAAGGCTCGCATGCCGCTGACATATTAACGGTTTGTCTCTTCGGAGGCGAGCCGTTTTTTGGTAGGGAAATTATTCAAAGGAGTTGTATGGGGCAGAAGGTTCTTTTTAGGGTAAAATGAACTTACCGGTCTAATTTGAAACGGTTAAACAGCGCCATACGTATAAACTCAATGTGTTATACATATGTTGGCTTGTACAAGCAACTTTATGCGCAGTCAAGAAACATGCAGGTTTACAGCTTATGCTTTTGATAAAGGATACATAAGAGAGGAAGACACGCCTATGGAGCAACCCGAGCAACCCCGCATTTGGCCGGATCGGTTTAAGCGATTTTTTTTGAATAATAAGTTTGTCCTTTTTCTGTTAATTTTACTGCTGGTAGGACTGAACGTGATGGTTCTTACCAAAGTATCCTTTGTTTTGCATCCGCTCGCGGTGCTGATCAAGACGATTGTGCTGCCGATTATTCTGTCGGGTATTCTCTATTACCTGCTGAATCCGATTGTGGATGTTATGGAAAAGTGGAAAATCAAACGTGGCTGGTCCATTCTGATCTTATATCTGGCTATCGGGGGCATCCTGACAGTCGTGGTACTGGCGGTCATTCCGGTCGTACGTAACCAGATTACGAGTCTGATTGAAAATTTTCCAACGTACAGTGAGACGGTCAAACAGCAGTTTGAGCAGCTTACGGGCAGCAAGCTGTTCGGTCAGTTCCAGGAGACAGTCAATTTGAATTCTCAGGACTGGTGGGGCACGATTTCCCAGAAAGCCACTGACATTCTGAACTCGACCTGGAACAAATTGGGCGGATTCCTCGGAGCGTTCACCGAGACGGTGCTGTCCATTGTAACGGTTCCGTTCATCCTGTTCTATCTGCTGAAAGACGGCAAGAAGCTTCCATCGAAAATTCTGTCTTTCCTGCCAATTAAGAGCCGTACAGGTGCAATGCATGTGCTGGAAGATATCAATCACCAGATCAGTTCGTTCATTCGTGGACAGATTATCGTTAGCTTCTGCATTGGTATTCTGCTATACATCGGTTATATGATTATTGGTCTGGACTATGCGCTGATTCTTGCGATTATCGCATCGTTCACGAGTGTTGTACCGTATCTGGGACCTGCGATTGCGATCACGCCTGCGTTGATTGTTGCTCTGGTCACTTCCCCGGTGATGTTGCTGAAGATGGTAGCGGTGTGGACGATCGTACAATTAATTGAGGGTAAATTCATCTCACCTCAGATTATGGGCAAAACGCTCAAAATTCACCCTATCACGATTATCTTTGTCATTCTGACTTCAGGTAATCTGTTCGGTGTAGTGGGCATTCTGCTGGCTGTTCCGGGATACGCAGTGCTGAAAGTATGTGTGTCGCATATCTTCAACTGGTTCAAGGAACGATCCGGCCTGTATGATCCGAAGAATAACAATCTACTGTAACCGAAGTGGGCAAGCCCGTAGCTAGAGCATGATAAACTTCTTTTTCTGGCAAAACGGTGCCCTAATTCAACAGAACCCCCGTCCATCGGCTAACAGCCGAGAGGCGGGGGTTCTGTTGTGTGAACAGGCTGGCTGATGCCTAGCCATGTTTAATATGCTGAAGCGTCTGCAGGAAAATCTGCTCAATGTGTGTATCATCCAGAGAATAATACACGGTCTTGCCTTCTTTGCGCCGCTTGACAATCCGCATGTTGCGGAGTGATCGCAGCTGGTGCGAAATGGCCGACTGTCCCATATCGAGCAGCACCGTCAGATCATGAACACATAATTCCTTCTGCAACAGTGCATCAATAATACGAAGCCGTGTCGGGTCACTGAAAGCCTTGAACCAATCAGCCATCTCGGAAGAGGTCTCGCGATCCATGAGAGAAGCACGAATGGTCTGCACGTCAGCCTCTGTTCCAGAGCAGGCCGCGTCGCATTCGGCTGGAGCTTTAACCGGTTGTTCCATTTCCTATCACCACCTATATTAACTCAACCTTTGATTTGATCAAATGTTCTTCGATAAGCCTATTATATCCAAAAAACGTCTAAAGCGAAATGATTACTATTAGCATATTCTGTATGAAAAATCAAACGGAATTGTTGACACTCATGTTTAAGCGTGCATATAATAGGGTTAACAAAACATATGAATGATTGCTCATATATTGATTTTAACGTAAAAATTACGAATAATAATATTGATTTACGTACTGCAAAGGGGAGAGTTCACATGGGAACCGGACAGGAACAGGTGAAAAGGGAACTGCTGCTGGATGGATTGGATTGCGCGAACTGCGCATTGAAGATTGAGAATGGCGTCAAAAAAATTAAAGGCATTTCCGATTGCTCAGTCAATTTTGTGACCAAAACCTTATCCATGCACACCACATCCGATATGGATGAGCAGGTGGTGGAAGAAGCGAAGCGCAAAGTACTTCGGCTGGAGCCGCATATTCGTATTTCGGAAAAAGGTAAATCATCACAAGGCAGTCGTAGTTCTGCTGATTCAATAAACCAAGCTAACGGCAATGTGCACGCACATGCAGGTAGCGGAGCTCACGCGCATGAGCATACTCCGAGTGGGCACGATCATGCTGGTCACTCCCATGACCATGACCACGGTCATCATCACGGAGCCCAAGATCACACGCATGATCATGGAAGTCATGCCGGACATGATCACGGTCATGCAGACGGTCACGATCATGACGCGCATGCCGGACACTCACATGAACATGGCGCTGGGCAGACGAAGGTGCTGCTGGCACGCCTGGCGGTAGGCTCCATTTTGGTAGCAGCCGCGATCTGGTCTCCGCTGGAAGGATGGGCACAGCTTGCACTCTATGTTGTCGCTTATCTGATCGCAGGGGGAGATATCGTTCTCCAGGCGTTCAAAAATATTATTCGCGGTCAGGTATTCGATGAATACTTCCTGATGTCCGTGGCTACCATCGGTGCTTTTGCCATCGGTCAATACCCCGAAGGTGTTGCGGTTATGCTCTTTTATCAGCTCGGTGAGCTGTTTCAGGGGCTGGCGGTTAATCGGTCAAGGAAGTCGATCCAGTCGCTTATGGATATTCGCCCGGACTATGCGAATATGCTGATTGGTGCAGGAGACGAGACCAAGCGGGTGTCGCCGGAAGAAGTACGTATTGGAGATCGCATTTTGGTTAAAGCGGGTGAGCGAGTACCTCTGGACGGGATTGTTAAGGCAGGTCGTTCCATGGTGGACACTTCCGCTCTGACAGGTGAGTCAGTTCCGCGTGAACTGGAACCCGGTAGTGATGTACTGAGTGGATTCGTGAACAAAAACGGGATGTTGACTATCGAAGTAACAAAAACTTTTGGTGAATCCACGGTATCCAAAATTCTGGACCTAGTGCAGAATGCGAGTAGCCGCAAAGCCAAAACAGAACATTTTATTAGCAAATTCGCCCGTTATTATACACCGGTTGTCGTCATTCTCGCCGCGTTGATTGCGCTCGTTCCACCATTGGTGCTCAGTGGTGCGACATTTGCCGATTGGATCTATCGTGCACTGGTCTTCCTCGTGATCTCTTGTCCGTGTGCGCTGGTCGTTTCCATTCCGCTTGGTTTTTTCGGCGGTATCGGAGCTGCCTCGCGTAACGGTATTCTCATCAAAGGAAGTAACTACCTTGAAGCCTTGAACGATGTCAAAGTCGTTGTTTTCGATAAAACGGGTACACTAACTAAAGGTGTTTTCAAAGTAACAGCTATTCGCCCTGAAGGTGGGCGTAACGAAGATGAATTGATGGAGCTTGCTGCAATTGCCGAGGCTCATTCCAATCATCCGATTGCTGAATCCATTCGCGCAGCTTGGGCAAAAGATATCCGGACCCAAGGTGTGGATGATTACGATGAGGTTGCAGGGCATGGCATCAAGGTCAGTGTGGATGGACGTGAAGTGCTTGCTGGTAACGCCAAATTGATGGAACAGGCAGGTATCTCCTACACGACTCCACAAACCGTAGGCACAGTGGTGCACGTTGCCGAATCGGGTTCGTATGTCGGTCACCTGATCATTGCCGATGAGGTTAAGGATGATGCAGCGGCAGCCATTCAGGCACTCAAGAAGCTCGGTATTCGCAAAACAGTGATGCTGACAGGGGATGCCAAGGCTGTTGGTGAAGCTGTAGGGCGTGAGCTGGGTGTCGATGAAGTATACGCTGAGCTGCTGCCACAGCATAAAGTCGAACAGCTGGAGCGTCTCGAAGCTGCCAAATCGTCGAAAGAGAAAATGGTGTTTGTCGGGGATGGCATTAACGATACACCGGTTCTGGCACGTGCCGATGTAGGTGTAGCAATGGGGGGACTCGGTTCGGATGCCGCGATTGAGGCGGCAGACGTTGTCATCATGACGGATGAACCATCCAGACTGGCAAGTGCGATCCGAATTGCAAAACGGACACGAACCATTGTTTGGCAAAATATCGGTTTTGCGTTGGGTGTCAAAGCGATCTTCCTGCTGCTGGGTGTGTTCGGAATTGCCACCATGTGGGAAGCGGTATTCTCTGATGTAGGGGTGACCGTACTGGCTGTCCTGAACGCCATGCGTGTACTGCGCGTGAAGGACATCTAAGTTTTACGAAACGATCCGGACGGCTCTTCGTATATACGTAGAGCCGTTTTTTTGTTTTAATATCTGTGGTGTATTTTTAATGGAGTTAGGGGAGAACATTGTGGCAGGAGCAGTAGTTGGGATTATATGCGGAGTGTGCTATTTCATTCTGGGATTAATGGTGTACAAAAAGCCGCCGAAAAGGATTAATGGCGTTTATGGTTATCGTACTCCGCGAGCAATGAGTCATCCTGAGTTATGGGAAGAAGCGCAACGTTATAGCGCCAATCTGATGATGCAGTTTGGTGTGATTATTACGGTATTCGGCATAATCGGTTTTTGGCTTACGGATGTACGAGCTTTGGTTCTAAGTCTTGTGGCTATAGGATTCTATACATTCAGGCTGTTTACCAGAGTCGAAGGCCGTTTGAAGCAAATGCAGCGTGTCCAGCAACAGGAACAGAAGGAGCAAGGCGCTTAGAGGCACAATGTGAAATCGCACCTGAACGAAGATCCGCGCGAGCGGATCTTTTTTGCATCTTATAGAGGCGAAGGATAACAGAGATCTGCTTTTAACAACGTGTTGTAAAAATTACCACTGCAATAATTTATTCTTGTTTGAGACATACTACATATTCAAGTCCAAAATCTAACGTTGACGTTAACGTTAATAATATATATAATTATGTACATAACATTATAGACATATTGAAGTGAGGTGAAGGAAATGAGTTTATATAAAATCGATGACGTAGCCAAGGAATGTGGTTTGACCAAGCGTACCATTCGGTATTACGAAGAGATCGGTGTTATGCCTTCACCTCAGCGGACGGACGGTGGCACACGATTATACACCCGGGAAGATATCGATTATCTCAAAAAGGTGGTTCGGGCGAAGGAAGTGCTTGGTTTCTCGCTTCAGGAGCTACATACCTATGTGGCAACGGCGGATGCGCTGAACGAACAGCGTTTTGACTACCAACAGACCACTGAGGTGAGAGAACGGATCGAGAAGCTCACCAAGATGGAAACGACGTTGGATGACCAGCTGCAACTGATCGAGCAGAAACTTCAGAGTATTCACGCCGTTCAGGAGGAACTAGAGGAATTACGTGAACGGGTTCAGAACGGCATTCGACGATTAGAAGGGCACGAGAATGAGACATAATTAGTATTTCACGATAAGCACCGGGAGATCCGGTGTCATTTGTGCCGTTTTCTTTCCTATATTTCTGAAAAAAAATGAGCATTTCATTGTTTTTCACAATTTATTTCACAACATAAATCATGAACCAGGAGGAATTACGTATGAAAAGAGAACCCTCATTACCTGATGAATTGCCGTCATCCCGTGGAGGTCTGTTATCCCAGCCCAGAGCAGTATGGGCAGTAGCCTTCGCCTGTATTATCTCCTTTATGGGTCTGGGATTGGTTGACCCGATTCTGCCTGCGATTGCCGATCAGCTGCATGCCTCCAAAAGCCAAGTATCTTTATTGTTTACAAGTTATAACGCGGTTACTGGGGTAGCCATGCTGATTACAGGTGTTGTATCCAGCCGGATTGGTGTGAAGTGGACACTGCTCAGCGGGATTTTGCTGATCATTGTTTTCTCTTTCCTCGGAGGAACCTCTGACACTGTAGGTGCGCTCGTCGGTTACCGTGGTGGTTGGGGACTAGGGAATGCCCTGTTCATCGCAACTGCATTATCCGCTATTGTAGGACTGTCCACTTCGGGGACAGCCAAAGCGATTATTTTATACGAAGCAGCGCTTGGTCTGGGGATTGCCGTTGGTCCATTGCTCGGTGGTGAACTGGGTTCCATCTCATGGCGTGGCCCGTTCTATGGTGTAGCTGTTCTGATGGCGATTGCTTTTATCAGTATTACGTTTATGCTGCCTAAGATGGCCAAACCGAAAATGCGTAGTTCCTTGTCCGATCCGTTCAAAGCTCTGGGTTATCCTTCACTGAAAACATTGGCGATCACGGCCTTCCTGTATAACTTTGGTTTCTTTACCTTGATGGCTTATTCACCTTATGTCATGAATCTGGATGAGCACGGACTAGGTTATGTATTCTTCGGTTGGGGTCTGATGCTGGCGATCACGTCTGTCTTTGTCGCACCAAGACTGCAACGTCGATTCGGATCCGTTCCTTCCATGAGCGTTATGCTGACCCTGTTCGCCATTGATCTGCTGGTAATGGCGGTGGGTACGGTAATGGGATCATCCACAACGGTTATTGTGGCCGTTATCGTTGCCGGGATTTTCCTCGGGATCAACAACACATTGATTACAACGGCAGTTATGGAAGCTGCCCCAGTGGAACGTTCTGTGGCATCGGCTGCATACAGCTTTGTCCGGTTCCTTGGAGGTGCGCTGGCACCTTGGCTTGCTGGTAAATTGTCCGAGTGGTTCCTGCCGGAGACACCGTTTTATTTTGGCGCATTGATGGTTCTGATCGGGGTCGTTGTGCTTCTGGTACGCCGCAGACATCTTCGCGATATCGATGCTGCCATTACGCATTAATGAACAGGAGGAATGGAAAATGCTGAAACGAATATTGGTTGCTGTCGATGGGTCGGATCATGCACACAAGGCTTTGGAGCAAGCCGTTGTTCTGGCAGAAAGTATGAAACAACCGGCTTCCTTGATGATCGTGCACGTTAATCCTTCGATCTCGCTGAATGAGCCCGCACTGGGTGTGGATCTGGAAGCACGGATCGCAGAAGAAGGACAGCATATTATTCAACCTGTTAATGAATTGTTAGCTACTCGTTCAGTTCATTATGAAACGTTGCTGATAGCTGGTGATCCCGTGAATGAGATCTGTCGTGTAGCGAAGGATAGAGACTGTGATCTCATTGTGATGGGGACGGCGGGGAAAAGCATGCTCGCTGAGATCGTCGTGGGCAGTGTCAGCCACGGTGTCTTGAAACATGCAGCATGTCCCGTAATGACTGTGAAATAGTGGTATGACTTTCTTGTGTTGATGATGCTAAAGTGGTGTATAAATAGGTATGGGATAACTTTGCGTTAAACATGAATGGAGGATACAACTATGAAAAAACAACATCTGTTCATCGGGGGCAAGCCCACCGAATCAGTAGACTATATAGCACTTCAGGCACCATACTCGAAAGAAACACTGGCAGACGTATCCTCGGCGACAGCTGAGGAAGTGGAAGCGGCGATTGCCGCCGCAGTTCAGGCGGGCAAAGAGATGCGCAGAATGCCTGCCCATCAGCGTGCAGACATCCTTTACAAGCTGTCCACCCTGCTGGAAGAACGGAAGGAAGAAGCAGCACGGATCATTGCGCTGGAGGCAGCAAAGCCGATTACTGCGGCACTTGCCGAGGTTGACCGTACGGTGGAAACGTATCGTTTCGCCGCAGAGGAAGCTAAGCGGCTCACCGGAGAGACGGTTCCCATGGACGCAGCCAAAGGCGGTGAAGGACGCGTAGGCTACACGATGCGGCAGCCTTTGGGTGTTATTGGAGCCATTACGCCGTTTAATTTTCCGATGAACCTGGTGGCTCACAAAGTAGGACCGGCACTGGCAGCAGGCAATACGATTGTGTTGAAACCTGCGGAGCAGACACCGCTGTCCTCGTATTATATTGCCAATTTGCTTCAGGAAGCGGGATTACCGGATGGCGCATTGAATGTAGTGAGCGGTGACGGTAAAACGATTGGTGATGTGCTTGTAGAACATCCTGACGTGGCCCATATTACGTTTACAGGCAGCCCGGCTGTAGGCACCAGTATTCGCAGCAAAGCCGGACTGAAACGCGTCACATTGGAGCTAGGGTCCAATGCAGCTGTCATTATTGACGCGGATGCCAATTTGGACAAGGTGGTACCGAGATGTGTGACCGGAGCTTTTACTTACCAAGGTCAGGTATGTATCTCGCTGCAGCGGATTTATGTGCACAGCGCTATCGCGGATGAGTTCATTCGTCGTTTTGCTGAAGCGGCCCAAAAAGTCGTAGTTGGAGACCCGTTGAATCCGGATACCGTTGTGTCTGCGCTCATCACATCCAAAGATGTACAGCGTACGCTGGATTGGATTGATGAAGCGAAGCAGGCAGGTGCTGAGGTGGCAACAGGCGGCGAAGCCGAGGGCGGCGTATTACGTCCAACGGTGCTTGTTAACGTTCCGCGGGATGCCAAGGTGTCTTGTCAGGAGGTCTTTGCCCCGATCGTTGTCATTAATACGGTGGATTCGGTTGAAGAAGGCATCGAGCAAGTGAATGATTCCATCTACGGGCTTCAGGCGGGTGTGTTTACCAATGATATTCATACTGCATTGCATGCAGCGGACCACATCGAAGCTGGCGGCGTGATGATTAACGATATTCCCACTTTCCGAGTGGATCATATGCCTTATGGTGGTGTGAAGCAGAGCGGGATGGGACGTGAAGGTGTTAAATATGCTGTAGAGGAAATGACGGAATTGAAGTTTGTCATGTTTAACAAGAATTAAATATCCACTCCTAGGACGAGCGGAATTCGAGATAAAATAGAACAAGATGATCCTGTACCCGAGTTAGGGGTGCGGGATTTTTTTCTTTTCTACATTCAGCCCTTACCGTAAAAAAATACATAGCCTTTCTTTATTAACCCCGGGTTCACATCTGATGAGAAGGGTATAAATACTTATCATACCGCAAATGTACCAATTAGATGCCGTTCATATCACCGAAGCATTGTGTATCCATCCAGAGAAATGAACGGATTACTGGGGTACAGAATTGTTGGAAGTTTTATAATATCTCACTTAAATTTAAATAAAATGCAGTATGAACAAGCCTGAACCTAGGAGTTACAGGCCAGACAGGAGGTGTATTCAAATGGCATATTCCATGGTTGATGTATCCGGGATGTCCGGTGTAAGTCTGAGTGAATTGGGACAGTATGCGGAGACAGGTCTGCTGAATCCAGCCTTCGTTGGTCAAGACGAGGATATCTACTATGAGAAGCCGGAGCTGCTGAGACTACAGCAGATTCTGTTCTGTAAAGAAGTAGGCATGGAGGAGGAAGAGATCGGCCCCATGCTCAGGGATACTCCCCGTGACATGATCCGTATTATGCAGCAGCATCGGCTCGAGATGCTGGAGAAGGCACTTCATCTGCACGGAATGATTCAAACACTGGATAAAACCATCTCCTACTTACGTGGAGAGCAGGAACTGGATGAGTACGAACTGTACGCTGGGTTTTCCAACAAGGGGCGTCACCAGCTTCTAAATGAACCGACCTCTGACCAAGCGTCAAAAAATGACTATTCTGAACGGATGCAGACAGAGGACAGTCAGAAGTACAACGCCAATTCACCGGAGCAATCAACAATGCCTGATGGGCAGGAGATGAAGTCGAAGGAAGATTTTCTCGATTCACAGGCGAAGATTGACCGGATTCACTTGGACTTGCAGGGCGCTATTGAGGATGGGTTAGAACCCGGCAGCTCGGAAGTACAGCAGATTATTGGAAGACACCTGGATTGGATCAAGGATTATTACACCCCAACAGCAGAGATTTACCGGGATTTGGCCAATCTGTACGTCGAGCACAAAAATTTTCGTCAGATGTATGATGGCTACCACCCCAAGCTGGCCGAGTTTTTGCGAGATGGGATGATGATTAAAGCGGAACAGGATTTATCCTAGATGCATAAAGTATCTTGGGCGAGCAGAACATGGGTGTGAAGAAAAATAACTAACAAAGAGCGCAGATCCTCTAGGAGGATGGCGCTCTTTGTTATTGCATATCATCGTAAGGTCGATAAACCCTCCATCGGCTTAAGATGGTATTTCAGGCAGTTAGGATAATTCCAGCTGCTCTGTAATTAGGCTTACCGCCTTTTCCAGGAAGACGCGGTCTTCATCGTCAAAACGGTTTTTGATCGGGCTGTCGATGTCGAGCACCCCGTACAATTCGCCGTTTTTGATAATGGGTACAACGATTTCACTGTTCGATGCGGCATCACAGGCGATATGGCCTGGAAAGGCATGAACATCTTCAACGACCATTGTACGCCGTTCCGCAGCAGAAGTGCCGCATACACCGCGTCCAAGTGGAATACGGATGCAGGCAGGCAGTCCCTGGAATGGACCGAGTACAAGTTCTTTTCCATCATACAGATAGAATCCGACCCAATTGGTGTCGGTCATAAATACATTGAGCAACGCCGCAGCGTTTGCCAGATTGGCAATAGCGCTAGGTTCATCGCGGATCAGAGCACTTAACTGTCCCAGGACGGCGGTTTGCTGCTCGCTTCGTGTTCCTTCATAAGAAACAGCTTGAAACATGATGAATCACCCTCCCGAGCAAAAATGGTACTTATTTTCAAGATAGTGCAGAGCCTGCGGTTAGTCAAGCGGAGGATTTCGGAAAGGGCAGGTCAGGCATGAATATTCCTCCTGTTTCTCATCTTCCTGGGTGGGGTAAATACTTAGCAACCACGGCGGGCTACAACCCGGGAAGGAGCTTGGCTTATGCATGCAGAGGTACAGAATCTTTTTGTACGAATTCATCTTCTATATTTAGCTCAAAATCAGGATTTAACTGTTAGCGACGCATTGCCTCTATTGGAAGAACGGGGGTATCGCGTTGGAGAACGGGAGATCAAGCAGGAACTTGAGCATCTGACACAGGAAAACTTCCTGACCGCCCATGGAGATCAATGGAGCCTTACCGGGACTGGCATTGAGGAGTTTAAGGAAATCATAGCCGTGTTCGGCCGGGTTAGTGAGGAATTGCTGGGGACGGGCAAGAAGACGTCTACAGCCTGAAATTAAATTTGGATAAGGTATCCCGAAATAGGATGCAAACTTGAGTTGATCCATACGTACAACAAGACCGGGAGCGGAAGTGGCCCGGTTTTTTGACGTGATCATGATGACTGAACAGTTGCCATTCGGTGCAGGTTATGGTTAGATGGCTATTGAATATGAGGTCTGTGAGATAGATCGGATCGGAGAGTCTTTTCATGTACAAATGCAAAGGGAGAATTCCCGAATTAGAGACAGGGCGGTTGCGTCTGCGCAAAATGCGCCGCCGAGATGCTGCCCAGATGTTCGCTTGCTGGTCAGACCGGGAAGTGACCCGTTATATGAATTTGGCGCCCATGATCGGGACAAGTGAGGCTGCGGATATGATTGGGCTGTTGAACCATATGGCAGGAGAAGAGGAGGCGATTCGCTGGGGTATTGAGCTCAAGGAGACGGGCCAGCTCATCGGAAGTTGCGGATATAACACTTGGCAACTTGAAGGCGCATTCCGTGGGGAGATCGGTTATGAACTGGGGCGCGACTACTGGCGTCACGGTTATATGACGGAAGCATTTTCAGTTATGTTACCGTTTGGGTATGAGACGATGGGTCTCAATCGGATTGAAGCGCTGGTTGATCCGCGCAATGTGGCTTCGGGAGAGTTTTTGACGAACCGCGGTTTCACGAGGGAAGGCCTGCTGCGTCAGGTGCAACATACATCTACCGGATATAAGGATATGGTGATGTATTCCCTGTTGTACGATGAGTTTTTGCGTAAGAGAGATAAATAGAGATTAGAACGACTTGAAGAGAGAAGGGTTTGTGTGAATACAACCGGAGGTTTGAATCGCAGTTTCATCCTGGCGGGATTGCTGCTGGCGACTTTTTTGTCTGCAATTGAAGGTACAGTCATTGGTCCGGCAGGGCCAACCATTGTCAGTGAGCTGGGAAGTGTGCAGCTGTTGAGCTGGATTTTCACTGCTTATCTGTTGACGATGGCTGTGAGCACGCCGATTTTTGGCAAAATCAGTGATCTATACGGACGAAAGCCAGTATTCCTGATTGGCTGTGCCTTATTCTTACTAGGCTCGCTTCTGTGCTGCCTTTCGCAGAACATGGAGCAACTGATTATTTTTAGAGCGATTCAAGGGATTGGCGCAGGTGCGGTTGTGCCTGTTACGTTTACGATTATTGGTGACATCTACCGCCTTGAAGAACGGGGCAAAATACAGGGATGGATCAGCTCCGTGTGGGGCATTTCATCTCTGGCCGGACCGCTGCTTGGCGGTTATTTCGTAGACAATCTGGGCTGGCAGTGGATCTTTGGATTTAATTTGCCGTTCGGACTGCTGGCGATGTGGTTTGTGTTCCGTTATTTGAAGGAAGAAATGTCTCCGCGTACCGCGAAAATTGACTATATGGGTGCGTTGACTTTTACCGTTGGTATTACAGCATTGCTCTTTGTATTGTCCGCGGGTGGACAGTATTATGCCTGGAGTTCTCCTATTATTGTGGGACTGAGTATCGTAGCTGTTTTGTTTATGATTTTATTTTTTGTGGTGGAAAAAAGAGCCCAGGCCCCAATGGTACCTCTTCATCTATTCCGTATTCGGGACATCCGGGTGGCGAATATCGCCGGACTACTGACCAGTACCCTGATGATTGGCCTAACCAGTTATTTGCCACTATGGGTGCAGGGGGTTCGTGGCGGTAACGCGACTGAATCAGGATTGCTGCTTGCACCGATGTCTGTTGGCTGGCTGATCGGTAGTGTACTTGCTGGCCGTCTGCTAATGAAAATTGGATCACGCTTAACAGCGGTGATTGGATTAACCGGGATTGCCATTGGATCGGGTGGACTCTTCTTGGTCGGTGGAACATCACCCCAAGCCGTACTGTTTATTTTGACCTTTATTTACGGACTCGGCTTCGGATTTGCTTTTACAATATTCACGATCATTTCACAGTCGTCGGTTGGGTATAAAGAACGTGGATCTTCCACGGCCTTACATACCTTTATGCGTACGCTTGGACAAACCATTGGTGCAGCAGCCTTCGGCACATGGTTGAATTACCGAATTTCAACGTTGTCGAGCGAACAGCATCTGGCAGAGGCAGGCATCTCGGATGGGGACCTGAATCAACTGCTTGCTCCGCATACGGATGCCGCTCTATCGGATGACAAATGGGCGCTACTGCGTAACGTGTTGGAAGGAAGTCTGCATTCCTTGTTTGTCATCATGTTTGTCATTGCCATTATCTCATGGGTGACGACACTGGCCTTGCGCAAACGGCTAATCGTTCCCGAAGATGCAGATACTCCGCCACAAGCACAAGCTTCAGCGAAGTAAACGAAGTGAAAAGAAAATTCATTGGATTAGGGCAGCTGTTTCTTGGCTGCTTTTTTGTTTATTATTTTCTAGAAGGGATTATCTATAATTTACAATAATGGAATGGGAGGCGAGTTAAGATGAGTAAGCAATCGCTGCAATCATTCTGGTTAATATCCTTTTCAATCAAGCTGCTGGCAGTCATTATGACTTGCATTTCGCTCTCAATTGTTGTCGGACTCATGAAATATGTTCCCTTGGCAGAACGAGCGGAACATACATATTACTATCCCTTCTGGTATACATTGATCATAAGCATTCTTATCAACTTGGCTCTTCTTCTGTTTCTGACCCTGCCTTTATCGTTAATTGCGGACAGTGTGCTTGCTTCCCTGAAAATGAACAGATCTATATCCAAGGTAATAAGTACAATCGTAGCTTATTTTCTTCTTGGTGTAGGTAGTGCGCTGTTGTTCTCCATCTTTGTGTACAGAATGCATGCCTTTCAGTATGCTGGCCCTTATCAATACGTAGTAACAACAACGTTTGTTTTTTTACTGTGGCAATCAGGTCTGGGATGGATCTTGAAAAAAATTCGTAAGCAGAAGCAGCAGACCAGCACAGGATAATATAGATATCTCATTTGGAGTAGGGGTGAGGGTGATGTTTCCCAATAATCTGAATTCGTCCAAGGAAGATGAAGCCAAAAGAAAGTACGAAGAGACTCAGAGAGAGATTGAGGGTCACAGCCGCTCAGGTCTGTCCAGTTACATTGTCGATTTGCTGATTGCAGGTGGATTGGTTGTCGCTGTCCTCACGGTGTTGATGTGGATTCTGTACCTTTGATTTGATTAATAAACAAATTCGAATAACCGGTACCGCCTATTAAGGCGAACCGGTTATTTTTAGTTTGGATCAGATGATACGGGTGGGCCTTAACCGTTTGCGGATAAACGATCCGCACCGAGTGCAAGCCTTTCCAACAGCTCAGAAAGCAGTGTCTTATCATCTTCGCTCAGACCGCTGACAGCACGATCTATTTTGTGTGCGTAGCCTGGATAGATCTCATCCATCGTACGCTGGCCTTCTTCGGTCAATTCTACGAAAATGATGCGTCTGTCCTGCGGACAGTGTTTTCGATGTAAAAGTCCCTTTTGCTCCAGCTTGTCAATGACATAAGTGACATTCCCGCTTTGCAGCAGAAGCTGTGCACCGACTTGTTGAATGGGCTGTGCTCCTTTCATATATAACACTTCGAGCACCCCGTAAGCGGTGGGGTTGAAGCCATGCACTTTGCTTCCGGATACAGCGTGTTCATTCACGCTCTTAAATGTCTGGGCCAAGGTGCGGTACAGATGAAGAGAACGTTCGGTTCCGATTTCCTGTAATTCCAGCATACTGATCCCGCCTTTTCAGATTTATTGGAGTTGATGAATTTACATTTGACGATTCAAAGGTTCGCCATATTTCTATTGTAAGCATCTGTTTGCACGAAAAACATGCGATATGTCACAAGATTTGCATTTTTAGCAATTAAAATTTAATCATTTTTCGTATTGTCAGCATTCATGAGATTTGAAAATAAGTACTGAGAAAATCATCCTGAAGGCGCCGCGTCCTCTCCGTCTCTGGCAGGAGGTTGGAGCTCAGCCTGCTCTCTATAATAAATTCATATCATGAATGGGTTGAGGGCGGAGGAGAAGAATGATGGCAAATGGATTAACGATGCAGGAACGAAGACCCCTGAAGCACAATCGATCTTTTATCACTTTGATGGCTGCGCAGGCTATCTCCAATCTGGGAGACTGGCTGCACCTGCTTGCGATCCTTACGCTGGTGGGCATTCGCTGGAATGCCACGCCATGGGAGATTACGTTCACCACGCTCTGTGCAGCATTGCCTGTCTTACTTACAGGTCCATTTGCAGGGGCACTGGCGGACCGGGTCAATCGCAAGTGGCTGATGATCGGCGCAGACGGTGCGCGAATTGTGATCGTTGGAGGGCTCATTTTTGCGGATCAAATCTGGCATGTGTATGTATTGCTTATTCTCAAGTCTTTATTCGATGTGGTGTTCTCACCGGCCAAGAACGGCAAGCTTAAGGAGATTGTGCCGCAGGAGCAATTGGGGCAGGCGGTGTCCATCAGCTCGGTGATTGAACAGATGTCCAAAATTATCGGTCCGGCTCTTGGCGGGCTGTTGGTTGCCGCTTTTGGGATCACCTGGTGTTTCGTGTTGGATTCCGCGTCCTTTCTGATCTCAGGCATTATTTTGCTATGGATTCCTGGAGCGCGAGTGATCCAATCTGTGAATCAGAACTTAGAACAAGTAAGGGAAGAGACAGCAGGTGTTGCTCCAGCAGGTAAAAAAGCTACGTTTATGAAAGATACAATGGAAGGCATCCGCATGCTCGCATCTCTTCCTCATGTGGGGACCTCTTTAGTCCTGCTTGCCTCAGCCCTTCTGTTTCTGCAATTTGCGGATTCCCAGACGGTAGTCCTGTTTAGGCAGCTTCCTGGTATTTCAAGTGATCTGCTCGGATGGTGTGTCGCGGCTAGCGGTGTTGGGACGTTAATTGCAGCGATGAGTGTTCAGAAGTGGAAGAAGGCGGGGCATGTAATCAAGATGGGTCTTGGAACATCATTGATGGGTCTTGTCATTGGTGGAGTAGGCATGATCGTAGGAGTATGGCCGCATGCTGGTCTTGGCGCTAATTTACTGCTGATATCGTTATTTGCCTTGGCAGGTGTGGGGGTTGGGTTTGCCATTGTTCCGTTCCAAATTCTACTTCAGGAGCAAACGCCTGAATCCATGACGGGGCGTGTGTTTGGAACGGTTGGCAGCATCATGACGGCCAGTAACATCATGGGTCCGGTGGTAGGTGGATTTCTGGTGACCTCATTCGGAGTTATTCCGGCTTTTATCAGTTCAGGCATTTTGCTGACGTTGCTTGGCGTGATTTATGTAGCGATTCGTAGGCGAAAAAAGAACGATATGGACGGGAGTCTTACAGCAAACTACATGATTACAGGTGAGTGAAACGAGTATGCAAATATGAGATTTTCACTGTAATATAAAGAAGCAGGGGTTCCGGAACCCCTGCTTCTTTTGTTTATTATAAAATTATGTTACCGCACGACTGAATGGTCCTTTAATATAGTTGCGATGCTTTCAAATGAGTGCTTCCCTCTGCAATATTGACCACGAACTCTACTGCAAATTGACGTTCCATTTGGAGATGGTAACCATTCAACATCAAAAACGATTTGGTCACGAGATAAGCTGTCCTTTTGTTCCCATTTTGAAAGCAGTGATTTTTAACTAAAGACTCTAATAAAGCACTAGTTTTTTCAAATATAGAAGGATAGGCATCTTCTCCAAACAAAGTTTGTTGGGGGCTATTTACAGCAGAGTCCAACAAAGAATAGTTCTTCACTCCAGCTTGTGCTGTGTTATTCATCCTCTTCAAAAACATCAAAAAAAGCTTCCAGTACTTCAGGTCTCACATTTTCAGGTATTTTCACAGTATGATCCAACTTAAGAACAAAAGCTTAAAATGATCAAACAATTCCTCACGAACTCGATTACAATATCAATAAAGAACCGAACAAGCACCTGACAGGACAGGGAGTGAATGATATGGAAATTGAAAACGAAGATACAGCCGCACAGGAGTCCATATTGGACGTACATATTACGGAAGCAGGATATGAGGCGGGTCAATCCACGATCAGGAACATCCGATTACACGTGGCGCCGGGGGAACTGGTGGGTATTATCGGACCGAATGGGGCTGGCAAAAGCACGACCATCAAAACATTGCTTGGCTTACTTGAGCATGCAAAGTATGAAGTAACCATTGGGGGAGATGGACGTTATGCCTATATCCCGGAACAACCTGTGTTTTACGAATATATGACCCTGTGGGAACATCTCGATCTGGCAGCGGCTGCCTATGAGATGGAGGAAGAGGTCTTTGTTGCCAGGGCGGAGGAGATGTTGGTTCGTTTCGGCATGGACCACGTTCGCAATGATCTTCCGGCCAGTTTCTCCAAGGGGATGCGGCAGAAAATGATGCTGATGATCGGCTTCCTGTCCTCGCCGGATGTATATATTGTGGACGAGCCTTTCATCGGGCTGGACCCACGCGCAACCAAGGATTTTCTGAAATTGCTGGACGATGAGCGCCGCCGTGGTGCGGGTGTCCTTATGTCAACGCATGTACTGGATACCGCTGAGCGAATCTGTGATCGTTTTATTCTTATTCATTCCGGGCGCTCTGCTGCCGAAGGAACATTGGACGAAATCCGTGCAGCCGCAGATTTGCCGGATGCCTCGTTGTTTGATTGTTTTGACACACTGACATCCTAACCGGGAAGGGGGGAGGAAGATGGAGACCTCTCGAGCATACACGCCACTTGGTTTATATAGACGCAGACGCAAGGAGCACTTCAATGAACAGTTAAAAAACCTGAAACTGGTAGTAGATTGGACGGTATGGGTATACCTGCTTATTCCGGGTCTGCTGTATTTCAGCGGATGGTACGTGAGTTTATGGTCCAAACCACTGCCCTCATGGGCGACCGGATTAACGCTGCCTACACTGACAGGACTGATCGACGTCATTATGCTTACAGGTGGAATTCTTATATTTGTAGAGGAAGCGGATGTGTTATTCCTGAAGTCGCGGTCGCTGTGGATGCGTACATTGATGAAACAAGGGATCTACCGGGCTTGCTTGCAGCATTTGGGTAAAATGATTGCAATTACGGCGTTGACTTCACCACTATGGTCCCGTGTGTATGACATGTCATTTATCCATATCGCACTAATAGCGATTTGGTTTGGCGCAGTAGCTTCATTCCAGGTCATTGTACTTCATATGACGAAAGTACGTTATACCGGATGGAGACGCTGGATTCGCATGATCCCTTTAGCAGTTGCCATGGGCATTATCACGATTGGAGTAACATCCTGGATGCATGGACACATCTGGATACTGCTTGCAGGTATTGTGGCCGCAATCCTTCTTCTGATTTTGGTTGGCCGATTGAGGCTGGAGATGAAGGGAACCTTTGAGGGCGATGTGCGTGAAGATTTACGAGAAAGGCTAAAGTTCACAGCCCTTTTACTGAGTCGATCTGTAACCAAACCGAAAGCACCACGCACCCGGACGATCATATTCCGCAAGCAGCGCAAGTTGCTGCGTCATCGAACGATCTCTAATCGGACAGCTGAGACGGCATTCAAAGCATTTTTTCGTAACTCCTCGACCATGAAATTGTACTTGCAGCTTGGCGGCCTTTCGATTGCTGCCGTTGCTTTACCACCTTTCCCGGTCAATGTAATCGTGTGTGGCTTGTTGGTCATCATGTTGAGCGTACTTTTCTATCGTTCCTGGGAGGTCTTTGCAACCTCGGAGTACGTTCAGCTTGTATCCTATGATTCCGAGGCGTTAAATCGTGCAGGTGTGACCATGGTACGGATGTTGTTTGTTCCGCTAGGGATTCTAATGGGATTTTCACTGGGAGCAGCCTGGCTAGGCTGGCTGGAAGGTATCTTTACGGCTGCGGCTGTCGTAGCATTCGGGCTGTTCGTCCTATCTATAACAGGCTGGATTCGTTACATCCGATCCGCTTAGTTGATATTCTTCCTTGTTCAGTAGCATATCAGATGAAGTAACTGACCATGCTATAGGAGACGGGTCTTACGATTTTGAAAGTAAGGGATCGGCTCTCGCAAGGAGGAAAAAATCATGTTGGATGATAGTGAACTTCAGGTACATTTTGCAGACAATGCAGCGTTGCTCGCGGCGCAGGCAACTTTGGAGGAACTTGGGTATAAGCCATACCAGTCAGGGCCGCTTGAATTGTACATTCCTACAGATCGACAGGATACGCTATCTGCTGTGGAAATCGTACAGTCACACGGAGGAAGTGCGGTGTTTCTCTCCGAAACAGATGGATTGGATCAGTTTCAGAATATATCCATTCCGGCTCATCTCGTGAATGAAGATTGGAATGAAGGTTATGCGAGCGGAACCCAGGGGGGCAATCCCGAACAGGAGATGTCTAACCGGGATGAAGATCCGACATTCGATGATTCAGTGGATGGTTTCTCGGGCAGTGTGAAGGCGTAAATACAACAGGGGCAACGATGCTGCTTGCCTTGTTGGTGACAGTGATTCTGGATTGCATACATCTCAAAAAAACCTCGATACCCCCCCGATAGCGGGATGTCGAGGTTTTTTCATGCTCTTAATAAACTTACGTGATGTGGCCCCTAACTCTGTCCATCAACATCATATGTTCAAGTCATTAGTGAGCGTTTTTATACTCTGCAGCATGCATGCCAGCCGTGTACCCCGTAGAGAAGGCAGCGGTAATATTATAGCCTCCCGTGTAGCCGTGAATATCCAAAACTTCACCGCAAAAGAATAGTCCCGGCAGCAGCTTGGATTCCATTGTTTTGGGGTATATTTCCTTTAAGTGGATTCCCCCGCCAGTCACAAAGGCTTCTTTGAGAGAACGAGTTCCGTCTACGCGGAAGGTAAAATCCTTCATTAACCCCACTAATGCACTTAACATGCCTTTGGGGAAATGGTGAAATGTGAGGTCTTCGCTGATTTCTGCACGCTTCATCATCAATGGAATCATGCGCTCAGGAACCCATGTTTTGAGTATGTTTTTGACGGCCTTTCGGGATTCCTGCTCCAGCACCTGCTGAACCTGTGCTTCCAGAGCACCGGGGGACAGATCGGGGAACAGATCAATACTCATCGTGACCTGAGGGTTCCCAGATTTCATTTGCACCTTGCGAATGAACTGGCTGCAACGAAGCGCGATCGGTCCTGATACGCCGAAATGGGTGAAGATCATATCTCCGCGATGGGAGATAACCGATTTGCCTTTGGCATCTAGAACAGATAACCCGACATCCCGCAAGGACAAGCCTTGCAGTTCTTTGGATTGAATCCAGCTCTCGCCAGACACAATCGGCACTTCCGTCGGATACAGCTCTGTAATCGTATGTCCAGCCGCTTCAGCCCAAGGGTAGCCATCCCCGGTTGATCCGGTTTGAGGGACTGATTTACCCCCGGTAGCGATAATAACTGAGCGTGCAAGTACCGTTGTACCAGAAGCCAGCTTTACGCCCTGCACGTGTTGACCATTCTGAATTAATTCCTTAACCGGCTGTTTGGTGCGAATCTCTACCCCAAGGGAAACAATTTTACCTACCAACGCATCAACGACCGTTTTGGCTTTATCGGTTACCGGGAACATTCTCCCGTTATCCTCCTCTTTCAGGGCAATACCGAGATCTTCAAAAAAACGCATAATTCCCTGATTGTCCAGATTCTGAAATGAACTATATAAAAAGCGTCCATTGCCCGGAATATGCCGGATTAGTTCATCCGTCTCCTTGGCATTGGTCACATTGCAGCGACCGCCGCCAGAGATCCCGAGTTTACGGCCGAGCTGATCTCCTTTATCCAGCAGAAGCACTGAGGCTCCATGCTCAGCAGCGGCAACACAGGCCATGAGGCCCGCAGATCCACCGCCAATTACAATGACATCATACATGCATTATTACCCTCTTTTTTCATTGATTTTGTCTGTTTTCCGAAAACCCTGTCTACTCCTGCCTGTTTATGAAACAATACAAATGTATTAGCAGTTCTATTATGCAGTCTTAAGGGATATATTGTAATATACTGTCGCCTATGTTTTAATCAGAAATACATGAGGGAATGTGCAGGCAGAGGAGGGAGATGGCATTGTGGTTGCGTTGAAGGACATTCTTTTACAAATACTGCTTGCAGGAGCTGCGGTATTCCTGATTCCATTATTGCACTTGGGGCTCTCCAAGCAAGCGGTCGCCAAGGCAGGATATCATAGGATGGTACAGACCAGTTTTGCCGCGACCAGTGTGGTGAGCATGTTGCTATGTCTGCTTTTTGCCCACTATGGGAGTCCGGTGTCAGTTCCCATCTCCTTGGGCATTGTGCCCCTGACGCTAGTCATATTGTATTGCAGGCCTCGCATTGGTCTAACGCTGTCTCTTCTCCAGATACTCTTCTATTTTCTCTTTGCGCATCCCTATAATCTGTACGGATTTCTACTTCAAACGGGCATCCTTCTCTATCCTATTGTATGGTTGTCAGCCAAACGATTCAAGCATTATACACGTTCACGCAAAATGGCAACAGTTATCGCCTTAATAACGGCAGAGCTGGTTGTGTCCAGTGTACTGTATATTCCATTGATGGAAAGCCAGCCAACATTCTCAATAGTACAGTGGGTATTGCTAGCCCTGGGATATACCATCGGTGCAGTTATTGCTGGAAGTCTTAGTATGCTCTGGATTGAACAGATGCAACATCACCGGGGGCTTGAGCAACATTTGTCTGAAGTTCATCATAGATACATAGCCGAAACGGAAAAGCTTAACCAAATTCTGAATGCCGTCCCATTATCCATCGCAACCGTAGATAAGGAAGGGACCGTGCAGTTCGTCAATGATACGATGGAGCAAACGGCGCGGGATCAACTGCCTTGCACAACCACACCAGATTTGATTGGGCAACCAGCGAGTCAGTTTGTCGAACAAGCCCAGGCAGACAAGATGGAGAGCAGTATTCGTAAAGCCATTGTTCATGGAGAAGTGAGTGGGCTAACAGTGCGTTACGGTTCAAACGTGTTTCAATCCCGGACGGTTCCCATATACGCGTATTCAGCAGAACTGCCAAGAGAGGCTATCGGAGCCATGTTGATCATTCAGGATATTACTGAGCTTGAAATGCTGCGAAGCGAGCTCGATAATGTGGATCGCCTCAGTCTTGTCGGCCAAATGGCCGCAAGTATTACCCATGAAGTACGGAATCCGATGGCGGTTGTGCGTGGTTTTCTTCAATTAATGCAGGAAAAGAGTCCAGAGTCCCTGGATCACTATTACCGGATCGTTCTGGAAGAGCTTGATCGGGCGAATAGCATTATTAATGATTTTCTGTCATTGGCTCAGAATCGAATTGCCGAGAAAGAAGAATCCCAGCTGCATGATATCATCCATGAACTAAGTCCTTTGTTATGGGCGGATGCAAATTTGCGAGGTCAGAGTATTGAATTTATGCTGGCTCACAATGTGCCGAAGCTGCATCTGAATTCAAAGGAAATCAAACAAGTGGTACTTAATCTGGCTCGTAACGGGATGGAAGCCATGAATGAAAAAGGGGTACTTACACTTGAGACCCGGTTGGTGGATGACACCGTGGAGCTGTGTGTGCGAGATACAGGCCCAGGAATACCTAGAGTGAAGCAGGAGAAGCTGTTCGAACCTTTTTTTACGACCAAGGCCAAAGGAACCGGACTGGGATTATCCATGTGTCTGAGTATTGTTGAACGGCATAACGGAACCATTACCGTCGAATCGGAGGAAGGGCAGGGTACAACTTTCAAGGTTGCATTTCAACGCTGAACTTTAAGCATGTTTTGCCAAGGAATGAGACATAATATTGAAGGAGAAGCCTTTCCGCAGGCGGTGTTTGAACCTTGCTTTCATTGATTAGGGATGTATAATAGGAATAGCACAAAAGCATTTAATTTTTAAATAATAGAACTCACATGTTTAAGGAGTGAAACCGAATGTCTATGTCATTTGATCAATACATGAAAGATATGGTTCAACCGATGCGGGATGATCTGACTCGTTTGGGAATTCAGGAGTTGCGTACTCCAGAAGAAGTTGAAGCAAGTTTGCCGGATGCCAAAGGAACCGCTCTGGTTGTCATTAACTCGGTTTGCGGATGTGCCGCAGGTCAATGCCGTCCAGGTGTATCCCAAGCACTTCAACATGATATTACACCAGACCACCTGTACACAGTATTTGCTGGTCAGGACAAAGAAGCTACAGCAAAAGCACGTGAATACTTTGCACCGTATCCTCCATCTTCACCTTCCATCGCTCTGATGAAAGACGGAGAACTCGTTCACTTTATTGAGCGTCATCAAGTGGAAGATCGTTCTGCGGAGGAAATTGCGGCTGAACTCACAAGTGTGTTTGACCGTTACTGCCGTTAATTAGCTCAAGCAACGCCCCGCCTTTCGGATGACCGATGCCGGGGCGTTTCATTTTGAGCGAATAGGGTTATTGAACCATTCGAACCTTTCAAAATGGACATCAAATTTCATTAATTTAGAAACGGGGTGTGTGAACGATGAGTTTGCAACAACAGATCATCGCTGAATTGAAGGTTAAACCAAGCATTAATGAAGAAGAGGAAGTGCGCAAGCGCGTGGACTTTCTCAAAACCTATGTGAAAAATGCCAATTCCAAAGGGTTGCTTATTGCAATCAGTGGCGGGATTGACAGCGCTGTAGCTACGGCGCTTTGCAAAAAAGCAACGGACGAGCTTACAGCTGAAGAGAATAAGGAATACAAAACGCTGGGTGTATTCCAGCCTTACGGTGAGCAATCGGACATTGACCATAGCTATGCTGTAGCAAAAGCCTACGACCTGAAGCACGTTGTGGAAACCAACATCGAAGATGCAGTGAACGAAATCGCACTCGAAGTGGAACAAGGTTTCAAATCCATGGGTAGCCCGCGTCATATGACTCATCAAGGCAAAGGGAATGTGAAAGCAAGAACCCGTATGGTGATGCAATATGCTCTGTCCTTTGAGGAAAACCTGTTGGTTGTCGGAACAGACCATGCTTCTGAAGCCATCACGGGCTTTTACACCAAGTGGGGTGACGGCGCCGTGGATATTACACCACTGAGCAGCCTGAACAAACGTCAAGTGCGTCAGCTGGCTGCGTATTTAAACGTGCCACAGGCCATTTTGGACAAGGCTCCATCAGCGGGACTCTGGGAAGGCCAGACTGATGAAGATGAACTGGGCATTTCGTATGAAGCGAACAGTGACTATCTGGAAGGCAAACAGATTGATCCGGCTGCACAGGAGCGTCTTGAAGCATTCTACACACGTACCCATCACAAACGTAATGCCATTCCTGGCATCTAATATGGATTGTAAGCATGCCATGATCTGATATGGGCTATGCAAGCATCTGAACAGCA
>NZ_LGRP01000068.1:0-9067 GCF_001636635.1 Paenibacillus sp. O199
GCCATTCTTCAGGCAGACCGTATCGGCCAAACATTCATAGAATCCAGTCAGTCCAGTGAAAGCAGTACATACACCAAGGAGGTTTCCTCCCTATGATCCGTCCAAACCGCCATTACACTCTTCCCTTAACTGCCTTTCTGAGCGCGCTTCTGTTGATGCTGATCTCCGGCTGCTCTGCCGGAACTGACAATCAGGCCGCGGGTACAGGCACAACACCGACAGCGGCATCAGCTGCTTCGAATAAAGACGTTACCATTCGTGTTGGTCAGACCGGATGGGGCAATCTCGAATTGGGGCTAAAAGCCGCCGGACTCGATGACACCCCCTATAAAGTCACTTATAACGTATTTCAGGGAGGTAACCTGATCCTTGAAGCGATGGCTGCAAACCAATTGGACTTTGGTGTGACCAGTGAAATTCCGCCCATTTTTGCATCTCAAGCTGCCAATGGTGGAAGCTTCAAGATTATTGCGGTACAACAAGGCAGCACCTTAAATCAGGAGGTCGTTGTTCCCAAAGGTTCATCGATCAAATCGGTTGCTGACCTGAAAGGCAAGAAAGTTGCTTTCGTAAAAAATACAACGGCCCACTATTTCCTGCTCAAAATGCTGGAAGAAGCCGGATTAACCTGGAGTGACATCAGTCCGGTCGAACTTTCAACAGCCGATGGACTCAGCGCCCTGATAAGCGGGAAAGTGGATGCACTTGCCAGTTACGGCAATGCCATCATCTCCGCACATCAGAATGAAGCAACAACGCTCGCCAGCGCCAAAGATATCCTGTCAGGCAGCTTCCTTGTAGCCGCCTCCGATCAGGCTATTGCAAATGCGGAACAGAAAGAGGCCCTTGCCGATTATCTGGAGCGAATCAACAAATTCAATGATTGGGCTCGTGCCAATAAGGATGCGTGGGCTCAAATTACAGCAGACAACACCCACCAGCCCGTGGATCAAGCCCTTAAAACCTACACGGATGGAGAAGCACAACGCCCATCACGTATTGTTGCCATTTCTGAAAAGGCCATCAAGTCTGAACAGGACGTAGCGGATACGTTTCAGCAAGCGGGAATTTTTGAGCAGGCAGTCGATGTGAGCACATTCTGGAGTGATGCACTTCAAGATCAACTTCCAGCTCCAGGTAGCCAATAACGAAGGAAGCAAGGAGGTAGGCATAACGTGCGGTCCAAAACCTTTAACCGGGCATGGTTTAACCAGTTCATTCCTTTTGTTGTACCACTACTCATTCTGGCTCTGTGGCAATGGCTGACTGCATCTGGAGTTGTTGCAGCCAATATTTTGCCCCGGCCCGCTCAGGTACTGGAGGCCTTCATTCGTCTGCTTCGTAACGGTGAACTACTGAACAATATCAGTATTAGCGCCAGACGAGCTTTGGGAGGATTCCTCATTGGTGGGGGTCTCGGTTTCCTGCTGGGTGTGCTGAACGGCATCTCCTCCCTTGCGGAAAAGATCGCCGACTCCTCGGTGCAGATGATCCGCAACATTCCGCATCTGTCCTTGATCCCCCTCGTTATTGTGTGGTTCGGGATCGGTGAAGAAGCAAAATTATTCCTCGTTTCCCTGGGTGTATTCTTTCCGGTATATCTGAATACGTTCCACGGCATACGATCGGTCGATCCCGGTCTGATTGAAATGGGCAAAGTATATGGCCTCAGCCGTTGGTCCCTTTATAAGGACATTATCCTGCCTGGTGCACTGCCTTCCATTCTGGTGGGCATTCGTTATGCACTTGGCATTATGTGGCTGACACTTATCGTAGCCGAGACGGTTGCGGCGGATGCGGGGATTGGATACATGGCGATGAACGCGCGGGAATTCATGCAGATGGACGTAATTGTCTTAAGCATTCTGCTATATGCCCTGCTGGGCAAGCTGTCCGATACCATCGCCAAATGGCTGGAACGGCGCTGGCTGCGCTGGAACCCGGCCCTATCCCGCAAGTAAAGCAAAGGAGTGTGAATTGATCCATGAGCACAAGTCAGATCAGTCCTTTTCTTCAAGTAGATGGGGTTCAGAAATCGTATGATCAGCGGACGATTCTATCCGACATCAACGTCAATGTAAGACAAGGGGAATTTGTAGCCATCGTTGGACGAAGCGGCTGTGGCAAAAGTACTTTGCTGCGTCTGATCGCCGGGCTGGAACCCCCCTCTTCCGGGAGCATTATGCTGGGCAACAGAAAGCTTGGCAGTACAGCACCCGAGACACGGTTTCTGTTTCAGGAAGCCCGGCTGCTGCCTTGGAAATCCGTGCTCGACAATGTACGACTGGGCATCCCCGACAAGAACAAGGAAGATGCACGCCAGTCGCTTCGCAATGTAGGACTTGGAGAGCGTGAAGGTGATTGGCCGGGGGTATTATCTGGCGGACAAAAACAACGTGTCGCCTTGGCACGGGCACTCGCAAGTCATCCACGCTTACTGCTGCTGGATGAACCGCTGGGTGCATTGGATGCATTGACACGAATTGAGATGCAGCAATTAATCGAACGCTTGTGGGTAGAAGAAGATCTGACTGTCATTCTGGTCACGCATGATGTCAGTGAGGCGGTTGCGCTGGCAGACAGAGTGCTGTTAATTGAGGATGGTCATATAACGATGGATACCCGAATTACGCTGGAGCGGCCACGCGTTCGGGACAGCGGGTTTGCTCATTTTGAAAACCTGATTCTGAATCGCTTGTTGACTCCGCCACAAGAGACACCACAGCAGATTGCCCAGAAACAGATATCATTCTCGATCTAATTCCACTGGAAAGAAGGCATGATTATGCAATCCCTCTCACCCGTTCCCTCTCCACCTGTTAAAGACCTTTTAACTCAAATTCCGGCTTATACGCCTGCCAAATCCATGGAACAGATCCGGCGGGAGTTGGGACTGGAAAGTGTAGATCGACTTGCAGCGAACGAGAATCCGTTCGGTTCTTCTCCCCTGGCAGCGGAAGCGGTCAGATCGCTGGGTTCCGATCTTTTGGCTCAATACCCCGACGGTTCCAGCCAACTGCTGCGTGACAAACTTGCGGACCGTCTGGGTGTGCGTACCTCCCAACTGGTATTTGGCAGTGGTTCATTCGAGCTCCTTACCCTTACCGCCCAAGCCTATCTTAATCCCGGCGAGGAATCACTCATTCCAGTGCCCTCCTTTAACTGGTATAAGGGCGCTACGCTGCTGGCAGGCGGGGTCATTCATGAAGTGCCTTTGGTCAACCATTCACTGGACCTGGAGCAATTCCGGCAACGGATCAATGCTTCTACCCGAATTATCTGGCTGTGCAATCCGAATAATCCAACCGGAACCATTTTCACGGCAGATGCCCTACTTGGTTTACTCGAACATGTTCCCTCCCATGTCGTGGTTGTCCTGGACGAAGCGTATTATGAATTCGCGGAAAGTGAAGATTATCCTGATACGGTTAAGCTGCTGGAGCAGTATAATAATCTGATTATTTTGCGGACCTTCTCCAAAATATATGGACTTGCTGGCCTGCGAATTGGATATGGCATCGGGAATGAAAGCATTATTGAAGGCATTAACCGGGTCAAGCTGCCCATCAGTCTGACAGCCACATCCCAAGCCGCTGCTTTGGCCAGCCTGGATGATCATGAATTTGTTTCTCACTGCCTGCACTACAATCGTCAAGGAAGGGAAACGTTAATGCAGTCCTTTGATCAGTGGAACTTACCCTACATCCCTTCCGAAACAAATTTCATCATGGTTGATCTGTTGCAGGATAGTGGCCCGATTACCAAAGAATTGTTGAACAGAGGCATCTCTGTCCGCGGCGGTGCCGAATTTGGTATGCCTACCTGGCTTCGGATTACGATTGGCACACCTGAGCAGATTGCCCGTCTGATCGGGGAGCTTGATTCACTGTTACATTCAAACGATTAGATCCTAGTTACTTTCCTAACTCACATTACGCACACTTCTTTTAAGCCGCCCTCTTTACATTCCACTTGCATGTGATATATGCTGAACACACAACTGCATATCTTAAACATTGCACTAGGGGAGCCTTGCGGCTGAGACGAATCGAACGATTCGGACCCTTTGAACCTGATCTGGATCATACCAGCGGAGGGAAGTGGAGCGGCCTCTCAGTAAGCGGATTTTTTCATGTTGATGATGGAATTTAATGTGAATTGAACTTACAGACCCACTCATTTCTCCGGAAATGGGTGGGTCTTTTTCGCGTTCTGCGAGCAGATCAGAAGGTGTAATTAAAGATCCCGCGGTTTGAAGTTGAATTATGAATAACAAGGGGGGACGGAACGAGATGGATAACGATATAACCATTCACAACATGAGCTACGCTTTCCCGGGAAAAAGGGATTCCCCCGTGCTCTCCAATGTGTCGATGACTGTAGCCAAAGGCGAATTTGTCTCGCTCATCGGTTCCAGCGGCTCCGGTAAAAGTACCCTTTTCAAGCTGCTGGCAGGCCTGCTTGAGCCAACACACGGAACCATTGAAATTCCTTGGGTTCAAGAAGGAAAGCGACTGGGGCAGGTGGCCTACATGCCGCAAAAGGACCTCCTATTATCCTGGAGAACCGTCATGGGGAATTGCATGCTTCCCTCTGAACTGGCTGCAGGTCGGCAGGATAAGATAAGGATTCGAGCAGATATCCTGGCTGGCCTCGACAGATTTGGCTTATCTGGCCACGCGCATGCTTACCCGGACGAGCTTTCAGGTGGCATGCGCCAGCGTGTCGCGCTGCTTCGTACTTTGCTGACAGGTGGCCAACTTATGCTGCTGGATGAACCATTCGGCGCACTCGATGCCCTGACCAAACGGGATATGCATCGCTGGCTGCTGGAGCTATGGGAAGGCCTGGGCAAAACCGTGTTGTTCATCACACATGACATTGAAGAAGCCCTGCTGCTCAGTGATCGGATTATCCTGTTAACTCCGGTGGGCCAAGGTCAACAGCTGCAGGATCTGTCGGTACCTTTAGCACGTCCAAGACATTCGGACATGGTCTACGAACCGGCTCTCGTTCAGATGAGACGACAACTGGAGGAACAATTGCATGCGAGACGGTAACTTGAGAGATAGCATGAAGCATAGCGTAAGAGGTTGGCTTGCCCGTTATGGTCTGTTTCTTTTGCTCATGATCTTGCTGCTTGCTCTCTGGGAGTGGATTGTGTGTATGGGATGGGTGCCTTCCTTCATCATTCCAGCCCCGACGGCGATTGTCCGTTCGCTGTATGAACATCACCACCTTCTGCTGGCTACACATCTGCCTGCTACCTTGATGGAGGTTGTCGTTGGTTTTGGCTTGTCCATTGGTGCCGGAATTGCACTTGCAACGGGTATGCATATGAATCGGTCGATTGAAAAAGCGTTATATCCCTTCATCGTGATCAGTCAGACGATCCCGCTGATTGCCCTGTCCCCCGTCTTTATCCTGTGGTTTGGCTACACGCTGTGGAGTAAAGTGGCGGTGGTGTTCCTGATCGCATTTTTCCCAATTGTGGTGAGCACCTACGATGGCCTGCGCAAGGGTGATCCGGAGCAGCGTGAACTGCTGCTGACGATGGGGGCCACCAAGTGGGATATTTTTCGCAAACTCCAGATTCCACTTGCCCTTCCCTCCTTCTTTTCGGGACTGAAAATGTCCGTGGTGTATTGTGTGGTCGGTGCAACGATCGGTGAATGGCTTGGTGGAAGCAAGGGGCTTGGCTACTTCAGCCGCAGAATGTCGAGCAATATGAACACGGATGCAATGTTCGCCGCCATTGTGCTGTTATCCCTGCTCGGTATCGCCCTGTTTGTACTCATTGCATGGATGGAGAGAAGATTCAGTACACCACGTCATGCAGGTAGAAGAAAAACTGGATAACTTTCGGATTTCAAAAACAGATAAACGGAAATGAGGAATTTGAAGCTATGAAGAAAAAACATATCTACTCCCTACTCCCCATTCTGCTCATATCTATGTTACTGATTATCAGCGGATGCGGAAATACGGGTACCAACACACCTGCTACAGATTCAACTTCCAATGCAAAAGATACAGAATCATCTGCGGCCGAGAGGTCATCGGCATCCAAAGACAAGCTGTCCATCATGCTCGATTGGTATCCTAATGCAGTGCATTCCTTCATCTATGTTGCTCAGGAGAATGGTTACTTCGCGGATCAAGGTCTGGATGTCGATATCCAGATGCCTGCCGATACGAATGATGCACTCAAACTTGTTGCCGCCGGGAAAATCGATCTTGCACTAAGCTACCAGCCGCAAATTTTGCTCGCGCGTGGGGAGAACATTCCTGTACGTTCGATTGCAGCCGTCGTTCGCCATCCGCTCGTGCATCTGTTGACTGAAGCCAACGGTAAAGTGAAATCGCCAAAAGATCTTGAAGGGAGGACGGTCGGCTATTCCTCAATCCCTCTGTATGAAGCGATGGTGCGTACCATGATCAGCCAGGATGGCGGTAATCCCGACAAGATGAATCTGGTGGATGTGGGATTTGACCTGATCCCTTCCCTGGCTTCCGGGCAGGCAGATGCCATTATGGGTGGTTTTATTAACCATGAACAATTGATTCTGGAAAAGGAAGGCCATGCCATGAAAGCGATCAATCCCGTCGATTACGGCGTACCTGATTATTATGAACTGGTCCTCACTGCAAGTGATGCGGGCATTGAAGCGAAGAAAGATCAGCTTACCCGCTTCATCAAAGCGATGCAGGAAGGACAGAAATATGTAACAGAGCACCCCGAGGACGCGCTGAACATTCTGCTCGCACATGAGAACGAAACGTCTCCACTTGACCCGGAGATCGAAACCAAAAGCCTAAATATTTTACTGCCACTGATGAATGAAGAAGGTCAGCCGTTTGGCAGGCAGGGCGCCTCTTCTTGGGAAAATGTACGTGCATGGTTGGTTCAAAGTGAACTGATTCCGGATTCCGTAAAGGCTGAGGATGCTTTTATCAACTTGCAGGGTGAGTAAGTAAAATCGATTACTGGACGAGATCAAGTGAAATTTGAAAGTTGTAAATTCATTATCAGATGTCGATAACATGAGTAGTTACGGAATTCAATAACTGTACGATTAGAATCTTTATCGAGGATAAGGACTCTTTAATTAAGCTTTCTATATGGACTTTCCAGCTATCCGAGAATAGCGTTTAGTTCCCATGATTTAATGGCCCACCCTGCCCTGACACTTTCATTCATTAATTTGCTTATTTATTAGGAGGAACTCATATGTCTTATCTGGAACGTGTTCGTACGCAAAATCCGCTTGTTCATAACATTACGAATATTGTCGTCGCTCCGTTTACGGCCAACGGTTTGCTCGCACTAGGTGCATCTCCCTTTATGGCCTATGCGCATGAAGAAGTCGCAGATGTTGCCAAGATGTCGGGAGCGGTTGTACTGAACATTGGTACTCTGGACGAAAAGGTAGTTGAGGCGATCCGCCTGGCTGGGCAATCGGCTAATTCAAATAACGTGCCTGTTGTGCTCGATCCGGTTGGAGCTGGCGCAACCGCCTATCGTACGGAAACCGTTCAGATGCTCGTTCGTGAGCTTCGCCTCACGGTGTTGCGGGGCAATGTGGCAGAAGTCGCCAATGTCATCGGTGAGCGTTGGAGCATCAAAGGTGTGGATGCAGGTCAAGGCGATGGAGATCGAATCGGAATAGCGGAACGGGCAGCACAAAAACTCGGCTGTGTGGTCGTCATTACCGGACGCGAGGATGTCATTACGGATGGACAAACGACGTTCCTGACGAGTAATGGACATGCCTTGCTTACCCAAGTAACGGGTGCAGGCTGCTTACTCAGCTCCGTGATTGGTGCTTTTGCAGCCATAGCGAAACCGGGAGACGACTTGCTGAGCAGTGTTGTGGAGGCACTCGTTTTCTATGGCGTTGCAGCAGAGATTGCGGCGGAACGTACCGCTGACCTGGGACCGGGCAGCTTCCAGATCGAATTTCTGAATCAACTGGCTCAAGTGACACCTGACGTTCTCGTACAACAGGCACAGGTTCGTCGGATTGATGGAGGTGCTAAATGAGTATTGCGCAGGCTTTGACGATTGCTGGTTCTGATAATGGTGGCGGAGCCGGAATTCAAGCTGATCTGAAGACCTTTCAGGAGCTCGGCGTATACGGCATGACTGTGATTACAGCTATTGCTGCCCAAAATACAACAGGTGTGCAGGGCGTCTTCCCTATCCCTTACGATGGAATCGCTCAACAGTTGGATTCGACCGGTGATGATTTTCAACCTACAGCCGTGAAGACGGGCATGCTCTACAGTGCTGAAATAATTAAACTGGTTGCCGAGAAATGGCGGCAATACGGCTGGTCCAATCTGGTCATCGATCCGGTTATGGTTGCCAAAGGCGGCGCTCCCCTGCTGCAAAAGGAGGCCGTTCAAGCGCTAATTACGGAGCTGCTGCCTCATGCACTGATCACGACGCCGAACATTCCGGAAGCCGAGCTTCTTACAGGAATGTCTATTATGAATTTGAGTCAGCGTGAAGAAGCCGCAAGGCAGATCGTGCAGATGGGCTCCACGTATGCTTTGGTGAAAGGTGGTCATGATGAGGGAAATGGCATCATTGTCGATGTGCTCTATGATGGTCAGTCTTTTCATTATCTGGAGAACGTTCGGGTAGTGACAAGGCATACCCATGGAACGGGATGTACGTATTCTGCGGCCATTACTGCCGAATTGTCGAAAGGCTCAGCTGTGCCGGCTGCCGTCACCACCGCGCGAGCATTCATTCAGGCAGCCATTGAAGATGAGCTGGGGATTGGGGCCGGACATGGGCCGACGAATCATTTTGCGTATCAGCGCAGACTGCGGGGTGAACAGTAATGCGCCCACTGGATGCAGAAGCGGTACGGCATGCGATGCAGGTGTATTTGGTAATGGGCAGCGTGAATACGACGCGTGACCCCGTGGAAGTGCTGCGCCAAGCCATCGCTGGCGGCATTACGCTGTTCCAGTTCCGTGAAAAAGGAACTGGCGCTCTGGTTGGCGAAGCACGCATCACGCTTGCGATGCGGCTTCGCGAGGTGTGCAGCCAGCA
>NZ_LGRP01000112.1:0-300 GCF_001636635.1 Paenibacillus sp. O199
AACCACAATATCGCAGCAATGAACACGCACCGTCAGCTTTCCGTGAACACAACAAACACAAACAAATCCATAGAGAAACTGTCTTCGGGTCTGCGTATCAACCGTGCAGGCGATGACGCTGCCGGCTTGGCAATTTCCGAAAAAATGCGCGGTCAAATTCGTGGTTTGGACATGGCTGCCAAGAACTCACAAGATGGTATCTCGCTGATCCAAACGACTGAAGGCGCGTTGAACGAAGTACACTCGATCCTGCAACGTCAAAGAGAGCTGGCTGTACAATCCGCTTCGGACACTAACGTT
>NZ_LGRP01000096.1:0-843 GCF_001636635.1 Paenibacillus sp. O199
TGGCTGTACAATCCGCTTCGGACACTAACGTTGCCGCTGACCGTACAGCTCTAAATGATGAGTTTACTCAGTTGACAGCAGAAGTTGGCCGTATCAAGGATACGACTCAATTTAACACGATGAACTTGCTTGATAAGAGTGCAGGGGCTGCGGGTGTATTGAAGTTGCAAGTAGGTGCTAACAAAGATCAAACTATCGATCTCAAGCTGGATACGGCAGGTGTCGATCTGACTGCTATTGAAACAGCTTTGAAAGCTGAGGCCATTACAGATCAGGCGAAATCAAGCACGGCAATCGCGACGTTAGATACTCAAATCGCATCCGTATCTTCGGGCCGTAGCTACTTGGGCGCGTTGCAAAACCGTCTGGAGCACACGATTAACAACCTAAACACATCGTCTGAAAACCTCTCGGCAGCGGAATCCCGCGTACGTGACGTGGACATGGCGAAAGAAATGATGGCACAAACCAAGAACAATATCTTGGCACAAGCTTCGCAAGCGATGCTGGCGCAAGCGAACCAACAACCACAAGGCGTTCTTCAATTGCTTCGTTAAATTAAACGGGTTTTTAAAAGATTCCTGGAAGAACATCTTCTAGGAATCTTTTTGAATTCAAAATTGATTTAAAATCATAAGGATATTTTTAAAAAAATACTTTAAAACTATAAAAAAAACTGGTTTAAAGTCGATATATATATTATGAGCTGGCGGACAGGACGGCCGACTTCAGAAACCAGCTCATTGTCATATAACAACCCACATGGATGTGGAAATAACCAATTTCAGGGAGGAAACACCTAATGATTATCAACCACAATATCGCAGCAATGAACACGCACCG